>NZ_JAUBTG010000063.1:0-33381 GCF_036702395.1 Microcoleus sp. D3_18_C2 | reverse complement strand
TTACTTAAATGGCTTAATTGGTAGACCGCCAAAAACTGCACAAGTATAAATACTTATTGCAAAAGTGACATGCTCCCAGCTCGCCCCTCTCATTCCACCCATGGCGATCGCCCCATCATCTATAATTTTAATTAACATCCTGTCCCTCCCTTAAGCAGGGCTGGGGGGACAGGATGAAAGGGGAAACGAGACTTAAAGCGATCGATAAACGCGATAGTTAATTTCAGGGAAAATATTATCAATCTCCTCAACCTTCTCCAACCAACCCGAATCAACTTTCCCTTCTTTCACTTCATCGTAAAGCTTGTGAAAGCGCATTAAGTGCGATCGAGTCCGGCGCACCGCATAGGGAACCATCGTCCCTGTACGCATGATAAACGCCCAGTCAGAAGATTGAGCTAGCAGCACTTCCCGCGCCGCCTGGTTCAAAGCGCGCCACTGCAACTCATCTGCAGGTTCCATGCTTCCCAACTCAATCATCCGTTCCGCAGCTTTGTGCAAGTGCGGGTAAATCCAAGCATTGGTATCGTTGAGCCAATATTCGTGGAAACCCCGGAAACCCCAGCTAGACTGAGACGGGCGGCACACTTGCTGAGTCGGATTTCCCCGCAAATAATCGGCTAAGTGCGTCATCTCGTAGGTATTTTGGTCGTACCAACTCTTGCGGAACAGGTAATCTAAGAACCAAGGCCCTTCGTACCACCAGTGACCGAAAAGTTCGGCGTCGTAAGGCGAAACAATAATCGGCGGACGCTGCATAATGCCGTTGAGGTGTTCGACTTGGCGTTCGCGGTTAAAAGCAAAATTGCTGGCGTGTTCCGCTGCTTTTTCCCTTGCCCAGTAAGGATCGTACAACTGTTTATCGCCTAAACCCAATCCGCGACCGGTGATTTTGTGATATTTAATCCCGGTATTTTTCCGCTGGCCGTTGGGCATGATGTAGGGCTTAATGTAATCGTAGTCAGCTTCCCAGCCCAAATCTTTGTAGAATTCGCGGTATTCGGCGGCGCCGGGATAGCCGACTTCGGAAGACCAAACCTGCTGCGAGGATTCGTGATCCCGGCCGAAGGCTGCGACTCCGCATTCGGTGAAAATTGGGGCGTAGCTGCCGTAGCGGGGACGCGGGCGGGCGTAGAGGATGCCGTGACCGTCTGTGAGAAAGTAGCGGAGGCCTGCGTCGGCTAACATCCGCTCTAAGCCTTCATAGTAGGCGCATTCGGGCAGCCAAATGCCTTTTGGTCGGCGGCCGAAGTTTGCTTCGTAGTTGTCGCAAGCTACTTGAATTTGTGCCCAAACTGCTTCGGGGTACATTTTCATCAACGGTAGGTAGCCGTGGGTGGCACCGCAGGTGATGATTTCGAGGTTGTTGGTATCTTGGTGTTCTTTGAAGGCTTTGACTAAATCTCGATCGTACTTTTCCCAAAAGTTGCGGACTTGAGAGAAATGGGCGGCGTAATGTTCTGCCAAATAGCGGAGGTGGCCGTTTCCGCTGTTGTGTTCGATTTCGAGATCGGCTAATTCTTCGAGTTTGGCCAAGTGGTCGTCGAAGCGGTCTTGCAGCAAGGGGTCGCGCAGCATTGCCACCAAGGGCGGTGTCATGCTCATGGTAATTTTAAAGTCGATGCCGTCGCGCTTGAGGCCTTCAAAGACTTGCAGCAGGGGAATATAGGTTTCCGCGATCGCCTCAAACAGCCATTCTTCTTCTAAAACGTAGTCGCTTTCGGGGTGGCGAACAAAGGGCAAGTGGGCGTGGAGAACGAGGGCGAGGTAGCCAATAGTCATAATGATTTGGATGCCGTAGTTATTAACTGACGCCTGTTAGGGACAGCTTTAAAATATTTTAAGATTTTATGCTGAAACGGGACTCACAAAATGCCGTGTTTTTTTAATGACCTTTCTCTAACAAACTAAATGTCAGCAAATTCTGATTTTCTGCTTGCTGTCGGATTAAGGCTGCTGCTGTTTGAGAGTCTACTGCCTTTGAGAAAAAGAATCCCTGGGCGTACTCACATTTTAACCCTTTTAGTATAGATAGTTGCGATGCTTCTTCGACTCCTTCGGCTACTACATCCATGCCTAAATTGTGGGACAAAGTAACGATCGACCGCACAATTTCTGTGGGGTCAATCCCTCCTTTACTGAAATCGAACTCACCTCCCATCCTGCTAACAAAAGAGCGGTCTATTTTTAAGGTATTGGTGGGGAAGCGGTGCAGGTAGGAGAGCGAGGAATAGCCGGTGCCGAAGTCGTCAATGCACAAGTCTATGTTTCGGGTTCTGAGCTGCACCAGCATTGCTGTTACTGATTCAGAATTTTCTATAAGTACGCTTTCGGTAATTTCTAGTTTTAAACTGCTGCCGTCGAGGTGAGTTTCTGCGAGGACTCGATCGATGTATTCGATTAAATCTGGCTGAGAAAACTGTTTGACAGAAATGTTGACGCTAACGCTCAACGGGGGGTGGCTGGGAAATAGCTGCTGCCACTGGCGGATTTGGTGGCAAGCTGTGCGAAGTACCCAGCGGCCCAGGGGTACGATCAAGCCGGTTTCTTCGGCGATGGTGATGAATTCGCCGGGGGAAACTAAGCCTCGTTCTGGATGCTGCCAGCGCACTAGGGCCTCAAAACTGGTAATTGTGTTAGTGGCGATCGACACGATCGGCTGGTAGTGAATAATAAACTGGGGCGCTGCGGATAAGGGAGGTAAGGCTGATTCGGGGGATGGGGGAAAGTCTTCTTCTGTGGCGGGTTCTCTAATTGATTCGATCGCCCGCCGCAGGTCGTTTTCGAGCTGCAACAGTCGCAAAGCGTGGGCGTGCATGGAACTGTTGAAAACTTCGTGTCGGGCTCTGCCAAGTTCTTTGGCGCGGTACATTGCTGTGTCGGCGTCGCGCAGCAGGGTTGTCGGTTCCAGGTATTCGCCAGAGCTCAAAGCTATGCCGATGCTGGCGGTGATAAATACTTCGTGTCCGTCTAGAAGGAGAGGGGAGGTGATTTTCTTTTGCAGTCGGTTGACAATGCTGCTAGCTTCATTGATGCCCTCGATGTCTTCTAGCAACAGCACAAACTCGTCTCCTCCGATGCGGGCTACTGTATCTCCGGGCCTCAGACAAGCTTCCAGACGCCGCGCGATCGATACTAGCAATTGATCGCCGATGGCGTGGCCGAGGGAATCGTTGACTACTTTAAATCTATCTAAATCGAGAAACAGCACGGCAAACGAGTAGTCTTTGCGCCGTTTTGCCAGCCTCAGAGCGTGTTCGAGCCGATCGGTAAATAGCGATCTGTTGGGCAATCCGGTGAGGGCGTCGTGAAAAGCATCGTGCAGCAGTTGTTCTTCGGCGAGTTTGCGCTGAGTGATGTCGTGACAGTTAATCACGATTCCCTCGACTGCGGGATCGTAGAGCAAGTTGGTGGCTACAGCTTCTACATAACACCAGGAACCGTTGCGGTGGCGGACTCGGTACTCAACTGGGCACTGGCTTCTTTTGGGGTTTTCAATGGCTTTGTGGAGGGTTTCGGCGATCGTAGCGCTGTCGTCGGGGTGAACTATTTCTAAGGCGCTGCGGCCGATCGCCTGGTGGGGCGCGTACCCTAAAATTCGCTTAACCGAAGGGCTGATGTAGCGGAAGATTCCTGCGGCGTCGAGAATGATCGTGATGTCTGTGGCGTTTTCAATCAGCGAGCGAAATCGCTGTTCGCTTTGGCGCAGGGCTGATTCTGCTTGTTTGCGATCGCTGATGTCGAGGGCTACTCCGTCTATAATTACGTCGCCGTTTTCGTTTTTGGAAAATTTAGCGCTGTCTTGCACCCACTTTACCTCCCCCGATCTCAGAACGATGCGGTACTGGCGATCGCACGGCAAAAGACTCGCTCTCGATGCTGCTACGCGGCTGTCAGACGAGCTTTTGTCCTCTGGATGGATGATTTCGGTCAAGAGTTCCGGGCGCGAAATCACTTCTTCGGCCCCGAACCCAGTAACTTCGCGCACGCCCGGACTGATGTAGGGCAGGGAGATTGTGCCATCTGGATGCAGCACAGTGCGGTAGACTGAGCCGGGAATGTTGGCTGCCATTGTGGCTAGCTGCTGCTGGATGCCACAGACTGCTGCTTCGGCGCGCTTGCGTTCTGCCAGTTCGGTTTGGGCTTGTTGGTAGAGTTCGGCTTGGTGGATCGCGATCGCGCACTGATCGGATATGGCTTTGACTAGCGATAGTTCTTCTGTAGTCCAACAGCGGGCCCGATCGCACTGGTAGAGGCAAATTCCTCCCAAAAATGATTGCTGGTATAGCAGCGGTGCGATCGCGATCGAGTGAAACCCTAAAAATTGGGCTGATGCTTGCAGTTCCGGGCTCAGAGTCGATAACTCGGCGAGGGCGATCGTTTCTCCGCGGGCGAGGGAGAAGCGATAGTGTTGGGCAAAGTCGCAATTTAGACCGATCGCCCGTTCTCTGTCGGCTGCCTTTAAGCTCATGTAGCGAATCCCGATCTTGCCCTCAGCATCTGGCTGCAATATCGCGCAGCCGCTGATTTCGAGAGCTTCGTGCAGTTGATCTGCGGTGGTTTGCAGCACTTCGTCGAGTACAAGGGTGAAGCGCATGGCTTGAACGATGCGGTTGACTATCGCTTCACGAGTCGCTTGCCGCTGAATTTGGGCGATCGCTTCTTGTTGCTGGCGTCGCATTTTGTATTCTTGGAGCGATCGTTCTAAGACTGTTGGCAACCTAAACAGCCGCCCTTTTAAGACGTAATCTGTCATTCCCGCTTTGATGCACTCAACTGCCGCTTCTTCTCCCAAACTTCCCGTTACTAAAATCAAGGGTATGTCTTGCCCTAATTCCTGCATTAATTTCAACACTTCTAAACCGTTGAAGCCGGGGAGGCGATAATCTGAGAGTACAGCATCGTACTGGCAATTTTCCAGCAGTTTTCTGCACTCTGTTGCTGTTTCTGCCGTGTCGCACTTAAAATTTACCCCTCCCGATTCTAAGGCGAGCACTATTAATTCCATATCTTCTGCCATGTCTTCGATAATCAACAAGTTTAATGTTGATTCCGCTACCATTTTTAGTAGATAGTTGGTTTCATTTATATCTAACATAAGGTATTGGGGATGTTTTCAATTGGTTATTTGTGTTTTTGCTAGTAATTTTTTAGACTTAGTTTTGTTATTAATTTTATCTCGATATTTTTAGCAAAATTAATTATATACTCTACTCGCAAGACCTTTATTTAGCACCTGCAGTCGAGGGCTGACGAACCGATTGGGGAGCACCCCAATTTTTAAAAGAGCATTTTTTAGGAGTACGAGCATCTTGCACAGCCCCGCCTATATCTTTCGCTTCCATCCCTAACAGTGAACACTCCTGTCACACCAAAATTCGGATGCTCTCACCGATCGTGACTTATTTAAGTCTATAAGAGTTTTAAATTTTTCATTTAAAACTCTTATAGACTTAACTTATGAATCTATATTACCGTTTGAGATTGTTTGCCCTAGTTTAAAGTAAAAGGTGGCTCCTTGACTAGGTAGGCTTTCGGCCCAAACCGTACCGCCGTGGCGGTGAATAATCCGCTGGACGATCGCCAAACCGATGCCCGTACCTTCAAATTCTCTCTGGGAGTGCAGCCTCTGAAAGGCTCCAAACAGGCGATCGGCATATTCCATCGGAAAACCCACCCCGTTATCCTTGACAAAAATCGTCCCATCGGGTAAACCCTCAATAACTATTGTAGCCGGATTGCGTCCGCGGCTGAACTTGACGGCGTTGCTAATCAAGTTGCTGAACACCTGTTGCAGCAAGGTTGAATCTCCCATTACTGTCGGCAAATTTCCGACGGCAAATTCAACGCTGTGGGGAGTTTGGGCCGGATCTGCGACTGTTGGTGGTTTAGTCAATTTAATCGCATTTTGTACCAAACGGCTCAGATCGATCGGAATTTGCCTCAACTCGGTGCGAGTCACCCGCGACAGGGCGAGCAAACCGTCAATCAACAGGCTCATTTTTTGGCTGCTGTCTTCAATTACTTCCATATAGTGAACTATTTTGCGATCGCTCAAAGCCTCAGTTAATTCTAGCCGCTGTTTCAACGCTTCTACAAAACCTGAAATGTGTCGCAAAGGTGCGCGCAAGTCGTGGGAAACTGAGTAAGAAAAAGATTCTAATTCTTGATTGGCAGCTTCTAATTGCTCTGTGCGTTCTGACAAAGCTTGTTTTGTCTCTACCAACTCAGTGATATCGCGAGAAGTGCCAATTAAAGCATAAACCTCGCCGTCGAGATTTCTGAGGGGAATTTTAAAAGTATCGTAGTAACTGGTCTCGCCAGCAATTACAAATTTATCCTGCAAGTGCAGAGTTTCCCCTGTTTCAAATACCTGCGAATTTTCCCTAGAGAATTTGGCGGCTATTTCGGGGGAGAAACATTCAAAAATAGTTTTGCCCTGCATCTCTTTTCTGCTATTTAATCCAGCAGTTTTGGCAACAGATTGGTTGACAAAAGACAGTCGCATATTATCGCTATCTACCACAAAAATGTGGTCGGGCAAAGCATCAAAAAAAATTTCTAATTCTGCAGTACGTTGCGCGACTTGAGCTTCTAAAGTTTCGTTAAGTTCTTTGAGCTCTAATTCTACTCGTTTGCGTTCGGTGATATCTTGACCAATGCCGATACAACTGCCGTCTGAAAGACGAACATTTGCCCAAGAAGTGTCGATAATTCGCCCGTCTTTAACTTTTGTTTTGAAGTCGCTCCACTTCTCATTTGCTGCTTTTATTTCATCCAAAACATATTGACGGTATTCTGGCTGCGGATAAAATTCTGCCAAGATATCACGGTTTTTGATTTCTGCCAAACTCCAGCCTAGCACTTGTTCCCAGTGGCGGTTCACCCAGTTTATTTGACCATTTTTGTCTAATAATGCGAGCATAATCGGCACGTTGTCGAAGATTGTTTGCAGCAGTTCTTTTTGCTGTTTTAATGATTCTTCGGCTTGTTTGCGATCGCTGATGTCGAGTACGGAACCGATAATTTGCCTCATTTGTCCGTCTGGCGTTCTTTTGAAAACTTTAGAGCGAGCGTGCACCCAGCGCCATTCCCCATTTTTGTGTTTGATTCTGTAGTCTCTGTCATCGGTTTCATAGGGATTCCTACTGTGTTTTAGTCGCTCCATACCTGTAATTAGCTTTAACAGATCGTCGGGATGAACTAAGTTGGCTACAGCGTCTGTCCCCAAATCTTGCAATTCTTGGGGAGTGTATCCCAGCATAGCTGTGACAGATTCATTTGCATAAATATTTTGGTTTTTTACTGCATCGTAAATGTAGAGAAAATTAGGTATAGTTGTAACAATACTCTCTAAAAGTTGCTGATGTTTTTGCAGTTCCAATTCTGCCTGCTTGCGCTCGCTCAAGTCCAGCACAAAACTGACGCCTAATTGCTTCGTTCCTTCTAAAAATGTGCTGCCCAGCAGCACCGGAACGCGGCTACCATCGGAGCATATAAATTCTTTTTCAAAGGGAACAACCGTATTTCTAGCCTTCAGTTCGGCAACTTTTTCTGTATCTAAACCCACGTATTCAGGTGGTGTCATTTCTTGCCAGTTAACTTTTCCGGCAAGCAGCTCGTCCCGCGTATAATTTACCGTGTTTAAAAAAGCCGCGTTCGCATCTGTAATGTGGCCGTCAAGATCCCAAAAAATTAAGCCGATAATATTAGAATCTACTATGGCTTTAAATTTGGATTCGCTTTGTCGCAACTGATCTTCGACTTGTTTGAGTTCTGTGATGTCGCGGGAGATGGATAAAACTGTTTCTACTGAATTGTCTTCAGCAAACTCGGGAATGACTCGACAGTGGTAATATTTTATGCCTTCGGAAGTGGGCAAGTCAAATTCTATGGTTTCTTGTTTGCCGCTACCAAAAACTTTCATAAAAGCCTCATCCCACAGGCTGCACAGGTGCGGTGGCATTCCTGATTCTTGGTTGGTTTTGCCAATCAATTTTTCGGCGTGTTTTCCAATTGTTGATTCTACTGCTGGGTTGATGTAAAGGAGGCAGAGTTTGCGATCGAACCGGGCGATAATATCGGTCGCATTTTCGGCGATGGCGCTGAAAGCTTGTTCGCGCCTATGCAGTTCTTCTTGAGCGCGGTGGAAATCGGTTATGTCTCTGGCAAAAGAGAGAATTGAAACTACTCTTCCCGATTCATCGATTAGTGCGGAATTGTACCATTCACAGTAAATTACTGAGCCATCTTTTGTATAGTTGCGGTTGCGGCAAATGTTGCGGGGTTCTCTGCTGTGTAATAGTTGATTTGTGACGGCACACACTTCCTCGAAGTCTTCTTGATGAACTATTGACCATTCGTGCCAGTATTTGCCGATTACTTCTGCTGCACTCCAGCCAAATATTTTTTCTGCCATTGGCGACCACTGCACTACCCGAAATTCTTTGTCCCACTCTACAACGGCCATTGGTGAGTTTTCTAGGTGAAATTCCCGCCGCGAGTTGGCTTTTTTTATTTGAGTTTGAAGTTGCTGCCGGAGTTGCTTCGCCCTGGCGAAGCGATCGCTAATTTCCTGTGTGTTTGCTGAGCCAGTGTTGGCAATGTGAGCAATGGTTTCTGCTGTTTGTTTTTCGAGTTCGTTCCAAGCGAGTTCGAGGGCTAATTCCGCCTGCTCTAGCTCAGTGATGCTGTTCTGAAACAGTCTGGCACTTTTAACTGGAATTTCACGCATAGTTTTGACACTTAGGCAAGTGTTACTTTGAGAATTCAAAATTAAAGCTTAAAAATTCAAAATATGTAATTTCCTGTTAAATTATACATTTTAAATTTTTAGTCGGTGCGTGGAGCCGATCGTTGGAGACGAGCGGCGTTATTGAAGACCAATAGGCTTGGGTTAATCCCGATCGCCTTGGCGCCCCCCTGGTTGTTGGGGGGACAAAAACTTACTCTTGCGTCGCCCAACAACCAGGGGGATGCTGCAAGGGATCTCGCCGGGAATAAAGCGTTTTAACCCAAGCGTATTGTATTAAATACTGCCAGTAAAAGGATTTGGGGTGTAGATCGATCGGCAATTGTGGTGGATCGATCTAAAACTCTCCTGGGTAAGGGAATGGTGCGGGCAGGAGCTGGCCCTAAGTATATTTTTGCACAGAGTTGTTGTTTGGGGGCGATCCAAAGGCTCTCGGCGTGGCTGCAGCCTTGGGTCGATCGCCAATCTGTAGCAGGGCGTTGCGTATGCAGAGCCCCATTTGTCTCAACTAAACACGCTTGCTCAAAGTCCGTCAGGGGTTTAAACCTGCCGAAATCAGGGTTTGACACGCTTGTTGACACCAATGAAACCGCCCCTACCTACAAATACTCTCCCATCAGTTTGGTCAATAAAAAGCTAAAATAAAATCTAAAGTTATTCAGTCTTTTAAATTGCTTATGACTGCTGCTGCACCCTCTTCGATAAAAAACCGAACTCAGTACGAAGCCATTATCGGCCTCGAAACTCATTGTCAATTAAGTACGAATACTAAAATTTTCTCCAGTTCTTCTACAGAATTTGGCAATGCCCCAAATACTAACATTGACCCAATTTGTATGGGAATGCCGGGAGTTTTGCCCGTATTAAATCAAAAAGTGCTGGAGTATGCGGTGAAAGCAGGGCTGGCTCTCAACTGCGAAATCGCACCTTACAGTAAGTTTGACCGCAAGCAATATTTCTATCCCGATTTGCCGAAAAATTATCAAATTTCTCAGTTCGATTTGCCGATCGCTACTAACGGCTGGCTAGAAATTGAACTGGTGGATGAGACGGGAAATTCTACTAGAAAAAAAATCGGGATCACTCGCTTGCACATGGAGGAAGATGCCGGAAAATTGGTTCACGGCGGCAGCGATCGGCTCAGCGGTTCAACTTATTCAATGGTGGATTACAACCGCGCCGGTGTGCCTCTAATCGAAATTGTTTCGGAACCGGATTTGCGATCGGGCGCGGAAGCTGCCGAATACGGTCAAGAATTGCGCCGGATCGTGCGCTACATCGGTGTTGGCGACGGGAATATGCAGGAAGGTTCACTCCGGTGCGACGTGAATATTTCGGTGCGCCCCGTGGGCAGAAAAGAGTTCGGCACGAAGGTGGAAATTAAAAATATGAACTCTTTTAATGCGATCGAACGGGCGATCGATTATGAGATCGAGCGACAAATTCAAGCGGTGGAAAATGGCGAAACCATCATCCAAGAAACCAGGCTGTGGGATGAAAACAAGCAGTGTACTTTCAGTATGCGGGTTAAGGAAGGTGCGAGCGATTATCGGTATTTCCCGGAACCGGATTTGCCTCCGATCAAAGTTTCGACTGAGCAATTGCAGGATTGGCAAGCTCAACTGCCAGAATTGCCGGCAATGAAGCGCCATCGCTACGAAACTGAGCTCGGTCTTTCTCCCTACGACGCGCGGGTGCTGACTGACGACAAAGCGGTGGCGGAGTATTTTGAAAAATCGATCGCCGCCGGTGCTGTGGCTAAACAAGCTGCCAATTGGGTGATGGGCGATATTACTGCTTATCTGAAAAATGAAAAACTGGCGATCGCAGAAATTCCTTTCCAACCGCAGGATTTAGCTGAACTGCTGGGGCTAATTGAGGCCGGTACGATCAGTGGCAAAATCGCTAAGGATATTTTGCCGGAGTTGCTGGCAAATGGTGGTTCGCCTCAAAAGTTTGTTGAAAGCAAGGGTTTGATTCAAATTTCGGATACTGGGGCGATCGATCGAGCGATCGATGCGGTGTTAGCCGCCAATCCCAAGGAGCTCGAACAGTACCGAGGCGGTAAAACTAAGCTGCTGGGCTTTTTTGTCGGCAAGGTGATGAAGGAAACGGGCGGCCGGGCCGATCCCAAACTGACCAATGAGCTGCTGGCGGCGAAGCTTAACGCCCCAGGTTAAGCATTCGTTAAGGGGATCGTGTAGCGGATACAGCGGCGGGCGATCGGTTTTTCCTGACCTCGCCCTTCTGGCGGGATCGTAACTTTATAATTAATCTACATTTCTTTACAACATCTTCACGTTTGGGGGTGACACCCCTCATCCCGATAGTGTTATATTGTGTTATGTAGATGCACCCTGATGGCAGAGGGAGTTACTTAGGTAGCTCTCTCTTTTTTTTTTGTCTTTTTTTTGTACGGACGTGAAAGTACGGATGGGGGAGAGGGGGATGGGCCATACTGAAATCTTGCACCATTCTCAATCAGCTTTTTATGAACAGGCTTTCCGGCCTGTTCCACAAAGAGTGAATTTTCTCGTGGAACAGGCATCTTGCCTGTTAAGCGAGAATGGTGCAATATCTCAGTTAATATCAGCTTTAGTTATTAACTAATTTGGACAGTATGAGCGAACAAGCTAGCGAGCTAATCAAGCAGGGGATTTCGCAATATCAGGCGCGTCAATTTGAGGCGGCGCTGGATTCTTGGCAGGAAGCGCTGGGGCTGTATCGCTCAATGGACGATAAGCGCCGATCGGGTGCGGCGCTGGGTAATATGGGTGTAGCTTACGAAGCGCTCTTGAATTATGCTCAGGCGATCGACTGCTACCAGCAACATTTGATGTTAGCGCGGGAAATTGGCGATCGCCGGGGCGAGGCAAATGCTTTGGGAAATTTGGGCAATGCTTGCTGTGCTCTTGAGGATTTTTCTGGTGCTATTGATTACCAGCAGCAGCGTTTGGCGATCGCGCGGGATACTGGCGACGGGCGCTCTGAATTGGAAACTTTGGGCAATTTGGCGCTAGCTTACGATGCTAAGGGAGATTTGCCTGGTGCGATCGAATGCTATCACCAGCAGTTGTCGATCGCGCGCACCAGCAAGGACGATCGCATTGAGCGCAATGCTCTCAAGTATTTGAAGCTCGGCTACAAGTATTTAGCAGATTATGACAAGGCTAACCAGTACCGACAGGAGCAATTGGCGATCGTCCGCGAACTGTTTTTAACTGATAAAAATAAGAGTTTTGTACAACTTGCAGAAACAGTTGGTTTGAATCCGATTGAGGATTTTGCTGGGGCTAATTTAAGCGGTTTTGACTTGCACTACGCTGATTTTAACGGTGCAGATTTGCGCGAAACCAACCTCCGAGGCGCAGACTTGACTTTGGCCGATCTCAGCGGTGCTTTGCTGAGCGCTGCTATTTTAATTGATGCTAATTTGTGCAATGCTAATTTGCGGGATGCTGAACTCAGCAGCGCCAATTTGAGCGGTGCTGATTTGCGGACAAAGCTGCCCAGGGCGAATTTGAGCGGTGCAAATTTAACCAACGCCAATTTGAGCAGTGCTTATTTACCGAATGCGATTTTAGTAAATGCAAATTTGACAAATACTGATTTCAAGAATGCTGATTTAAGTGGTGTTAATTTGAGTGGAGCGAATTTAAAAGGTGCTGATTTGAGCCGCGCTGATTTGAAAAATACTGTAGTTAAAAATGCGAAGTTTTTGGGTTGTGTCGGAATTGCGGAAGCCCTGAAGGTTGAATTGATGGCACGGGGCGGGATTTTTGAGTAGAATGGGAAATGTTGGTAATTGTAGAGGGTAAGAAAAGCTATGACTGCCGTAACTGCAAAACGATTCTCGATCGCCGAATATCACCGTTTGGGAGAACTGGGATTTTTCGCCCCCGATGAGCGAGTTGAATTGATTCGCGGAGAAATTATCAAAATGGCTGCAAAAGGTACGTTTCACTCTGTTTGTAATTCGCTATTGCTTAAAAAATTGTACCCACTGCTGGAAGAACGAGCGATCGTGCGCGGTCAAGAGCCGATTATTTTGTCGGCTGATAGCGAACCAGAGCCTGATGTTGTTATTGCTCGCAATCGTTCTGATAATTATTTATCTTCTCACCCGGAGCCTGCTGATATTTTGCTGGTAATTGAGGTTTCCGATTCTACTTTGAAATACGACAGGAGAACCAAGTTATCTCTCTATGCTGAATCGGAAATTTCTGATTATTGGATATTTAATTTGGTAGATATTCAACTGGAAATGCACAGCGAACCTTATCAAAAACAAAGAGGTGGTTTCGATTATCGAGTCAAACGAGTGGTTTTGCCGAATGAGGTTGTGGTAATTCCAGGTTTCCCAGATTTGTCTCTCGATTTATCTGCGGTATTTCCCGCGCAGAGTGGTGAGTAAAAAATCTGGCTCGATAGCACATATTTTAACTCAGTAATTAAAGAGCGATCGAGCTTTTTTCGATGATATAATCTAAAAGTGCAAAGGAATGATATTATGTCCGGTCGATTACCCCTAATACGGTAGGGGCTCCCCTCACGAAAAATATCTGCCAATAATTGACAATCTCAAAAACCCGCCCTTTTAATCGCTATCATCCAAAACAATTTGGTTTCTGACCCCCGATTTATTCGCGGGAGAAATCTAAAATCTAAAATCTAAAATCTAAAATCAGATGACAGCTAAAACTCTTGCTCCACCCGAACAAATTGTCGAGCTATCGGGTATCAGTTGGCAAACCTACGAAACTTTGCTTGCCGAAATTGGCGATCGGCAAATTCGACTGACATATAGTCGTGGCAATTTGAAAATTATGGTACCCTCCCCAGAACACGAACGCTTCAAAACAATAATGGGTCGATTTGTTGAAACCTTAGCGGAAGAATTAGAGGTGAGAATTGAACCCCTTGGTTCCACAACTTTCAAGCGTCCTGAACTTAGCGGTGCAGAACCGGATGAATGTTTTTACATCCAGAATATTAGTGCAGTTAAAGGCAAAAAAAGAATTGACCTGAGTCAAGATCCGCCGCCGGATTTAGTGGTGGAAATTGATATTACCAGCCGTTCGGAAAATACCTTGCAGGTTTATAGGGATCTGGGAGTGCCGGAAGTTTGGATTTATAATGGATCTCGACTCAGAATCAACAGATTAGAAAATGGAGAATACGTTGAGGGCGAACTCAGTTTAGCATTTCCCAGCGTGGCTGTTTTAGAGATTGTCAGATTTTTGGAACAAGCAGAAACAATGGACTATTTGGAATTAGTAAAAGCATTTCGGAATTGGGTAAAAAGTCAAATTCAGCAAAACCAATGAAGGGCGGAGGAAATTAAACAAAATTTACAATTTTATCCACGAAAAAAAGCTGTGTTGTGATAAAATAGAGATGATAAACTAATTTAAATATCAATT
This sequence comes from Microcoleus sp. D3_18_C2, assembly GCF_036702395.1. NCBI lineage: Bacteria > Bacillati > Cyanobacteriota > Cyanophyceae > Oscillatoriales > Microcoleaceae > Microcoleus > Microcoleus sp. D3_18_C2. Next base: position 19,206 of record NZ_JAUBTG010000063.1, on the reverse strand, counting down.
ACAGGCTGGTAGTGCCAGCAATTCTACCCGATATGCGATCGCTAGAGTCTCACAACAAATACCCAGATTGCTTGTGGATGCAATTTGAAGCAATTCCAGTTCCATCGGTTGCACCCCAAACCCAGCAGCTCGACATTCACTTGAGCCTGAATTTTAACGAGCATTGGGAACCCCTGCTAGGTGGTCGCGTCAAATTTGGTCTGCAAGGCGGGACGCTCAAACTCTATCTAGAAAACTGCGAAATACCCGTAGCCTCACGTCAGTTAGTCGGTTCTTTCAAGCTTTTGCCAATAGAAGAAACCCTGCCAATTCCAAGCAGTACAGAAAATTTAGTAACCGAAAGTCAGCGGGAAGTTCAGGGCGGCGAGGATTTGGAAAAAATTAAGGAGACAGAGAGCATATTTTGTCACGTTTCCACAATCAGCGATGATACAACCCCAGCTTGGATTTTTGCAGTGGAACAGGGCAAATCAGTATTAAAAGGTTTGCTAAAAAGCGCTAAGCTGGGAGAAATTACTGCCAAAGAATTTCGGATGGCAGCGGCTTTTGAAGTTGCTAAAGAAGATATTAATCTCACAGATGCGGAGGGTTTGTGGCCGCACGAGATCACGCCAAATCAACATTCGGTTTTAGAAAGAATCCTGACTATATACCTGCAAGCAAATAAACTCCAACCTGCCCTCAGTTGGGCGCTATTGTCCTACAATTTGCCTCCGGTTGAACCGCGCGAAGGGGAAATTGTGCCGGAAGCTGAATCCCAATTGCAGGAAATGGTCGATCGCATTATTTCCGCTGAAACCGACAACTTTGTAGAGTTGGCAAAAATCGCCAATCTCAATCCAGCACTTGATTTCGCGGGTAGCAGCTTGCGCGGAACTACTTTAAGTGCAGTGGATTTTAGCAGCGCAAATCTCGATCGGGCAAATTTCCGGGGTGCAACCTTAAACGATGCCGATTTCAGCGACGCCAACCTGCAAAATGCCAAATTCGGCGGTGCAGATTTGAGTGGGGCTTTCTTAGGAAATGCTGATTTAAGCGGTGCAGATTTGCACAAAGCAAGTCTAGCTTTAGCTAACCTCAGCGGTGCTAATTTGAGCGGCGCAAATCTGCTGGAAGTGAACTTAACAAATACTAATTTCAGTGGTGCGAATGTCGAGTCAGCCAGATTCGGGAACAATTCAGGAATCGATGAGGAGATACAGGTGAATCTACAGCAGCGAGGCGCGATTTTTGAAGAGGTTTAGCCCGCAAGTGCGAGAGCTCTTTTATTATATTCATCCGCCTCCATCGTGGCACGGGCGTCACGCCTGTGCGATGGAATTTCACCTTTAAACTATCGATTGAAGCAGCAACTCTATGAATTTAGAGTTAAAGTCTTAAAAATCCTGCGTCTGCCATACCGGGGAGTGTCCATCATTCCATCCCAAAATCTCTGCCACTTTTCCCGGCAGGGTGGTGACTTCAAATGGTTTGCGAATTACCCCAGCAACGTCCATTTTGGCAAATTCAGCCATATCGCTTGACATAACTCTTGCTGTCAGCAGAATCACTGGAATCGATCGAGTAATCGGATCGGATTGGAGGATCTCGTACACAGCAAACCCATCCATTCCAGGCATTGATATATCCAGCAAAATAGCATTAGGTCGTTCTGTTTGTAGGATTTGTAAACATTCTTGTCCTGATTCGGCCACCAGCGTGTTCCATCCCGCGAGGTCTTCCAGGCACAACTGTATCAGTTCGCGGAGGTGTTCTTGGTCGTCAACGATGAGAATTTGCTTCCCTTTCATCTTGTTTTCGGGCAGGAGACTGCCATCATAATTAGCTAATTGCAAAGTGTTCATTTTATTTGGGTTGATTAAAAATCAATCTTTCGGTTGCCAATTGGGTGTCAAATACCCATCTTTAAGCAATCGCTCAAAGATGTGTATTTGAGAGTTGAATCCGAACTTCGGATTGCTCAACTCTCAACTCTTTAGCAATCTGAAGTATTAAACCATCCTGGTCTATTTCAGCCGCATAGATTTCAGGATGTAGGCGGTGGGGCAACGGAATGAGACTTTGAAATCCACTAGGAAGGAAATAACCTTCTACTACAGCCGATTCGGTAGGTTGACCTTGGATTAAAACAGTTTCTGGAGTGATTTGGAGATTCAATTTGACAAGATGAATGTCAGAGATGTGAACTTTAACGATAAGTGTCGCATCCTTTTCTTGAACTTTAATGCCTGCGATCGGTGTTTCCTCTGTATGAGCAATCCCAAGCGTGGATTGCTGACAAGCAGTGGGCAAACCGGAAAATGAATCTGCGAGATCCTGATTTATATCATTCAAAACCTGAAAAGCATTCATCGAGTCTCCTCCTAATGCAAAGAACTGTTAGCTGAATAACAGGAGACTAAATAGCAACGGTAAGGAATTGGTAAAGATTCCGTTCTTGTTACAAAAATTTACAAAACTGGTAAAATTTATTCATTCCATCCCAAAATCTCTGCTACTTCTTCCGTCAAAGTGATGGGTTGGATGGGTTTGGCAATTACCCCAGCTACCGCCATTTGGGCAAATTTAGCCCGATCGCTGGGCAAAACTTTCGCTGTCAGCAGAATCACTGGAATCGATCGAGTAATCGGATCGGATTGGAGGATCTCGTACACAGCAAACCCATCCATTCCCGGCATAGATACATCCAGCAAAATAGCATTGGGTTGTTCTGTTTGCAGTATTTGTAAACATTCCTCTCCCGATCGTGCCCCCACTGTTTTCCATCCGCCTAAATCTTCTAAGCAGGCTTGCACAAGTTCCCGAAGGTGTTCTTCATCGTCAACAACTAGAATTTGTCTGTGTGTCATCGGATTTGGGATTGCAGATTTTGGATTTGGGATTGACGGTACAGATGAATCTAAGCGTTATTCAACTGTGGCTAAGGGTAGGGTGAAGCAAAATGTGCTGCCTTCACCTAAGATACTTTCGGCCCAGATTTTGCCACCATGCCGCTCCACTATACTGCGACAGATTGCTAAACCTAAACCTGTGCCTCCTTTTTCACGGGAGTCGGAGGCATCGACTTGCTGAAATCGCCCAAAAATGAGTTCTAGTTTATCTGCAGGAATGCCTCGCCCGCGATCGCTAACTTGGAAAAGCACAAAGTCTGTCTGGTTTTCGGCACTCAGATGAATTGTGGAATCGGCAGGTGAGAATTTAATCGCATTACTGAGCAAATTTGTTAAGGTTTGGACGATCGCATCTCCTGTTGCCCAGACTTCTGCATCCGTGGGGGTAACGATTAATGATATCTGCTGTTGAGTAGCGATCGCCTGAGTGCTATCTACCGCTTGCTGCATCAAATCGGCAGCTTTGCAAACGGTTTTTTCCACAATTGCCCGCCCGGAGTCTAGGCGCTCCAAATCTAAAATATCATTAACCAGGTTCACTAAACGATTGGTATCGAGGAGGGCGATTTCAATCATGCGTCTAGATTTTTCCGGCTTTTTATCATAAACCCCACTTTTTATTAGTCCCAAGGACATTTGAATTCCTGTCAAAGGAGTGCGAAGTTCATGGCTGACAATGCCAATAAACTCATTTTTAATGTGTTCGAGCTTTTGTCGTTCGGTAATATCTTCCCCAATGCTGATAGTTCCAATGATGTTTCCCTCTGAATCTTGCAGCATGGTATTGTTCCAAGCAATGAACCGTTCTTCACCAGATTTTGTCAAGATAAAATTTTGATAATAAGGATGAAATTTATGGCCTAAAACTTCCGAAAAAACAATTTTAACTGATTCTTGAAGAGAACCGGGTAAGAAGTTTTCAAACCAATTTTTTCCGATAACTTCTAGGTTAGTATATCCCGTAATTTTTAAGAAGAAAGGATTGACATAATTGACATTTGCCTCTATATCAAGTCCGACAACAATCAACTGCACGTTATCCAAGAGCGATCGCCAGCGTCGTTCGGCTTCTCGGATCGTGGCTTCGGCTTGCTGACGTTCTTGCAGTTCGACCTGAAGTTGTCGGTAGAGTTTGGATTGCTGAATGGCGATCGACAATTGGCTGGCAATCTGTTCAAGTAATTCTATTTCCCACGATTGCCATTGACGAGGTGCCGTATTTTGGTAAATAGCTAACAAACCCCAGAGATTTTCTCTCAAAAATATCGGAAAAACTGCATAACTTTTTGCTTGCAATTGTTCCACTAGCTCGATATGACATGGTTGAATTTCAGCGCAGTAAATATTATTAACCACAAAACTTTCATTATTTCGGAATCGACCGCCGTGAGTTTCTTGCAGATAGGTATCTGCACAATTTTTTTGAAGATCGCTTCCTATCAGTTGTACCCAATCCTCACCAACTGACTCCACAACAAAATCACCACTCCAATCAGGATTAAAGCGGTAAATGGCAGTGCGATCGGTTTGTAATGTCTGCCTGATTTCAGTAACAGCAGTATTTAGAACCGCATTCAGATCCAAAGATTGGCGAATCCCTTGAGTAATCCTCCAGAGCAAATTTTCCTTTCGGGATTTCTGTAGTAAGGCTGCTTCCGCCTCTTGTCGAACTTCTTCCAGGTGCTTCGCTACTGTGATATCTTGATGAACGGCCACCAGAACATCGCCATAGTCGGAATGATTGAATGCAGAGCAAGTTGCACTACACCAAAATGGAGTCCCATCTTTCTTGACATTCTGGACTTCATAACTAAATTCACCCCTTTGTAAAACAGCAGATCGAATGGCTTGATTTACCTCTTCAGGGCTGACCGATTCGGTGGCATAGTTGAGAATCGAAACGTGGTGACCGTTGAGTTCGCCAGAGTCATAGCCAAACATCTGCTCAAATTTAGGATTGGCATAGACAATAACTGCATTATCTGCTCTTACTAAACAAATGCCTTCCGCCATGTTGCGGGTAATGACAGCCTGAAGCTCCAGCATTTGTTCGGCTTGTTTAAGTTTAGTCAGATCGCGCAGAATAACGATTATCCCGACAATATTTTCGCCTGTATCACGTAAAGGTGTATAAGTAACGCTCAAAAATTGCCTGACTAAATTGGGAGAAGTAAACCAGTTTTCATACTGAATTGTTTCGCCATCCAAACATCTGTCTAACCGAGGTTTTATCATATTATCGAACACATCTGCATCCAGGATATTCCTAACATAATTTCCGATAACTTCGCTTTCAGATTTGTTGCACCAAGTCAAATAAGCTTGATTGACTATTTGATAAATATAGTTGCGATCCATCAACACAATCCCATCTGTTGTATTGAAGACGATGCGTTCATATTGGCGGAATGCTTCTTCAGTCCGTTTGCGATCGGTGATATCAAATACGCTAGAACGACTCATCATGAAGTTACCTGCTTCATCATAAATTGCTGTAGCATTTAAGTTGAACCACATGGGTGTTCCGTTTTTCTTCAACATCTGAAACTCTACATTCTCGATCCAGCCTTGTTTTTTAAATAAGGGAAAGTTTTGATGAAAAATATTTTTACTTTCAAGTGTCATTAAATCAACATATTTAGTTTTGTATACAATTTCATCGCTGGTATAGCCTAACCACTTCAGTTCCGTATCATTAATCATAATTATTGTTCCTGCAGCATCTAGGGAATGATAGCCACAGGGAGCATTATTATAGAGGTCTTCAACTTGATTGATATATTGTTGGCAGCTATGGTTGACTTCAGTGAGTTCTGCCGTCCGTTCTATGACTCGTTGTTCGAGTTCAGTATGGAGTTGTTGTAGAGCAATTTCTGCTTGTTGGCGCTCTCTCACTTCCATTTGTACTTGCTCAAATAAATCAGCTTGCTGAATGGCAATTCCAGCTTGAGTTGCTAGCTGTCCCATGAGTTCAATTTCTGATGCTTGCCATTCGCGAGGTGCTGCACAGTGATGGGCAATCAATAATCCCCAAAGTTCTTCTCCCTTAAGGATAGGAATAACCAGGTTAGCTCTAACTTGAAAATTGGCCAGGAAGTCCGGGTGACAAGTATCAATTCCGGCAGTATAAATATCTGATTTAGATGTGAATAAGCCTTGTTTGAAGGATTCGATATAGCTTTCAACCAAGCAAGGCTCCTGTATCTGAGTGGATAAGATTGGTGTCCATTCTGAACCAACTGACTCTACGACCACTTTTGGGCTCCAGTCGGGAGCAAATTGGAAGATAATTACGCGATCGCATTGCAGAATGTTTCTGAGATCCGTTACCGTAGTGTTGAGAATATCTTCTAGTTTGAGGGATTCGGAGGGAGAAAGTGCTGTTTTAGCCAGGATTTGCTGTGGCTGTTCTTGCCCTTTCCCATAATTTTCATCAGTAGGTTCTATCATCGATCTACTTAATTAATTAAATTTTTTAGATTGAGGCAGAAACTGGGTTTTTAGCCCTCGTGGGTAAGTTATATTTAAGTATTTGAGGACTTACGCAATCATCCCAGGTATGGGGGCAACCACGGGGGGTTTGCCCCTACAAAAGACTATATATTCAGGCTATGCGTAAGTCCTATATTTCTCGGTTTAAGTAAAGGACGACTGCGCCTGATTCGGCTGAGTACCCGCGTGACTAATTCAGGCCCTAGTACCGGCTTGGTAATAAAATCATCGGCTCCCGCTGCAAAGGCTTGTTGCAGAGATTCTGGCTCGGTATGGGCTGTCACCACCAAAATCGGTAAATTTTCCCATTGGATATCTTGTCGAACGACTTGACACAATTCTAAGCCGCTGACGATCGGCATTTCTAGATCCAGCACTATTAAATCGGGCTCTGTGCTAATTAACACATCCCAAAATTGCTGTGGTTCTTTGAGGGTTGTCACCTCAATTCCCCAAGGAGTCAGTAACGCTGATAATGTAACCAGGATCACAGGGTCATCATCTACGATTAAGACTTTGGCTTCAGAAGTTTTGGGAGTGGGTAAAACACGGGAAATCGCTCGAAAAATTTGCTCGGTGGTTGCAGGTTTGTGGAGAAATTGCTTAGCACCTAAGCGCGATACAGCTAAGCGATCGGGAAGACTATCTCGTCCGGTAAAGACAATTATAGGCAGGTTAGGCGATCGCTCGGTCAGTTCTCGCAGTAGCGTCAATCCATCTTCCTCTGTCTCTGCAAAACTTAAATCAAGTAACATCACATCCGGCATTGACAGAGCAAGACGCGATCGGGCTGCAGTAATATTCGGCGCAATTTTCATCCGAAATCCCCAAGCTTCGGATTCTACTTTCAATCGCTCCGTTAATGCAGCATCATCATCAACTACCAAAACCCGATAGTTAAAAATTGAAATATTAGAAACTGGTGCAGCCGTTGATCTAATAGGTGTTTTGGCTAATTCCTGCTGTAATCCTGCCACCAATTCCGAGAAGCGAGTAATTTCCTCAGCAGTCAAAGAGCGATCGTTTATGAGCAAATTTTCTGCATAGCGTGCAAATTTCGAGCCTTCGGGATAACCAAAAGACCCCAGAGAACCGACCAATTTATGAGCTTCATGTTTTGCCACTTGCTGTAATTCAGTTTCTAACTTTCCTGCTAATAAATCAGTTTTTGCCTGCTCCAATACAGAAATTTGTTGGTTGAAGCTTCCCCGAAACCGCTCTAAAACTTTGTCGCTCTCAGACTTATCTACCCCACGAGATTGATGTTTGTGAGTGCGATCGCTCCCAGGATTATTTGAACAAGACGACGCAGATTGGGGGTAAGGTTTCAGTCGATAGCCCATGCCATAAACTGTTTCGATGATTTCTTCAGTTAAACCGCCTGCCTTCAGTTTCTTTCTGACATCCTTAATATGAGTGATAATGGCGCGATCTGTTGGTGCGTCGTCAAATCCCCACAGACGATCCAAAATAGCATGGCGGCTAAAAATGCGATCGGGATTCCGCAGTAATAATTCCAGCAGATTATATTCTGTCGGTGTCAGTGAAATTATTTCTTCGCAAAACGTCACTCTACCAGACTCTAAATCTAAACAAAGCTCTCCCCAAGTCAATGTATTAGCCGCTGAATTCGGAGTAAAACCTCCTGGGGAAAGTGCTTTACTGCGTCGCAACAAAGTTCGGATTCTTGCCAGTAATACTTCCGTAGCAAAAGGCTTGCTGATGTAATCATCGGCTCCCGCATCTAAAAGAGCCACCACCTCAGCATCTGAATCCTTTGCCGTCATTAACAGGATCGGTTTGCAGTAGCCTTGCGATCGCAATTGCCGACATAGACTAATTCCATCGAGTTTGGGAACCTGCACGTCTAACACAATTAGATCGTACTCAATTGCTGCTGCCAACTCTAGGCCCACTTGTCCGTCATTTGCCCGATCAAAGCCGTAATGATTTGCTTCCAACACATTTGCCAGTGTTGCACTCAGCCCTCCATCGTCCTCTACGAGCAGAATTTTTATCGGAGACTTCTTCATTTTGGCTGTGCGGTTAAATTGCCATGCGATCGACGCGCTTTAATGTCAGGCCGAAGCGTGGCTTTTTACTAAATAACTGCTACTTATTACTACTCCTTTTATCTTACCATTTTTGCAGTCCCATCGCCTAAAAATTGCTGTCACTTCTGCAGTTTATACCAATTTAATGTGAAGTTGCACATATCTCGATCCCCCTCGCATACCCCCTACTCCCCCTGATTGTTGGAGAGTAGGGGTTGACTTCGAGAAGAATCTTGTCCCACCCTATGTAGGGGCGGGCACGGGGAGTAGGGGTCGCACCGCCCCTACAAAGGGGGGATCGAGATATGTGCAGCCTCATACAAAATTGGTATTAGATAAAAGCGATCGCCCCTTCCTTCATCTGCGTCCATCCGCGTTTATCCGCCTGCATCTGCAGTTCAAAAAAAGCGTGAAGCGAAGCTATCCCGAAGGGAATCGCCCCAAAAAGAGCGATCGCCCTCCCAAACAAATTATCCTTCATCCTCCGACTTTACAGCAGCAGGAGGACGCCCAGAAATCACAATAAACCCAACAGACTCAAGAGTCATGTGCGGGCGGCGAATACCAGCTAAAACCGCTTGACTCAACAAACTTTCGGTATTGATTTCATCAGCCAAAACCGATTCTAAAAGTTGTTCGGATTTAGAAAGTCGATTCAATCGCAATTGCAATTGATTCACCCGGTTTTCGAGTTGGATAGCAGCAGTGACAGCAGATCGATCGCACATTTCCACAAAAGCCGATCGCCCGCGCAGCAATTCCTCCGATACAACCCGTCCCTTTTGACAAAAATCATCCCATTCTAGCGGATCGACAAAAATGTCAATCAGCGACGTGCGATTTTTAGACAAATTATAATCCCGATTCGGCCCGCCTTTCCCCTTATAATCCCGCTGCAAAATCGCCAGGATTTCCGCATTTTCCACCAGAGACATCGGCTCGCTGCGAGCATCTACAAACACAGTTTCAAAAATTGGGAGAAACAGAGCATCAGCGCGGCGCTGCAAAGCTTTCAAGTTGTAATTTTCGATATTTTGTGCTTGCAAAATTTGCTGGGCAGGCTGCACATCAGTCTGGATTGAATAATTAAACTGAAAGCCGAACCACTCCTTCCCAGGATCCGCATCCCAACTTTCATCATGCCGCCACATGGCAAAAGCTTGACCGCGATCGTCCCAGCGAATATAAGAGCCAAGTGCATCGATCAATCCCTCACCAATGCGGTAAAGAGCCACATCAGCATTCTGATAAGCAATACGGCGATTGTAACTACCATATTGCTGGCAATAAGGAACCAATCTGGTCATCAAATCCTTCGAGGGAATTAACGTTTTTTGAGTAGGTTTATAGCGCATCAACCCCGATACACTCGGATGTTCAATTTGTTTGAAGTGAAGAGCTTGACACAACCAACCTTCAGTAGCCCGCTGCATTTCTTTATGCTTAGCATCGCAGTTGTCGAGAGATTCAAAATACTGAGATGCACTGTCATCAAGAATATCAATTTCATCGAGAACGTACTGTTCGTCAATTTTGATTTTCTCTTGTTCGATTTCTGTTTTAATCGCTTCAATTTCGCTGGATAAGCCCTTGCCTCCCTCAGCAAACAACTTTTCTTCTAGTTTGAGAAGTTTTTCCTCAGCATAAAACTGAAGGCTGGCAATAGATTTGTTGAAGATATCAAACCCATCTTTTAAAACTTGAAACCAAGCTTCGTGGGGACTCTCCGGCAAATCCGGGCCTGCAAACAAACAAAATTGCACTCCCATTTTGCTGCCAATGCGATCGACTCTGCCAAGTCTTTGTTCTAACTGGTTGGGAAACCATGGCAAATCGAAGTGAACTAACCAATCTGTCAATTGCAGATTTACCCCTGCTTCTGCCGATCGATCGCACACTAAGATAAAACAATGGGGTTCAGTCTTAAACCGCTTGAGACTAGCCTCAACATCATCAGCCGATTTGCTGGTGTCATGGCTGGCGATCGCATTTTTACCAAAGATTTTAGCTAAATTTTCTGCAATCTCTTTACAAGTTGCAGTAAAACTGGTAAAAATCACAATTTTCGGGAAACGTTCGCCCGGAATCGGTCGTTTAATTTGCTGTTGAATTCTCGACAGCAAATCGCGAGGTTTGCTGTGATACTCGCGCGGAACCTTCAAAGCAACTGCCAAAAATCGGAGAATGGCGATTCGTAACAAACTCAGTCGATCGAGTCCTTCCTGGGGCTTTTCCAGGGTATTGAGCAAGGTTTCCAGCATTTCCCTTTCTTCGGGAAACAGCTCCGTTTTGGTCAAAATTGCCGTGTCGTTTTGTCCAAATTCGCGATCGAGTTCAGGAGTCGATTTTTTCTGCAAGCGAGCTTTGACAACCCGTTCTAAAACATTCAGCCAAGTACCAGAAGCGCGGAAAAACAGCAGAAAAATTCTCTGATATTCGCTCGACTTGGGAGCGACTGTGCGCCATTTATCGAGTACGCTTTGAATTTCCGACCACTGTTCATCATTCAGATCGTACTCAGTTTTGGGGACAGAATCTCGATCGAAAATCACATCTTCAACCGCATCCCGGCGGTTGCGAAGGATGCGACGATGCAGGCGGTAGGTATCTCTAACGTGAGTACGAATAGCTTGGACAAGGCGAGCCTGTTCTGCGGTTTCTTTAGTTTTCAAACAACTTTCTAACTCAGTTGCCAATCCGATTAAATAATCATCTTTGGCAAAAATAGTGCGAAGTTGAGCGAGTTTTGTTTGCAAAACAGCAGGCTTGGCATTTTCTCGGAAATCCAGCAAAGCGCGGCCGATTTCTTGACGGTTTTGCACCTGTTCCTTAAAGCTTTCCAGGTCATCAAGACGGTAAGTTGTCGGATCTAACAAGTGCAGCATCGTTAGAAAATCTTGCTCATGGCCGATAACTGGCGTTGCAGATAATAACAATACATTTTTGCTTTTCTGAGCTAGTTTCTGACAGAGTTCAAAGGACTGCTGCTGAGTACGATCGCTCGAATGTGCCATTGCCGCCACATCATGCGCTTCATCCACAATCAGAAAATCTAGATTAGCATTGCGGCTAATTTGATTGATGTCGCTAACAGCAGCAAGCTGCACTCTGTCAGCAAAATGAGACAAATAGAATTTATTTTCCAACTCCTGCCGCCACTGTTCGAGCAAGTATTTCGGAACGAGTACCACAGCGCGTCCGTTGGGTTCATCTAGCAGAAATTGGCGGAGAATTGTCCCGGCTTCTACTGTTTTTCCGAGTCCTGGTTCGTCTGCCAATAAATAGCGCACGATTGGGTCTTCTAGGACGCGCCGGACGACTTCAACTTGGTGCGGATAGAGGTCTATGTTAGCAGAAATTAAACCTGTCATGCCCCGGCTGACGGCCCGCTGTTCGATCGCAGATTGAACAAATGCCAATCGGCGATCGTGAAAATACGGCGTTTCTTGGCCTTTGACTGCTAAAATGTCGATCGGATCGGCGATCGGGATATTGCAGCGAACGTAAAGTTCGGTTTCAACAGCTTGCAAACTTTGGCTGTCGGGGAGGTCAATTTCGTACTCTAATTTATCTTCATCCCAATCATAAACTCGCCCAATTATCCATCTTTCCTGAGTTGTACTCCAGAGGTAGCAGCGGGTTTGGCGTTGAAGTCGGGCTTCTTGCAGCAAACCCAATGGTACAGTTTTGCGGATGCGGTTTTTTACTGAGCAAAAATATTCAACTACCGCCTCGATACGCGATACCTCAACAACTTTTCCGACTCCCAAATCGTTTCTGGGCGATCGAACTAATGAACCAACATCAATCATAATTTCAGCCTGACAATACTTACTAGAATACAGTAAATCCTTTTCCGTTAAAAATTTTAGCAAAATGCGATTTTTGCCGCCGTCACTTTTCTAGTCAAATGACAGTCAATCGATTTTAGATTTTAGATTTTAGATTTTAGATTTGAAGCATTGACACCACGGATAAATACGTTCGGCAAGTTTCATCGGATACACGTTTTTGATTTCTCCGTCTTGAGTCTCCGAAGGAATGAATCACGTGGCGGGTATCCTCGATGCTTTCGGTCAATCTGGCATTCGGAAAACAATAAGTTTAGCATGGTAACTAACATTTTGGGCATTGAATAAATATGCTGACAGCGAATAAGTATAATAGGACTGACGCACCTACTACGATTTTCTGTTCGCAGAAAACGTAGTGAAACAATCTCAAACCCTTGATTCAACGCCCTTTAGTGCCTAAGTCCTGAATAACTAATTACGAGGAAGGAAAAATAACGCCTGGATTACCGGATTCCCATTTCGGATATTTCTGCATAACACTGCTATAAATTTCCGAGTCTGTGAAGGCTGCTAACCAAGCTTGTAGCGGCGGCCAAGGCTGTTCGTTGAACCAAGTTTGATCTGTATGAGCAAATTGACGCACAAAAGGTGCGATCGCCATATCAGCCAATGCTACATTGTTACCAAATAAATATTTAGTCGCGCTTAACTGTGCATTTAGTCGGCCCAGATATAAAGAACCTTCATAACGATGTACTTGGGCATCAACACCGGGATAACGATCCGGGTACTTATAACGGTCAAGATGATATTTAAACCTATCATCAAATAGAGCAATTAGTTCCAGCATTTCTGTAACAGAACCTTGCTGTGGCATCAACCATTTTTCAGGATCGTGTTGTCTCAATGCCCACAACATGATATCGATACTTTGATCGAGTACACGCCCGTCAATATCAATCAATATTGGTACAGTACCTTTGGCAGATACCTCCAACATCTCTGGTGGTTTGTCTCGCAAAACAACTTCCCGCAACTCACACACCCGATTGCTAACCATCAAGGCCAAGCGCGCGCGCATAGCATAGGGACAGCGGCGAAAGGAATACAAAATCGGGTATGTTGCTGACATGTTATATGTTTAGTCGATCGCGCGATCGGGTTTTTCGGGTCAGAAACCCGGTTTCTTTCGATATTTCTCGTCGCCAAACAAGATTTTTCGTAGAAACCGGGTTTCTTGGACTTTAGTTTTAATACTATAGCAATCCTAAATCATTTGTGAATTTCTAACTCCCTCCCCTTGGTAAGGGGAGGGCTGGGGTGGGGTAAAAAATTTACGACTCATTTAGGATTGCTATATTAGTCGATCGCACCATCTACTTTTTCCTTCGCATCGTAGCGCGCGCCTATATGTACTTGGTTGCGACGCTTAGCAAGCTCAATCTGACGTTGACGTTCAGATAAGGCTTGTTTTTTGGTTTCAGTTTTTGAGTCATGACAATGAGGACAACTCACACCAAGCACAAATAATTCAGAAGCCTTATCTTCCTGACTAATCGGGTGACGACAACCGCGACAAAGTTCATAGTTACCCGGCTTTAAGTCCTGACCAACAGAAACCCGTTCATCAAAGACAAAACATTCACCTTCCCAACGACTTTCTGCTTCCGGCACCGTTTCCAAATATTTTAAAATTCCGCCTTCGAGATGATAAACTTCCTCAAAACCTTGAGTACGCAAAAAAGCAGTAGATTTCTCGCAGCGAATACCACCCGTGCAAAACATTGCCACCTTGGGTTTATTGCGTAAAGCTGTTTCCCGCCGCACCCATTCAGGTAACTCGGAAAAGCTTTTTGTTTTTGGATTAATAGCGCCTTCAAAAGTACCCATAGATACCTCGAAATCGTTACGCACATCAACCACGACAACATCGGGATCGTCAAGCAGCTTATTCCACTCATCAGGCTTAACATATTTGCCCGCCATGAGGCGGGGATTAATGTCCGGTACTCCCATCGTGACTATTTCGCGCTTCAAGCGTATTTTCAGGCGGTAAAAAGGTGCTTTTTCCGAGAAAGATTCCTTGTGTACCAGATCCGCAAAACGCGGGTCACTACGCAAGAATGCCAGCACTGCGTGTACGCCCTCGGACGAGCCGGCAATAGTGCCATTAATGCCTTCTTGGGCCAGCAAGATAGTGCCTTTAACGTTGTTGTTGTTGCAACAATCGAGTAGCGGTGCTTTCAGCTCAGCAAAATCAGGTAGTTCAACGAACTTATATAAAGCAGCGGTTAAGAAATAAGCCATAGATTGAATTTATAGCACTAATTAATTTCCATAATTATATGAAAATTCAGTCAAAGCGGACGGTGGGACTCGAACCCACGACGTTCAGCATGGGAAGCTGACATTCTACCACTGAATTACGCCCGCGCTTAGGGTTTTTTAGCTGTTTTTACTTTGTAGCAATTACGCTCAAAAACGACTATAAAACATTATACACCTATTTTCTGATTTGGATCAGGCGATTTTGAGTGTAACAGGACTTAGGCACTCCGACCAAAGAAACCGGGTTTTTTACCAAATCTAGCGGTTTCAACAAAGTATTTTCGTAAAAAACCCGGTTTCTGAGCCCCATGCGTAAGTCCTGTGTCCATTTTGCGATCGCCGATCGCCCATCCACCGCACAAAAAAAGTCCTGCACCAAAGGCAGGACTTAATCTAACTTAAATTTATTAGTCTCAAGCGAGAGGGACTTCGTTTGACAAGAAGCGGTTTCAACCGCCGATCGATCGAGGGGAATCGAACTTTGCCCTTAGACGAAGCGCAAAGAGTTGCTGTCAATAGCCAGGAAAGAAACTGATTGGACGATCGCAATCAATTCATCCGATCCCGAAGTCTTCTTAAAGATAGCGGTTCCAGCAGGCAATCCTGCGGGAGACTCACCTAACTGATAAGTGCTAGGAGCACCTTGAAGTTGGAGGATATCTTCGATGGGGTTGAAACCGACAATCAAAGCGTAGTCGCCTGCGCCAGTGCCGGTATCGTTGCCATCGTTGTAATAGAACTTGGTGGCATCTCCCAGCAAGAAAGTATCATTGCCTTCAGCGCCAATCAGCGTATCGACTTCGCCCAGCCCAGGATTAGCAGCAGTGTAGTCAACACCAACGAAGATGTCGTTACCTTTTGTGCTGTAGAGGAAATCGTTGCCGCTACCGCCAAACAACACATCATTATTTTCACCGCCGTACAGAGTATCGCTACCCTCGTCGCCGAGTAAAGTATTGTTGCCGAGTTCGCCTGCGAGGACATCGTTACCAGCGCCGCCAAATATCAAATCGTCAGCTTTGCCACCTAATGCGGTATCTGCACCGTCGCCGCCGACAAGGGTGTCGTTGCCGAGGTTGCCAAACAAGAGGTCGTTGCCAGCATCGCCGAATACACCGTCATCACCTTTGCCGCCAAATAGGATGTCGTCGCCGCCATTGCCTCCCACGGTGTCGTTGCCCTGGTTGCCATACAAGATATTGTTAGCTTCGCTGCCAACGATCGCGTCGTTGCCGCTGGTGCCGAGAATCTGTGGCAATTCGCTTGGTGCGGGCCGGTTGGTGAATGTGAGTGCGATCGGAAGTGCGATCGTCTGAGCTGGCGCGGGAGTGAAAACGGGTGTGGGTGTGGTAGCCGGTGTGGGCGTCGTAACCGGTGTGGGTGTCGGTGTGGGTGGCAGCGGTGGGAGTGCAACCGGTGTTGGCGCGGCGGGTGTCGGCGCGGCGGGTGTTGGCGCCGTGGGTGTTGGCGCTGTGGGTGTTGGCGCCGTGGGTGTTGGCGCCGTAGGTGTTGGCGCCGTGGGTTCCGCAGTCGCCTCTGGTAAATTAGCTGTGAGAATCTCGCTACCAGCGAGATTGCCGACAGTTTCGATGAAGCCAACACCTTCGACAGTCGCCGATGCACCGAAGAAGTCGGAAATTACAATGTCATCCGTAGCCCTGACTACACCGTCTTTATTGATGTCGATCGCTAAACTCGTGCCTTGGCGGGCCAAGCCTGTATTTCCCGATGACAGCGACAGTGACAGGGTAGGGCTGGTACTGACATTACCGTTAAAATCAACAAAGTCTAGGCGATCGATACCGCCTGTATCCTGAATCGAAATTTGATTTGTTCCCTGATCCTGTCGGATTTGATAAAGATCGTTACCTGCACCGCCTCGCATCACACTGCCATTGCCAGAGTTGGTATAGAGCGTATCATCGCCAGCACCCCCTTCCAAGGTGCTACCATTACTACCACTGAGATAGTCATTGCCATCTCCTCCTAAGATGAGGCTCTGGAAGCTGCCAAGGAGGCTGTCATTACCCGCACCGCCATCCAAATTGAAGCCGTTTACCAGCGTGTCATCTCCATCGCCACCAGCCAGACTGTCTTTGCCAGCGAAACCTCCATCCAGAAAGTCGTTGCCGATACCTCCATCCAGGGTGTCATCGACATTGCCGCCAAGAAGGCTGTCATTTCCGCCACCGCCACTGAGGCTGTTGTTTCCTCCGCCGCCGAGCAAGCTGTCGTTGCCATCTAAGCCACTGATGGTGTCATTGCCCTCAAGCCCTGAGATGTTGTCATTAGCCGCAGTGCCGGTGAGGTTATCGTTGCCTGCTGTTCCCGTTATGCCACTGGTTCCGGGTGCTATCGTAGCCTCAGTCAGATTAGCCGCGAGAATCGCAGTACCAGAGAGGTTGCCCACAGTTTCGATGAAGCCAGCACCTTCGACAGTCGCCGATGCACCGAAGAAGTCTAAAATCACCACCTCCTCTCCAGCCCTGACTATCCCGTCTTGATTGATGTCAATCACTAAATTAGTGCCTTGTCGGGTCAAGCCTGTATTTCCCGATGACAACGACAGGGATAGGGCAGGGCTGGTACTGATATTACCGTTGAAGTCAACAAAATCTAGGCGATCGATGCCACCTGTATCCTGAATTTGAAGTGGAATCTTCCCGTTATCCGGCATGAGATAGCGATCGTTACCTATACCGCCTCGCAACACATTGCCAAATCCAGAGAGCGTATCATCGCCAGCACCTCCTTCTAAGGTGCTACCACCAGTACCACTGAGATAGTCATTGCCGTCTCCCCCTAATAGGAGGCTTGGGAAGTTAGCAAAGAGACTGTCATTACCCGCACCACCATCCAAAGTTGAAGAGGCGTCATTGCTGCCTTGGAGCGTGTCATCTCCATCGCCACCAGTCAAACTATCCTTGCCACTGAAACCTCCATTCAAAAAGTCATTGCCGACACCCCCATCCAAGGTGTCATTGCCGTCATCACCAAGCAGGCTGTCATTGCCCCCACCTCCACTGAGGCTGTCGTTTCCTGCACCACCAAACAAGGTATCGTTGCCATCTAAGCCAGCGATGGTGTCATTACCGTCAAGCACTGTAATGTTGTCATTGCCGACAGTGCCTGTGAGGTTATCATCGCCGGGAGTACCAGTGATTGCATTGGTTCCGGGTGCAGCCGTAGCCTCAGTGAGATTAGCAGCGAGAATTGCCGCACCAGTGAGGTTGCCCACAGTTTCGATGAAGCCAACACCTTCGACAGTCGCCGATGCACCGAAGAAGTCGGAAATTACAATGTCATCAGTAGTCCTGACGATCCCATCTTTGTTGATGTCAATCTGTAAATTAGTGCCTTGTCGAGTCAAGCCTATATTTCCCGATGACAATGACAACGACAGGGACTGGGTAGGACTGGTACTGATATCGATGCCAAAATCATCAACAAAGTCTAAGCGATCGATGCCACCTGTATCCTGAATTTGCAGTTGATTCTGGCTAAAATCCCGCAGGAGATAGCGATCGTTGCCTGCACCACCTCGCGCCACCCTCCCACTGCCAAATCCGGCAAGCGTATCATCGCCAGCACCCCCTTCTAAGGTGCTATCACGATCGCTACTGAGATAGTCATTGCCGTCTCCTCCTAAGAGGAGGCTATTGAAGCTACCAAAGAGGCGGTCATTGCCCGCACCGCTATCTAAAATGCTAGAGCCACCGCCGCCTTGCAGCGAGTCATCTCCATCGCCACCAGCCAGACTAATTTTGCCGAAACCTCCACTCAGAAAGTCATTGCCGATACCCCCATCCAGGGTGTTATCCCCGTCACCGCCAAGGAGGGAGTCATTGCCCCCACCTCCACTGAGGTTGTCGTTTCCTGCACCGCCTAGCAAGGTGTCGTTGCCCTCTAAGCCAACTAAAGTGTCATTGCCCTCAAGCCCTGAGATGTTGTCATTCTCAGGCCCGCCGATAAGATTGTCATTTGTCAATGTACCAGTCAATACTGCCACGTTTTTTTCCTGCTTACGGTAAACAGGCGAGGGCTAATTTTACTTAGCTACTACACCCTAATTATCTATCAGTGCTTTTTCCCAAAAATTATGCGAATTTTCCAAAAAACTTTTTTTTGCACAATTTGTTTCATTGGCGACAAAAGATGCTATGATTTATAGCCTCTGTTCACCACAAAATAACGAGACTTACAGCACTTTGAGATAAAACCCGCCACAAAGAGGGTAAACTTGAAAGATGTAAAAAAAGCAAATTATTTAGAGATAGCTGCATATTCTATTGACTTACTACAGAAGATACTAAGTGCGTGGCCAAACAAAGAAGGCACACAAAGAGACTTAGCAAAACGATTTAAAGTCAGTCGATCGCTCATAGGTGACTTTTTGCCTCGGTATTGAGAGACGGCCCAGATAGCTGCCATGACTCTCTTGAGGGGAGCGGCGCTCGAAGCTTAAAAGTAAATACGAAGAATTGTTAAAGATAATAGTGACAGAACACGGGTGATATATATGCGAGAAATTCACTCTTGAAATCAAAGAGCGCCAAGGCATAGAGGTAACGAATGAGAATTAAATAACTTCCACTCTTGAAAGTGGGATGGGCCTAAGAGCCCGTCCAAAAAGGACGGGCTCTTAGG
>NZ_JAUBTG010000062.1:0-33697 GCF_036702395.1 Microcoleus sp. D3_18_C2 | reverse complement strand
CGTCCAAAACGGACGGGCGGGACGCCCATCCCACTTTCAAGAGTGGAAGTTATTTAATTCTCATTCCTTACTTAAATGCGAAGATACAATTTACGTTGCGCGAGTCCTGAAAAACGTTAGAGTAAGAAACAACTCGGAAATTGTAAAGGTTTGCTTGAAAGTTCGGCTGATGGGAGATCGGGAGAACCAGTCAATTTCTAATTTAGGTGAAGTGGGGAGTGCCGACGATCGCCATACTGCATCAGAAGCACTGTGGCCGCGCGATCGAGCCCTGGCCGCTACTAGCTGCGGCATTGTCATTGCTGACGCCAATGCACCAGATTGTCCCATAATTTATTGCAATCCGGCCTTTGAACGGATGACGGGTTACTGCGCCAGTGAAATCTTGGGGCGTAATTGCCGATTTTTGCAAGGCCCGGATACCGATCGAACTACCGTAGCTAAAATCCGCGAGGCCTTGCGCCAAGGTCGAGAAATCCAGACACCAATTAAAAATTACCGCAAAGACGGCACTCCTTTTTGGAGCAAATTATCGCTATCTCCCGTGCGAGACGACAACGCTAATTTGACTCACTTTGTAGGAGTTCAATCTGACTTGGCGGAACCAATATGTGAAGTGCAGCAAGCATTGCAGCAAGCTAACGACCAACTGCAAACGATTTTGGAAGCAGTTCCGGGAACAGTATCTTGGATTAGCTCGGATTTGCGCTATTTGGGGGTTAACCAGCACTTAGCCAAACTGCATGGTTTGCCGCCGTCGGCTTTTGTCGGTCAAGATATTGGTTTTCTGGGCGCTAGCTCGGATTTTAACTCTTTTGTGGTGGAGTTTTTTGCCGATGACGCTACGGAAGCGGTTAAAGAACTCAACGTTAAGGTACAAACCGACGGAGGAGAGTCGGAGGGATACTATTTGATTGTGGCTCAAAAGTACGATCGGGGCAAAGCAGCTTGTCTGGTCGGCATTGACATTACCGAGCGCAAGCGGGCAGAAGAAGCTCTGGTGCTGACTCGCAAGGCGGTGGAAAGTTCGAGTGACGCGATCGGCATCAGCGATGCCAACGGCACTCACATCTATCAAAATCAAGCGTTTTCTCAGCTATTTGAGTGGGACACGGCAGAGGAATTTAAACTCGCCGGAGGTATACCGGCAGTTTTTGCTGACCCCGCAGTCGCTAGGGAGGTACTCGACACGATCGCCCTGGGTTATTCTTGGTTTGGTGAAATTACTAACCGCACTAAAAGCGGTGAAACTTTGCAAGTGTTGCTGCGGGCCGATGCTATTAAAGACCCTACAGGGAAAATTGTCGGTCTGATTTACATGAATACCGATATTACCGATCGCAAGCGCACCGAACAAGAGCTGCGGCAAAGCGAGAAGCGCTTTCGATCGTTGATTGAAAATGCTAGAGACATTATTGTGATTCTCGACGATAAAGGCTTTTGCCGCTATGTATCTCCTTCCCTAGAGCGGATTTTGGGCTACCCGACGGCGGAAGTCCTGGGCCGGTCTATTTTTGACTTGATTCACCCTGACGAATTGCTGATAGTGGATCAAGTTTTCAAAGGTGTCATGCAAATGCCGAAAGTTAGCCTGGGCATGGCGGAATACCGAGTGCAGCACAAGGAGGGTTCCTGGTGCGTGTTGGAAGCGGTGGCGACGAATTTGCTCGAGGAACCTTCGGTGCGGGGAATTGTGGTCAACTGTCACGACGTGACTGAACGCAAGCTGGCTGAAGAACAATTGTTGCACGATGCTTTGCACGACGCGCTGACGGAGTTGCCCAACCGCGCTTTGTTGACTGACAGGTTGGGGCAAGCTTTTGCCCGCGCCCAACGGCATCCAACCTATCAGTTTGCGGTGCTGTTTCTGGATTTGGACAGGTTTAAGGTGATTAATGACAGTCAGGGACACCGCACGGGCGATCGGCTGTTGGTGGCTGTGGCTCGCCGTCTCTTGACTTGTTTGCGGCCCGGCGATACGGTGGCTCGTCTGGGGGGAGATGAGTTTGTGATTTTGCTGGAAGAAATTAAAGGTGTTGATGAGGCGATCGCCCAAGCAAAGGCAATTCTCAAAACGATCGAACGACCGCTTTATTTGGAAGGTAATAAAGTTTTAATTACTGCTAGCATCGGCATTGCTTTGAGTACCGACAAATATCAGTGGCCGGGAGATATTTTGCGCGATGCTGATATTGCGATGTACCGAGCCAAAGCTCTCGGTAAAGCTCGCTACGAAGTTTTTACCCGTGCGATGCACACTCAGGCTGTGGCTTTGATGCACTTGGAACATGATTTGCGGGAGTCGGTTGAAGAACTAAATTTGAAATATTCGATAGTGGATTTCGCCTGTGGGACGGCGGCAGAAAACTCGCCGATGAGTGAAATGGATCGGAGATTGGAGCGTCCGAAGTCGCAAGTGACTGCTTTAAAATTGGAATGTCCTTTTACTGTTTATTATCAGCCGATCGTTAGTTTGAAAAGTGGTTCTGTTATCGGATTTGAGTCGCTGGTGCGCTGGCTGCACCCGGAACGGGGTTTAGTTTCCCCGATGGAATTTATTGCGATGGCGGAGGAAACTGGCTTAATTATGCCTTTGGGTTTGTGGGTTTTGAACGAAAGCTGCCGCCAAATTATTAAGTGGCAGAGTTTGAATTTACCTGTGGGAAATTCGCCGCTGACTGTAGCAGTAAATCTTTCGGGGAGGCAGTTTGCGGAACCCGAATCCATCGAGCAAATTAAGCAAGTTTTGCAGGAAACGGGTGTTGATGCTCGCTGTTTGAAGTTGGAGATTACTGAGACTGTGGTGATGGAAGATGGGGAAGTGGCGGCGGCGATGCTTTCGCAGTTGAGAGATTTGGGGATCGGGCTGTGTATTGATGATTTCGGCACTGGTTATTCGTCTCTGAGTTATTTGCACAAGTTCCCGATTAATATTTTGAAGGTCGATCGCTCTTTTGTCAGTCGCATCGGGGAAATGGGCGAAAATTTGGAAATCGTGCGGGCGATCGTCATGCTGGCCCGCAGTTTGGGGATGGAGGTAGTGGCAGAAGGTGTCGAAACCGCCGTCCAATTGGCTCAAATGCGGTCGATCGGCTGCGAGTACGGTCAGGGGTACTTTTTCTCTAAACCTCTCGATAGTGAGGCAGCTACAGCCTTGTTGAGGCGATCGCCCAAATGGTGAACTGAACTAAATATTTAACCGGATCAAATTGCTTGATTGTCAATAAGGGCGATCGATCTTTTCGTACTCAATGCCTTGAGTGTTAAAATCAAAATTGAGTATAATAGAAAACTATCGAGATAGGTAAAAATATATGTCTCAATCTGTTGTGCCAGCAGTCGAAGAAAAACAGATCGATACTTCCCCGACATTAACTTTTGAAGAGTACAGAGTTTATCAAAGCAATGACGATGTACAATATGAATTGTACAAAGGCAAATTAATACCGATGGCAACGGCTAGCGCATTACATACAAGCATCTGCGAATTTTGGGTTTATAAATTGCAGCGTTACCTAGCGGAACATAATCTGGATTTAGTCGTAAAAACTTCTGTGGGAGTCAGAACAGAAGATGCTACATCCCGCATTCCCGATGTAGTTGTTTGCACAGAAAGTTTGTGGCAACAAGTTCTTGCCAGACCCGGTTCTGGCATCTTAGACTTGAGCGAAACACCTTTATTTGTAGTAGAAGTAGTGAGCCAAGATCGGCGAGCAGATTATGTAGTTAAACGAGGAGAGTACGAACTAGCTAACGTGCCGGAATATGTGATTGTTGACCCAACAGAAAATAGACAGCGGGTGCGAGTTGCGGCATTTCCCGAAGGTGAAGAAAGTTATGCACAGATAGATTATTTGCCGGGAGATGACATGGTATCTGTAGTATTTCCAAATCTGAGATTATCAGTCAATGAAATATTATATCCCCCATTGGTAGAAGGGTTAATTAAGGCAGAACAAGCTCAATTGCAGAAAGCTGAAAGGTTGGCGGCGAGGTTGCGGGAATTGGGCGTAGATCCTGATGCTGTGTAGGAAATTGGATGAAGTACGCGCGAGCGAAGCTATCCCCCAGGGAATCGCCCTTGACGTATCTCAATCATCTAGTGGCAAATCGCGCAGGAAATAAAAGCGATCGCTTTGCGAATTGTCTCCTTTAATTCGCCCTAAGTAACCAGTCAGCGGTGAAGAAAGTTCTATAGTCAAATCCTTTACTGATTCGTTTGTCAGCTTATAATCAGTGGTGGCAGCAAATCTAGCATTGTATTGAACTTTAATCTCAGCAACCGTTGGAAAGTCGCTATCTGAGCAAAGTTTTTTCACTGCTTGTATGATTTGCGATCGCAGCCTAATTTCTCTTTCAACTTTCTCAATATAATCCTTAATCCTGTCGTCAATTTGCCGCCCCATTTCTAGATAGGGCTTTAGTTCAACTAAGTTGACAGCACCTGGATATTTAGCTTTTAACTCAACTAGCTTCTGTAAAGTCATGGCATTGATAATACTAACTTTCCACTCTTGTGCTGCTTTCAACATATCCACCGAAGGATTGCCGGGGCCAATCACTAACTTGGTAGATTCTAAAAATTTATCCCGACTTAAGTGCATTCCTCCCAGTTTAATCAATTCCTCAGCAGTTCGACTGGGGATAAGTCTACCCGCCTTACACTCACCAACTAAGGGATAGGGTTGGGAGCAAAATAAATCTAAGCCACCAGCACCGCCTTTGTAGGCATTCTCAATCTTGAATCCTAAGAATTCAAGACTTTGACGTGTGATATTCTCAAAATCGGTGCCTGCTTGATAGTTGCTTTTTTTTTCTTCTAGTTCTATGCTGCGATTTCCCAAAGCTGCGATCGTTTTAATCCAATCTAAATCTATATCTGGTTTGGCTGTTGGTAATTTTTCCGACCAACCTAGAAACATTTTGATTTCTGCGTCTAGTTGTTTGGCTTTTGGGTTGGTGGTGGATAAATGCACTAATGCACTTTGCAACTCTTCCAATTCTGGATGTTCTGGCGGCTCTAGTTTTTCCAGCTTTTGACGGCGTTTAGCAAAGATAGACTCGCTCAACACTGGCGTTGAATCAGTAACAGTTAGGGATTTTGGCAAAGATACAAAATTGCCGCTGGGATGCACTGGCATTTCCAGTGGCTGAGGCAGCAGATAAACCCGCAGGTAAGCTAGAAAAATATAAGGTTTTTCTAGGAGAATTTGCTGTAATGCCTCTGTTTTCCAGACTGTTAACCGCGACAAAGCCTCTAATGATTCAGACTCATTCACCATTTGGCACAATTCGCACCTAGCCCAAGCTTTGACCGAAACTTTATCTAAAACTACGAGGGGGAGTTCTAATTGCCCTGACTCTGGAAACAAGCTCATTTGCTTAGGTTTCATCAAGGGCATATTAGAATTATCGGTTGGATAAAGTGCATATTGTTCTCCCGGATTAAACGTTCGCCAAACTATTGCTGCAATCATTCGCCCTTGGATTAAAGCTTCTACGTCTGGGGCAGGCAAACGGATAGCCCTGTCAATATTGACTAGCGACATGAGAGTATTTGTCCCAATATGAAGTTGATAGTTTAGGAAGCCTTAATTAAACTCGCTCAGTAAATTATCACACGACTTATCTAATTTTTCTGACTCCGATAAGTCATCCATAATAGACTCCGCTACAGCTACGGGTTCATCTTCAATCAGATCGGTAGGAACCTGATAGGACGGATCGCTAAGAATCTCTCTAAGCAAGGGGTTGCTAGCCCCTAGCATTTTCTCAGCACCTTTTTCTGCAATAAAGTTGAAAATCTGCTCCTCACTAACCCCATAATCTACTTCGCGCTTCTGATGAACAGCCCGAATAGCTAACAGCGGTTTGATTTCATCTTCTTTCAGTGGAACATATTCTCCACCTTGCTGTTTAATGAGCGGTACAAGATACTTTTGTTCAAGGTATGAAGTAATCTTTTTGCTCTGGGAACGAACCAAACAACCGCGAGTTAAATTAAAAGTTTGGTAATCATTTAACCTTTTCAAACCGGCTCCTAACCCTTTGCCCCCAGCATACTGAAGCACTGCCACTCCAATAGTTGCATCTATTCCGTTGTCTTTGACGATAACCTTGAAATTGATGTAATCATCCTTGCCTCCACGTTTTTTAACTTTATCTGTAGCTTCCTGAAGTGTCACCCTTTCCACCGTCTGACCAATCAAACTCTGAAATCCAAATAAAATAGCATCAGCAAGCAGATAATTATCTTCTAAATAATTTCCTACATCTTCCTCTAGCTCTTTGACAAAAGCAAGTTCAACTGGATTAGAAATATCAGGATTTTTAGTGCCTTCACCCGTAGAAATAGGAGGCTGACAATTTTCTTTACACCACTTCAAAACCTCTCTAGCAGTGGGTTTGCCTTTGCCTAGCTCGCTAAGTTGAATGTGAGTGAATGGATAAATTGGCTGAGATGGAATTAAGTTTTGTCGTTCATAATATTTGTCTAACCAAAAGCTAACTAAGTTAACAATTGATTCTGCATCCATGTATTTCAAGTCAATCGGATTTCCTTGCACCGAAACCTTAGTGAACACTCCCCCAGGTAGCTGCTTTATTTTATTGCTCCATTGAGGAGGCATCATTACACTCAGTATCAAACCCCGGTTTAGATTTTGGAACAAATCTTTGATTAGTCCTGCAACAATCTGACTGATGTGTAAGCCACTAATATCGTCGTAGGCATCAGGCGTGTCTAACTCATCAAAGCAAATGACCAGTTCCTTGTACTCACTAATCAAATCTAAGATTTGCAAAACCGCCTCAAAAGATTGGCATTGAGTTGGTAGTTCCAACTCCTCGGCTTTGTATTTAGCAAGTTCTTGACCCTCTAACCATTTGATTGCATAAAGTGATTGGTCGTCGGAGAGCGTCCAAAAAATCGCCTTGACAATATCAGGATCGTTAACATTTTTCGCTTGCAGAAATGCTTTTGTTAGCTCCTTAACCCACTTTTTTAGTTGCTTGGGCGTGCCTGCCTTAAATTTGCCAAATAATTCTTTAGGAGCAAAAAGTTTAGCATTGGGTTTGGAAACCTTTAAAGCATTGTTAGCCATTGCCGTTGCTAGTTCTTGCCACTGTCTCACCCCATCTCTACCAATCTTTCCCAGGCTCTCAGCCAATATTCGCTGAAATCCTTGCTTAATTTGATTGATATTACCATATTTATTAGCGTAGACAAACAAGCCCCCGCCATGCTCCTGTAGGCGATGGCGGATACGGCTAATAATGTGAGTTTTGCCAGTTCCATCCTGAGCCGTTATAGCGATAGAAGTTGTCTTGTAGTGACCAGCACGAATTTGAGCTAGTGCCTGAAATACAGCATCTGAGGCGTGGGCATTTATTGTCTCAACATCGAAGAATTCCTGGCCCCAAACATCACCAGCATTGAGAAAAGGAGGTTTAGCAAATGGATTTTGATTTAAAAGAGCGGCGTTCAGGTCTTCAATGGAAGAAAAAGAAGAATTAGTCATGGTTTTTTGTGTGAGGTTAACGAATTTACAAAAGGATTTAGGTCAATTTTAGGAATTTAGCCGTTTGACATAGTAACGGAGTGCACCAAGTGCAGTTTTGATGGAATCTTCAGCTTTATCGGGAGTGATGTCTGTCATCTCACCGCCTATTAGCTGGAAAATGTCATTAGCCTGCATTTCCAACAGCCACTCATTGAACTCCGATCGCCCTACCCTTTCCCCGATCGCCCGACGCATCCGATAAATCGGCACTAAATCGTCTAAGTTATAATCCCGGTTCAAGCTGTCATACACATCGATCGCCACAGCCTTAAAATCTTCATAGGATGCGATCGTCCCTACATCCCCCTTCGCTTTCTCAACCCGAACACTTGCCGCACCATCCTGATGCCGAATCCACTTCAACAAAGAATTTCCCAGCCGAGTACCAATTTGAGAACCATCAAACTCAAACAGAGAATCCTTACTTTTCAAGCCTTCCGCTAAAACTTCTTTCCCCTTCGCCGTCAATTCCACCAGCGTCACCCGATTTACCAGCGAATACTCGATCGCCCCAGTCGCCTGTAACTCGCCCAGCACTTCCACATATCTCTGACTCGTCTCATTAGTCCGCACAATCCGCTTAGTCAACTCCCCCTTTTTCACCTTCATCTTCCCGCCGCTCAAATCCCACAAATTCAGCAGTACCCGAACTTTCGCCTTCGCATCCCACACCGCTTGCTCTTCCGGTGTCAAAGTTATAGGCACCGCAACTTCACTTTTCTCAGACATATCCATACCTTTAAATACTTGTTTTTACTTTTAAATTTTACCAGAAACCTTGCTGGCAAACATTTAAACTTTTCCGCACGCGGGCGAACCTGCGAATAACTTATGCTTATTTCATTGTTAAATAATTTTGTCACTCATCACCACAGTAAAATTCGATTACCAAAAAGATGAGGATTGACTAAAAACTTGTGAATTGATAAAATAAAATGTTTGATACATTATCGCAGTTCAAATTCTCTGCACCAAATGCGATCGAAACATTTTTAAGCACAGCTCGCTAGGCTCTAGCAACCTCAACAAATGTAGCGCTCCCAACCGCACCTAATAACCCGGAAACTAGCCTAACTGCGACTTTAGTTCAATGCTCGATTCTGCCTTTAGAAAGACGAATGCAACCTAAACATCTTGTTACATTGCAATGGCAATCAAAACATTGAACAAGATTTTACCCATGAAAACTAT
Organism: Microcoleus sp. D3_18_C2; assembly: GCF_036702395.1. Classification (NCBI taxonomy): domain Bacteria; kingdom Bacillati; phylum Cyanobacteriota; class Cyanophyceae; order Oscillatoriales; family Microcoleaceae; genus Microcoleus; species Microcoleus sp. D3_18_C2. The sequence goes on along the minus strand of NZ_JAUBTG010000062.1, from coordinate 24,944 downwards.
TCCCGACCAAATTTCCAACATCAAAGACAAACTTCCCGACTTTACTCCCACCCCTCCCGGTTTAAAAGCTCAAGCATCTAGCCACGACCTCAAAGCCCGTTTAGATTGGGGCGAACCCGGACTCACAATCATCGACGCCCGTGATTTTGAAAGCTTCACCAAAAGCCACATTACCGGCGCGGTAATGATGCCAATGGACGAATTAGTTGAGCGCGCACAATCGAGTTTAGAACCCATCCGCGACATCTACATCTACGGCGAAAACGACCAACAAACCGCCGAAGCTGCCAATCTTCTCCGCGCAGCAGGCTTTCAAAAAGTAGCCGAACTCAAAGGCGGAATTCCTGCTTGGAAAGCCATTGACGGCCCCATCGACGGCGCTGCCGAACACGATACTCCCGGCCCCGACGCTTACAACGTTTTCTCTCGCTTGCAACACCACGCAGAAGCGCAGAAAATCAACAAATAATCACACCGAATACCTAGATACCCGACTTATTGAAGAAGTTGGGTATCTAACCAAATAATTTGTTTGTAGTAAGGAATCGAGCTCTCTCTTAAAGCTTGCAGTCACTAAGCACTAAAGTCCTTACTACAAACTTAATTGCGATCGTATAACCGGACTAGATATTAACACTCGCGAACCCAAAAAGTGCTTTAACAGGCTACTTATAGCGTAAAGTGAACAATGCACATCCTACATAAACAAGTGTGTGTATCCAACACTCGTTAACACTCTTTCCTCGCGTCCAAAAAGGCTTTGACTTCCCTTAAAACTTGCCGATTCCCATCAAAAGTAATCAGCTTAACAGCATCCTCAAAGGAACTCCAGGCCGAATTTTGAACTTCCTCTACTTGCAACTGAACTTCCATTGAATTTACAAAAGCCAAAAAGTAAGTAACAGTCTTTTCAATTGATTCTCCTTCCTTCGCAGAGGAATAATGTTGCACAGAACTAGGCTTCCCTTCCTTAACAAAGGAATAACGTTCCACAAAACTAGGCTCCTCAAGCACTTCACAATCGCGGATGCCAGTTTCTTCCTCCAACTCCCGCTTCGCCGTTTCTAGGGCCGATTCTCCCTGATTCGCGTGACCTTTAGGAAACGCCCAATGTCCCGCTTGATGTTGAATCAATAAAAACAAAATATCAGTTTCAGTCGCAAAAACTGGCACAATGCCAAAAGCTTCATCTTTCATCTTTTTACTGACACGATTTTACATATCAAAACTAATATTACCACCCCAACCGAGTCGGCTGTTCATAAACGCGCTTCAAAGTATTGACATCCCTAGCCGAAATAGGCGGAGGATTTCTCACATGAGAAAAATAAAGCACATCAGTTTCCATCAAACTGTGGCCCCAAATTCCCAAAGCGTGACCCAACTCGTGCCGCGCCGTCGCCGGAATATACTTACCCACTTGAGTCGGATTCAAATAAACCGAAAACCGATGAGATAAGACAGTTTTATCGCCATCGCGACGGGCATACAATTCATAGGTAGCCTCTCCAGAACGCGATCGTAAAACCCCTTGACGCAAAGGCGGAGCCCGACGTAAAATCCTAATATCAGCCACCTCAGAACTATCCACCACTTCCAAAGGCAAATAAACCCCCCATTCCCGCACCACATCCAACACAGCCGCCACCCATTCTTCAGACTTATTAGCATCAACTGGACGCTCAACATAAACCTGAATCGGAAACTTAGACCACAACAAATGACCGAAATTCGGTGGCTTAACCTGGTCAAAATAATCCCCGCTATCCGTGGAATCTTGCCAATTTGCTAGCGTTGGTGGCAAAGGATGAACCTGTGGATTCGGAAAACTATTCGGGAGAGAAGAAAGAGTCGCCGCCGGAGTATTAACCTGAGTAAAAATTATCAGGCTAAAACAACATATAGCCAATCCCAAACCAGCCAGCAATCGAGGTTTTACCGTAACTTTCCACAACCGCATTTTTGCAACCGCAGATAGACCAAAATAGACGAAAATAAACGCAGATGAACTTGATATTATCTGCGTCTATCTGCGTTCATCTGCGGTTAAAAATCCAAATCTTATAACTTAGGCGCCAACCAACCAGCACTCAAAATCACAGTCAAACCCATAAAAACAATAGACAGACCCCAAGTAATCCGGTTCAGACTTGTTTCTGCACTCTTGGCGCTGGTAAACAATTGAGCTTGTCCCCCAATCCCTCCAATACCATCGCCTTTAGGACTGTGCAGCAACACAAAAATCACAAGTCCTAAAGCAGACAAAGACCAGATAACTTGTAACACAGCAACAATATTCATAATCGGGGGGAATTGGTAATTAGTAATCGGTAATTTATTATGATATCAAATTTGGTCGATCGCGCACAATCTCCTCCGGGACACAGCATCGTACCCATTGTTGTCGAATTAAGCTGTTAGTCCGCCAGTCCGGCAGGGAATGAATTCCCTGCCTCAAAGCGAAAGTCCTCGCTATGAGGACTGAAAAGAAGAATTTTGGTACTGCTGAATCCAAGTATGATTTTGCCTGATGGGGTAATTCTAAGTGCTTACGCTGTCAGCAGTGGGGCAACCACGGGGGGATTGCCCCTACAAATTTCATACCCCAATTCAGAAACGCCGAATTGTTAAACTCATTAGTCCTCTTGAGAGGACTTTCGCTATTAGACAGGGAATTCATTCCCTGGCGGACTACCGGATGGGCGGGAGGGCTGGGCGGATGACAGCTTAAGTTGACACCAGTGCAAAACGCCTTTGTCCCTAATCCTGCGTCCCTACTACAATCGGACTCGCACCGGAGTGCGATTGGCACGAACTTCAAACTCAGCCGATCGAATCATAGAACGTCCGGTCATCTCCGGGGGCTGAGGCAACCTCAACAGCTCCAGAATCGTCGGCGCAATATCCGCCAAACAACCATCCGCCCTCAGAGGAACATCCGTTCCGTGACCCGGAATCTTCCGACCTTCACCTTCTACCAGAATAAACGGCACGGGGTTAGTAGTGTGAGCCGTCCACGGATTCCCGTCCTCGTCAAACATCTGCTCAGCATTGCCGTGGTCAGCAATAATAATTGCCGTTCCCCCAGCTTTACTAATGGCGCTCAACAGCCGCCCCAAACATTTATCCACAGTTTCGATCGCAATTATCGTCGCATCCATCATCCCCGTATGACCAACCATATCCGGGTTAGCGTAGTTAATCACCACAAACGAATAGATGCCTTTTTCCAAAGCCGTCACCACCCCATCCGTCACCAACTCCGCCGACATCTGGGGTGCCTCATCGTAAGTCCCCACCATCGGGCTCTGCACCAATTCCCGGTGTTCCCCGATAAAAGGCTCTTCCAGACCCCCATTAAAAAAATAAGTCACATGAGCGTACTTTTCAGTTTCCGCCGTCCGCAACTGCTGCAAACCGTGCTTAGAAATCACCTCGCCCAGAATATTGTTCAAATTCTGCGGTTCAAAAGCCACCATTACCGAAAGTTTCGGGTCGTACTGAGTAAAAGTCGCAAACGCCAGCGGCTCAATTAACTGCCGTTCAAACCCCTTAAAATCTGGAGATACAAAAGCCTGAGTCAATTCTCTAGCCCTGTCCGGGCGAAAATTGAAGAAAATTAGCCCATCCCCGGATGCCACCGCCCCCGGAGCAATCCGAGTCGGAACAGCAAACTCGTCGGTCACTCCTTCAGCATAAGAGGCCTGCAACACATCCACAGCCGATCGACCGTCAGGCGCGCCCTCAGTCGTCATCACCTCGTAAGCGCGCTGCACCCGATCCCAGCGCTTGTCCCTATCCATCGCGTAGTAGCGACCACTAATGGTCGCAATCCGACCAACCCCGACCTCTGCGATATAACTTTCAATCTTGCCTAGAGCTTCGACACCCTCTTTCGGAGTAGTATCACGGCCGTCTGTAATCGCGTGAATGCAAACATCAGAAATTCCCTGTGCCTTTGCTAATTGCAGCAAACCCTTAATATGACTGAGATGGGAATGAACCCCGCCTTCAGAACAAAGACCAGTTAGGTGCAACTTGCCGCCCGTGGCGCGGACTTTCTCGCAAAGCCCAACCAGCGCGCGGTTGTCCAGCAAAGAACCATCTTCCACTGCATCCGAAATCCGCACCAACTCTTGAGGAACCACGCGGCCCGCGCCCAGATTCAAGTGACCAACCTCTGAGTTACCCATTTGCCCGTCTGGCAGCCCTACCGCCCGACCCGATGTTTTAATCAGAGTTCTGGGATAAGCGGCCCAGAGACTGTCCATCACGGGTGTTTTCGCAGCGGCGATCGCATTTCCGTCTTTTTCTTCACGATAACCCCAGCCGTCTAGAATAATCAGCACTACAGGAGATACAGACGCTTGTGCCATGTGAATACCTTATTTACAATAATTAATTTCTCGATGGTCATGATTTCCGATTTTGCGGAACATCTGCCGCTAATCAGTTTACATATTTTCTAGACTCCGGCTGAACAATGCCAACCAAAATTCCCTCAGCCACAGCATTGTGGGAACTAATTTCGACCTGCTTTGGGAATTGTTTAATTGATTGCCTTGGCCTGTACTGTGAATCGTTGTCGGAGACTGTTACCGAGATCACCAACAACAGCCGTGCTTTTGTGGCCGGATTTCACGGATAGTTTAACCGTCGGTGGCTCTTTAAACACTAAGAACGATACCACACTTGGTTGCATTTTGCTACCGCCTCAACCAATAAATTTAAAAGCCTTGACCGGGTTGCTAATAACTGTAAAGGACACGAGTTGAGCAAAAATCGGTTTCCGACTCAGCTCACTCTCAGCGGACATAAAATTCTACAACATCTTTTTTAATTTTGACATCGTAATTGCCAAAGAAATCGTGACCGAGCAGACCTATTGGCATTTGTTTCGCGATCGCCACTTCGACATTTTGGATCGCAGCACCCCCAACCCGAATCGATCGCACTACGCCGATCGGGAACTCGACAACGCTACCGTCAGCGATCCCCGCTCTGATAGTACGCACCGGCCTCACTCCCAGTGCAGTAGCCATCCGCTGAGAAATCAAAGTGCCGCTCGCCCCGGTATCGACAATCATCTCAAAAGTCTTGTTGCCGTTAAATACCACATCAATCACCGGCGTCCCACCAGCGCGACGCTTGATTTTAGCTTGAAATACCTGTGGATTCCCCGGTGGCTTAGCCGGTTGATTTGCTGGGGGTTTGGCACCACGATTTGACGGGTTCCAAAACTGAGAGTACAATTTGCCAGTTGTGAATCCCGATCCCGTTATAGTGCGATTCCCTACCCTTCGGGAACCCCTACGGGGAACGGGATAGCTCCGCCGCGCGTGCTGCTGGGAACTAACATCGGGCACCAATGTCATCACCTGAGTTTCTGGCTGATGTGAATGAGAATGCACCTCGCCACCCCCCACAGATCCCAGACCAACCACAACGCTCGCACAAACCAAGCCCGATCGCCAAATCCGCTTGAGAATCACTTTTGCCATGATCTAAATACCTTAATTGATTCAATGATGTCGAACAACGACCGCCACTGATATCCTAACCCGCTCCCAAAAACCGATCGCCCGATCCCCAGATCAGAATCATCAGGAAAACTTGGCAATTTTCAAGCGATCGCATAACATCGAAACACAGATAAACTGATAAACGGCAACAGGCTGTAATTGCAGAGCCTTGTTGGAAATCTTGAAATTAAGGATTTGGTGGCGATCGGCAATGCACAAACTTTTATATTTTGCAACTATAGGACTACTAGCGTTCTCGATCGGAGGATGCGGTGGCGACGAGGGCAGCAACACAGCCAGCCCCAGCCCCAGCCCCATTGCAGCCTCTCCATCTCCGGCAGCCACTGCCAGCCCTACCCCAGCAGCTCAAGCTTTCCCGTCCCCAATAGTAGCCGCCCAGCCTCCTGGGTTAATTCGATCCACCAACCCAGACGAACGAGCAAGACAGGCTCAAACAAATATCGGCGACAACAATGACAGGAATCCCACGCTTCCGCTTCAGCCGGTGCCCCAAGGCCCTGTGACAGCTAATCCTTCTCAGTTAGATCCCTTTGGGCCGCTCCCGCCGATCGTATTACAAATCCCTCCAGGAGCCAACGGAGCGGGTGGGACAACATCAGAACTCCCCAAACTGCCACAGCGACAAGTGGCCGTGCTACCCGAACTTCCCGAGTTATTGGCTCCGCCCCCAATTAACAGGCCTAATCAGACGGTTGCTCTCACCAGCCCACCCAGGGGCGATCGAGCCGGCACTCAGCAAGTACCAGGTAGAGCGCGAGGCTCTTTACTTCCCGGAGGTGATGGGGGGCAAATTGGCTCGCCTCCCATAGTTCCAGGGGGAACTCCTCCTCGCTTAGGTGGCGGTGGCAGAAATGGTTCCTTACCCGGAGGCACCGGGGGACAAATTGGCTCGCCGCCCCTAGTTCCAGGGGGAACTCCTCCTCGCTTAGGTGGCGGTGGCAGAAATGGTTCCTTACCCGGAGGCACCGGGGGACAAATTGGCTCGCCTCCCATAGTTCCGGGGCTAAATGCTCCTCAGTTAGGTCGTACTCGTACATCCCCGCCTGGACTCGAACCAATAGCAGCCAGACCCATAGGAGTGCCGGATCTGCCGGAACTGCCAGTAGACAAGCGCCCCCCCCAATGGAGAGACCCCAATGCCAGGGTAGCAAGAGGTCCTGGCACCGGTCGTCCTGGAACTGGGCCAACAGGAGGTAGACCGCAAGATGCGCGGAATCCGCAGCCTCGCCCTCCAGCACCCCCACGCCCGCCCCAACCAATAGCAGCGAGACCCATAGGAGTGCCGGATCTGCCGGAACTGCCAGTAGACAAGCGCCCGCCCCAGTGGGTAGACCCAAATCCCCCACCTCCTCCCGTCATCCCAGTAATTCCGCCACCGCCTTCTACTGACATCGCTACAGGCACTGAAGTCAGTGGGGTGGTAAAAGTCGGGAACGAGACGCAAGTGATTGTCAAAGTACCGAATGAACCAACTAGCCGATATGTCAAAGTCGGGCAGCGGTTGTCTAACGGGCAAGTTCTGGTGAAGCGGGTCGATCTCAAGCAAGGAGCCGATCCGATCGTGATTCTGGAGGAAAACGGCGTTGAGGTAGCCAAAGGTGTTGGCGAAAAACCCGCCAGTCGCCAACCACAACCAGCCAATGCAGTTATTAGCCGTCTCCCAAATCCGAATAGCTCAGCGCGACGCTGAAAATTGACAGTAAAGCAGGAAAAATGCTAAAGGCAAAAATTAGAGTTTTTGCCTTTTTGCATTTAGGGCAGATATCGAACCTGAAGGTAAAATTAGTAAAGGGATTAAAAAATAGAGGACTTTTCAGCAAGTATTAGCTTCTAGAAAATCCCTATTAGTAATTGAAGTTAAAGGAGATCGATCGTGCTCAGTTCAATTCAAAAATTAGGGATGGTGATATTAGTTGCTTCTTGTATCGGCAGCGCCACTAATCTCTTGAATCCCCAGCCATCAATAGCTCAACCAGCACCAGAAGAAGGAAAACGCTCTCCCTTCTGCCAGGGAAACCCTCCTACGGGAAGAGTAAAATGCAATTACGAGGGAGGCGATAACTACGAGGGAAACTTCGTCAACGGCCTGCCCGACGGCACTGGAGTCTACGTGTACGCTAATGGCGATCGCTACGAAGGAAATTTTCGGAATGGAGTGCCAAACGGTAGAGGGACATTCATTTTTAAAGATGATGCCCGCTACACAGGCGTGTTCCAAGACGGCACAATGAGATCTGGGACGGTCGTTTTCCCCAACGGCGAGCGCTACGTCGGAGACTTCGCAGTCGTCAGGAACGTTCAGACTGATGCCATTAGCAGCCAACCATCAGGGCGGGGTCAATTTTTTTATACCAATGGCGATCGCTATGAAGGACAATTCTTTGCAGGCTCACCCTTTGGCCCTGGGGTATTGGTGCGGGTAGACGGCACTCGCTGTTCCGGCAGATTTTTTAATCAAGAACTTGACGCTAGTGTCACCTGCACTTTCCCCAACGGTACGCGCTATGAAGGAGAATTGCGAAAGGGAGTGCCTCACGGTGTGGGAACGATGATAGATGCTAGAGGTAGGCGCTTTCCGGGGGTATTTCGCAACGGCAAGCCCGGAGTTTCGTAAAGGATAAATGATTGAGCTTTTCAGTCAAGTTTTGACAACAAATGGGACAAAAGACAAAGGACAGAAGAAGATAATATCTAACAGCGCATAGGAGCAAGTTGATTGATGATTTCCCGTTCTTGGACCAGTGGAATCGCTTTATTAGTTGCATCAGTGTTGGGAATTGGTAGTTACGCTACTTATCCCTTGCCCTCAATGGCGCAAGGAACAGAAGCTAGAACCGGCCGCTGCGTGCCAGCTATCGCTACAGGTAGAGTTAGGTGCGATTATGACAGCGGTGATAGCTACATCGGACAGTTCGTTAACGGTTTGCCCAGCGGCACTGGGGTATACATATATTCCAACGGCGATCGCTATGAGGGGCAGTTCCGTCTGGGCAAACCAAATGGCCGAGGACAATTTATATTTAAGGACGACGCCCGCGTCGAGGGTATATTCCGAGATGGCAAAGTTAGTTCCGGCACAGCTATTTTTACTAATGGCGATCGCTATGTGGGGTCGTTTTCTCTCGATCAAAAAGTAGGCGTGCCTACGGGACAAGGGCAATTCATTTTTGCCAATGGCGATCGCTTTGTGGGTCAATTTTTAGGGGGCAAGCCTTTAGGTACGGGAGCGTTCACCCGCGCTGACGGCAGTCGGTGTTCGGGACAGTTCTATACTCAAGAACTTGATGGCAGGGGTAACTGTTCGTTCTCCAACGGTATCCGCTATGAGGGAGAGTTACGCAAGGGATTGCCTCACGGCAAAGGCACAATTATCGATACCAGAGGCCGGCGAATTCCGGGAGTATTTCGGGACGGGCAGCGGCTAGAGCAATAAACTGGGAATATTTGTTAGTAAGGGCAGGTTGATGGCTAATGTTTTTTGCACAAAACCTGCCATTGCTAGGTTTTAAAGCCACAACTATTGATAATGTATGACCGGCTTTTTCTCAACCGAATTGCTAATTTTAAATATCCACTTAATCGAGTTAATGGAGGCGTTTTGATATGACAACTACTGCTTCTGCTTCCGGCCGCACCGGCCAATTTCCCTTCGACTTTGCCCCGCAGCGGACTCAAGATGCTGATTTGTTGCGACAACTCAATTTTGTGCCCGGTTTGAAGGAAGTCTTGACTTTGCGCCAAGTTCATGCTTTGGAACACGCTACTGTTTGGGTACTAAGCCAATCGTTTGGTGCGACCACAGCAAGAGCCGATAATGAGTTATTGGGCGGAATGTCCACAGACCAAGGGTTTTTTCTTTATGGGCACGTTAACATTGCACAGTTGCGTCAGGCAGTGCGCGAGGCTTTGCACCGGATTGCCAGCGGAGAGTGGGATTTAGCTGTACATCCCCGCTGTGGCACGAATTTGTCGGTGGCAATGCTGCTGACTGCAGGACTTGCTGTTGGCATCAATTTAGCCCTGCCTCGCGGGCCCATTCTGCAACTGTTCGGTTTGGGTGCTGCGGCGGCGGCTGCGGCTCAGTTAGCTCCTGATGTGGGCGCTCTGGCTCAGCGGTACGTGACAACTGCTATTCCGTTTAATTTGAGTGTTGTTGATATTACTGTAAGTCACGACTTCTGGGGACGCGAAGCTCATTTTGTGCGGGTGCGTTGGGTTGAATAGTTGCACAGTATCAAGCCCACCTCAACCAACAGAATACCCAGAGCCCCGACTTTTTTAAGAATTCGGGGTTCTGACAGAAAGCTCCTAAATGCGATCGGGATCTACTCCTAATTCTCGCAACCTCGCCACCAATCTTTCCGCCCGTTGGCGCTGCTCATCAGCTTGCTGCTCAAGTTCCTGGAACCGAGCTTGTTCTGCTTTAATCAACCCTTCAACTAATGGCGGAGACAGTATTTCATTCACTGATAATGTCAGATTTGGAAAGACTACAGACACCATTTGTTGCCCCGGCACAAAATCTGTTTGTGTATAGATGTCTTCACCTTCAGGAAAGGCTAAAACTCGCACCAGTTCTTTGTTAGGTGTAGGGTCAACAATTACATATTCGGGCACGTTACCTAGTTCGTACTCAGCTCGTTTAATCACATAATCGGCGCGCCGATTTTGACTCACTACCTCTATCACTAACAGCGGCTTTTCCTCAAAATCGAGGATACCAGCACCTGGTCTAGCACCAGCTTGTTCCAAAAGACTTTGAGTGCAAACAACTACATCAGGAATCCGAGATGTATCTTCTTCTGTTCTCACTCCTAAACCTGTTTTTGCTACTAAGTCAAGATTGTGTTCCGCTAGGTAACGCTGCAATTTGTAAACTAAATACTCGCAAATTTTGATATGTAAAACTGTGGCGGTTGGCATCGGAATTAATTTGCCTTTGTACAGTTCATATTGTAGATAGGAATCAGTTTGATAAAATCGGTATTCTTCAAAGGTCAAGGTGGGTGAAGTATCAATTTGCTTTGATTCAACAACTGGCACTACAGATTGAGACATATCTTTTCACCGATGTCGATATCATTCTATTATATTCAATCTGCCTCGCTCTGGGTGCATTTGCGGTTAAATATTTCCAATTATCGATCGCACTCGCCAGCAGAATTGTCAGAGAATAGTTGAATAGTGTAAAATCAACTTTGCGATCGCCCCGACAACTCGACATCACCATTCCTTACACCATCCGAGTTCCTATGTCAATCAAAAAGATTCTTTCCATAGCGCTGTTAATTTTCATCCCCATTTCCATCGCCGCTGAGTATTTGCACTGGGGCTCCCTCGCAGTTTTCATCACATCCGCTTTAGGCATTATACCTCTGGCGATTTGGTTGAGCACAGCAACAGAAGAAGTGGCGATCGTTACAGGCCCCTCCATAGGCGGCTTATTAAATGCAGTCTTCGGCAATGCTACGGAATTAATTATTGCCATAGTTGCCCTGAAAGCTGGCTTAATTGACATTGTGAAAGCCAGCATAACCGGTACAATTATCAGCAACTTGCTTTTAGTCATGGGATTTTCCATGCTGTTAGGAGGAATCCGCTACAAAGAACAGGAATTTAAGCCAATAATCGCGCGGGTGAACGGTTCCACAATGACTCTAGCAGTGATTGCCATCCTGCTGCCGACAATGGTAATTTATACCTCCAATGGAGTCGAACCCGCAGCCATTCAGAATCTTTCCTTAATAACTGCGATCGTCCTAATTGCAGTTTACGCTCTAACTCTGTTATTTTCATTAAAAACCCACAGCTATCTTTACGATGTTGGCTTAGTAGAACTAGAGTCAGAAAATCCTCAAAATACCAAAGAAGAATCTACTACGCACAAACCGAATTTGTGGCTGTGGATAGGAGTGCTAGTTGCCTCAACTGTTGCTGTTGCTTTTGAATCAGAAATTTTCGTGGGTGTTGTCGAAGAAACTACCAAAGGATTGGGATTAACGCCGCTGTTTACAGGGGTAATTCTGTTGCCGATTGTGGGCGGCGCAGCCGAATATGTAACTGCGGTGGGAGTGGCGATGAAAAACAATATGGATTTGTCAGTTTCTGTCGCGATGGGTTCGAGTTTGCTAGTTGCTTTGCTGGTAGCGCCGGTGTTGGTAATTATCGGATTAATAATTCATCAGCCGATGGATTTAAACTTCAATCCGTTTGAAGTAGTTGCAGTTGCCATTGCAGTAACAATTGCTAATCTAATTAGTCTCGACGGGCGCTCTAATTGGCTCGAAGGAGTGCTGCTTTTAGCAACATATATCGTGTTAGGAGCAGCATTTTACTTTCACCCAATTACTTGAACCAACAATTTTATTGGAGGGGCAATCGCCCGTGGTTGCCCAGGGCGGTTTCTTTCTCACGAAAATCAGGCTTTTGACCCTTGTAGTGCCAAGAATGCCTAGCCCCCACAGACGATTTCACAGCCGTTTGGGACATGGGGGCAGCCACGGGGGGCAGCCCCTACAAGAGAATGAAACAGCGCTGCGTGGTTGCCCCTATTCCGTGGAAAATAACTTATCTTGTTTCTGGTTTGTTATTCCTCTTTGTCTTCTGGCCTTAATTAAATAAAATAATTTTTGGACAGAAAGTAGTTAGGGACAGCGACACTGTTGAACAGGAAAACACTCTTGTCTGCAACTTCTTTTTCTGCCTTTACGATCGCGACAATCAGCAGTATCCCGACATTCTACCCGATCTTGACAAATTTGCTGACGGGGAAAAGTACCTAAGTTTTGTATAGAAACTTCAGCCGTAAGCGAACCCTGTTCTATAACTTGGTCATTTTCTTTAATTTCATAGATAAACTTATTTTCTCCCTCTAAAACCGAAAAAGTTCTTGTTTTGTGACTGTTACCCAACTTAAATCCAAAATCCTCGGAAAACTCACCTTTGTTGTAACCTCTGTCTGTGTAGGGATAGGGGTTAGTTTCCATGCCATCAGTCACATTTTTAATCATCACCCTTCTGTTAGGGCCGGGAGGAGTTTTGCTGGAGACAAATCGAGCGCTTTGCGAATCAGGGGAGAAGACAGTACCGGCACAGGGGCCTACATATTCAGTGCGCTTAAATTGAATTAAATTAATATTAAAAGCGTTTTCGTTTTTGACCCTAAATTGTGCTTCGCTACTCTGCTGGGCGCTGACTGTGAAAGCTGCTAGAATCAAAAAAAATGCCCCCACCAAGATAGCTAGAAATTTGATTTGTGGCCTCCCCATAACAAATCTGGCGTGTTCCATCTCTCTCTACCTCTCAGGTGAATAGATAGCATTTTGTTTAGGCGTTATTTTAACTTGAGAGGTGAGGTGTTGTCAAAGTAGAGCCAATAGGTTTCTAGTGAGAACTTGAGTCTTTGATGCTGAGTTGCGAAAGGAAGGACGGAAGTTATGACTGTGAACTTTTTAGAGTCAGGAATGAAGTCCTGATTACTGAGATGTTGCAGTATTGTCAAGAACAGGCTTTCCGGCCTGTTCCACAAGAAAATTCACTCTTTGTGGAACAGGCCGGAAAGCCTGTTCCTAAACAAGTAATTGAAAATGGTGCAAAATGTGAGGAGTACGAACGTAACTACCAAGTTACTCGATCGCGCCATCTCTCTAAAATCTTGTCCCCAATGCCCTGAACCCGTGCCACGTCGTCTAAAGAGGTAAAAGGTTGCTGTTGTCGCGCTGCAATAATTCTCTCGGCTAACTTCGGGCCAACTCCAGGCAAAGTTTCTAATTCTTCCTGAGTCGCGGCATTTAAATTAACTAACTTTTTTCCGGCAGCAATTTGAGGTTTAGCACTCGCAGATTTTGATGCTGCTTGTAGTGAATCGCACTCTTTTTTCTTAGCATCAATTCTCTGTTTGATGCGGGCGGGAATTCCCAAGGTTGCACCTTTGTAAAGCCGATCGAACTCCCGCTCAAAATGGGCCGCAACTGTGGGACTTTCGATCGCCAGCAGCGCCTCGTCATTCCCGTGATTTGCCGCCTCACTCCAGTTGTGAGAACCTGTAAGCACCGTTTTGCCGTCCACAACGCCGAATTTGTGGTGCAGGCGATCGCCCATTGGTAACAGCGGCACTCCCACCGCAGTCAGCGGCTTTCTCCAAGGGCGATTGTCAGTTTCTAACTTGCAATCTTGCATCAAAGTCGCCCCCATCATATCCAACCCTTCACTGTAAGAGCGATAAATAAAATTAGAGTCAATTAAAGCTCGCACCGCAACTCCCCGGCTAGCTTGAATTTCCAAAGTATTTGACAACCGCTGAGCCGAAAATACAAACAATGCCAAATCAACCGACTTTTTCGCACTACCCAAAGTTCGATTTATCAAACCGTTGACACTGTTTTCCCAAGGCAAAGTCTGGGAAATCGGCGAAAATTGCACCGCCACTGTCGCATTCCCTACTCTTACTTTTTGCACTTGACGCAACGGCTTTTTGATGCCAAACTTGCTGTCCGGTTTGCCTCCGGGCCCGTCGCCCCACATGATGTTAAATTCTTGAGTAAATAGTTGCGCTATTTGAGCATTTTCAATTTTCAGCAAATTGTTCGCATTGCCGCGACTTGCAGGTGTCTTGAAATCGCCATGTATATCGCTTGTGGTAAAATTAGCCGAAGTTACGATTACGGTTTTGCCGTCAATTACAACAAATTTGTGGTGCATCAAACCGCTGCCTTTACTGCCGTCAGCAGTATCGTCAATTACAGGAATACCCGCATCTTTGACAATTACCAAAGCATCATTTTGCTTGATTTCATCTGCCGTTAATTTACCGTCTTTATTGGTATCGGCAAGTTGCACAAATTCGTTATAACGATCGCGCTCTCTTTCCGGTAATTTCGCCAACTCCTGGGCTGTAAAATCGCTCCAAGGGCGACTATAGATATGTTCGACAATTAATCTCACTTTAATTCCCGATCGCCCTCGTTCGGCCAAAACCCTCGCAATACCGGGCAAGCGAAACTCCTGAACCGCAACATCTACCGTCGATCCAGCACTGGCGATCGCCACAGCAATCAAGTTTTCTAAATCATCTCCAGGTCTAGTTTGCTGGCGGTAAGGCTCTGTATAACTCGAAGCGATCGACTGATTGAAGTATACTTGCAACAAGGGGTCTTGAGGCAATGGAGCCAGACTGAGAGGTAAATTCTGCACGTCTTGCTTTGTTTGTCCGCAGCCCGCCAGATTGATCGCCACCAGCCCAGCACAACAGAAACCGAGTAAATGATAATACAATACAGCCACAAAATTTTAATAAATATAGAGGTTATTAGCCTTCTCACAGTTCAAAGCTATTGGATCAAGTAAAGTTACAACCTATTAAATTTATGCAAGGGAACAGATTTTGCGTCTTGTAGAACTGCCTCGATGCCGGAAGCATCACTGGTAAGGTAGCAGCATTCAGGGGCGTGGGTCAAACCCTATACCGCTGCTTTATGGCTAAAAGAAAAAGAATTTTTCCGTGCGGTCACAAAGGATATGGTAAAGCGTGCCATCGCTGCACGCAAGAGTTGGTGGCGCAGCAGCATTACGTTGAAGTCCTGACACAAAAACAAACCAAAAAACAAGAGAGGGAAGCATCATTTGCTAGAGATATCATCGATCTCAGAGGTCTGCCCGACCACGTAGTCACTAAAGCCCGAACAATTATAGCAGCTTTGGGCGAAAATAAGAATTACAGAGATTTCGGCGGCAAACGCCTGCGTCACAACCGTTTGATAATCAGTATTCCTGTAACTCGCAACTACAGAATGCTTTGTGAAGATTGCGGCACTTTCTTAACTCCCCAAAAAGTTTTGTCCCATGAAGACTACAACGTCTGCAAACCAGGAAGTTAGTCATCAGTTATTGGTTTTATTGGCTATTGGTAGCCACTCACAACAGTCAACAGTCAACAGTCAACAGTCAACAGTCATTAATTAGTTATTTATCATGCAAATTTACCTCGACTATAGCGCCACAACACCCGCCCGCCCAGAAGCGATTCAAGCCATGCAAACAGCCCTTACTCAGCAGTGGGGAAATCCTTCCAGCTTGCACGAGTGGGGACAAAGGGCGGCGACAGCTTTAGAATTAGCAAGAATGCAGGTTGCTAGCTTGATTAACGCGCTACCGGAATCGATGATTTTTACTTCCGGCGGCACTGAAGCGGACAATTTGGCAATTATGGGAATTGCCCGTCTTTATACAAAGCCGCAGCATATTATTATCTCCAGCGTAGAGCACTCCGCTGTAGCAGAACCGGCGCGACAACTCGAACAGTTGGGATGGGAGGTAACGCGCCTACCAGTTGATAAATTGGGGCGAATTCACCCTTTGGATTTGCAAGAGTCCCTGCGATCGAATACAGTGTTAATTTCCATCATTTACGGACAAAGCGAAGTTGGCACGCTGCAACCAATTGAGGCATTAGGACAAATTGCGCGCGATCGCAATATCATGTTTCATACCGATGCAGTTCAAGTTGCCGGCAAGCTGCAAGTTGACGTGCAGAAACTTCCCGTAGACTTGCTTTCGGTTTCCAGTCACAAACTTTACGGGCCACAAGGTGCGGGGGCGCTTTACGTGCGTCCGGGAGTAGAATTAGTGCCAATGTTAGGCGGTGGTGGCCAAGAATTGAAACTGCGTTCCGGGACACAAGCGCTGCCGACAATCGTCGGTTTTGGGGTGGCGGCGGAGTTAGCATTGCAGGAAATAGATGTGGAAACGCCGAGGTTAATTGCATTGCGCGATCGGCTTTTTGACCAATTATCCCACGTACCCAGTTTAGTCGCAACGGGCGATCGATATTATCGTCTGCCGCACCACGTCAGTTTTTGCATTGTTTCTCCCGACGGCGACACAGGGAAAGTGACAGGCAAGACTTTAGTGCGACAGCTAAACTTAGCAGGAATTGGCATTAGTTCCGGTTCTGCTTGTAACAGCGGCAAACTAACTCCGAGTCCGATATTATTGGCAATGGGATATAGTAAAACTAAGGCCGTTGGCGGCATTCGCTTGAGTTTGGGACGAGAAACCACAGAAGCGGATATTGATTGGACAGTAATGGCGATAGAGCAAATTTTGGATAGATTAATGCCCAAGGTAGCATTATCTAGGCGTTAGGAAGGATTCCGGTCTTGAAAACACGTTTCCCACAAAAAAGCCGCTTGATATCATTTACACTAAAATAAATTCACCATCTATTTTGGGGAAAAAGCAATGGTTACAAAACTGCAATCTCCCGACAAACAAAATATCATCTACCCCGACGATAACGGCGAACCAATGTCAGATAATACCGAGCAGTTTCGATTAATCGTTTGGATTAAAGAAAATTCTGAACTATTGTTTGCGAATGACCCGAATGTTTTTGTCGCCGGTGACTTACTTTGGTATCCCGTTGAAGGAAATAATAAACTTTGCCAAGCACCAGATGTGATGGTAGTTTTTGGTAGACCAAAAGGATATCGTGGTTCCTATCAACAGTGGAATGAAGATAATATTGGGCCACAAGTTGTGTTTGAAATTTGGTCGCCGGGAAATCGGCCCGCTCCGATGATTCAAAAGTTCAAATTTTACGAACGTTATGGTGTGGAAGAATACTATTTGTACGACCCACAAACATTAGAGTTGACTGGATGGCAACGTCAAGAGGAACAATTAGAAGCGATCGAACAAATAGACGGTTGGATCAGCCCCAGACTGGGCGTGCGGTTTCAATTATCTGAAACGGGACTAGAAATGTTCGGCCCTGATGGAGAAGCGTTTATGAGTTTTGTGGAACTCGCTCAATTGCGACGACAGGCTCAAGCGCGGGCTATTGAGGCCGAGCAACAAGCTCAGCAAGCCGAGCAACTGCGACAACAAGCAGAGCAACTGCGACAACAAGCAGAGCAACAAGCTCAGCAAGCAGAGCGACGCGCCAGTGAGACAGAAACTTTGCTGCAACAAGAACGATCGCGATCGCAAGCTTTAGAATCAAGATTGCGAGAAATGGGAATCGATCTAAATCAATTGTAATAGATGATTCGGCTGTGGAAACCGCCGAGTCCATTCTTTCTACGCACAACCAAAGAAACCGGGTTTTTTCCAGAATCTTCGCCTGTAACCACATATTCTCGCAAAAACCCGGTTTCTGGCCACCCACCAAGCATGATAAAATAAATCCCGGTGTTATTCAAAACTCCCCAAAATGGAAGAAAACCGCGCCCAAGCCTATCTGCAATTAATTCACACCCTGCTGAATGCCCCCAACGGAGAGGAAGCGCAGATATTACAGGATAACTCAGAATTACTCGATCGCGGATTTCTGGAAACTTGTGAGTTAGTAGCATCAACCTTGGCAGAACAAGGAGGGGAAAATGGCGCTAAATTCCTCCGACATCTAGCTAGTTACCTAGCGCAACTCATCGATATGAACGATGACGTAGATAGCAATAACTCGAAGAGTGAAAAATTCCAAGACTATGCAAATTTTTTCCTAGAATTATTGCAAGCAGAACAAGATAGCAACGGGGATATAGCAGTAATTTACCCCATGCTGGAAGGGCGACAACATCTCCTTAATGCCAGTTTTGCCGAGACTTTACAGCAAGTGGCGAAAAAGTTAATTGCTGGCGAAAACTCAGAAACAATTAGCTCAATTATCGGTCTTATTGAAAATTTGAGTATTCATATTAGTGAGTTTCCCAGTGGGAATAAAGGGAATAATATTCAAATTGCCATTGCGGGTTATGAAATAGTTTTAAATAATCGGGAACCCGGTAGCGAAAAATGGACGCAAACCCAAAATAATCTGGCTACTGCCTACAATAACAGCAAAAAAACAGGCGGTTGAAACCGCGTCTACACAAACCAAGTCTGCCTATGCGGACAAGCGAGATAATTCAGAAGTGTTGAAATCCTCGATCGAGCTTTAATATAGCATCAGGATAAATGCCACTGCTATCAGTTAACCAGATATCAGTGCTATCGGTAGCGATTCCCACAATTGCGGCTCGGTTTCCTATTTTTTCCACTAATAACTCAGCGCTTGTTATTGGCAAAAAAATCACTAACTCGAAGTCTTCTCCGCCGTATAAGGCCCAATCTAAAGCTTTTTCGGTTGATACTATTTCGCTGAAAATATCGGGAATTGGTAGTTTTGTACGATCGACTTTTGCGCCAACACCGCTAGCCCGACAAATTTGAATAATCGCATCTGCTAAACCGTCGCTGCTGTCCATTCCGGCGATGGAAAACTCACCCGCAGAACCTAATATTTCCCAAACAACCGGCAAAACATCCAGCCTCGGTTTAGGGCGCTGGTGAGCGAGAATTAAAGAAGCTCGATCGACCTTTTCCAGATTTTGCCCGAATTCTGGATTTAACAGCAATTCTAATCCCGCGCGGGAGGCTCCGTGAACACCCGTGGCGACAATCGCCCAGCCCGATCGCGCATTTGACCGACTAATGGTACGATCGCACTCAACTTGTCCAAAAGCCGTAATCGCCACAGTCACAACGGGCGATCGCACAACATCGCCACCGACGATCGGCGTATCATATTCTTGCAAGCAAGCCGTCATCCCCCGATAAAACTCTTCAACCCACTCCACAGCCGTATCCGCCGCCACAGCGAGGGCTACAGTCACCGCCAGAGGCGTTGCTCCCATCGCAGCCAGATCCGACAAATTTGCCGCTGCGGCGCGCCATCCTGCGTAATAAGGCCCCGTAGTGCGATCGCTAAAATGCACTCCATCCACCAACATATCTGTAGTGATAGCCAGAGATTGGTTGGGATTTGTCGGAACTACGGCGCAATCATCACCCACTATCTCTGCGGGGCAGAATTTTTGCAATATTCTTAAAAGACCTTGTTCACCGATATCTTTAACTTGCATAATTTTGAATTAGTCGATCGCACTTTCTCACTTCACCATTCCTTACCCGAACTTGGCGGCAAGCGCAACCTAGGAAACCTATAAAAAGTATCTCCTTCATCATCTACCTCTAAAATCGCCGAAAAAATCTTAACTTGCCGAGTTAAATACTGCTGAGCAACTTCAGCCTCAACCCTAGCACTAGCCGCCAGTTGAATCAGCGAAATTTGACTGTTTTGAGTTTCCAACAACTGATAAAAAGCCTCATCCAACCGCTGCTTTTGCTTGTTTTCATTCACATTTTTTACAATCAACAAGCCTGCGAATCCGCCCAAACCCATTACCAATAAAAATTGTAAAATAGCCATATTTTCGATGGAATTCCTAATTTTAATAACGAAACTATAAAAATTATCTCTTCTTCCAGCCTGATTCCGGCGGGCTTTGTCTCTGTAAAAGTGATTTCAATCGCCGTTACCTTTCTTTATTTAGAAAAGATTTCAATGCCTGTCACTATTGATTTTTTCAGCCCGCGCAGGCGGGCTTTGTTTCTGTAAAAGCGATTTCAATCGCCGTCACTTTGGTGTAAAAGCGATTTCAATCGCCCTCATTAATTAAACTTGAGGTCGCACCAAATTTTCGATTCCTTTAACTACCTTAGCAGATACAATCTTGTCTCCCTGCTTCAGTTGCTCCAAAACTTCTTTTCCTTCAATCATGTAACCAAAAACAGCATAGCGGCCGTCCAACAGATTCAGGCCAGCGGGCGTGAGTTCAGGTTCAAACAAGAAAAAGAAAAACTGAGAAGAAGCGCTATCAGGGTCAGTTTCTGTACGGGCCATAGCCACAGTACCGAAAGCAGAAAAAGGCAAAACAGGTTCGTCGCGATAGCGCCCCGCATCTTCTAGAGTAATCCCGTAAATAGGTTCTTTTTCCTCCCTGACGAGCACTTCTAGCGGTATATTCCGGTATTTGCCAGTAGCTGGGTCAATAAAACCCTCTTCCTTGCCTTCGGGATCTCCCGTTTGCAAAACGTAGGATTCTTCCGATCGAATAAACGGCAAACCGTCATAAAAACCTCGATCGACTAAATCCACAAAATTACCAGCCGTAACCGGGGCGCTGTAGCCGTCAACCACAACAGTAATTTCCCCTTTTTCAGTTTGTACAGCCACAGTAGCGCGCCCTTTCAGTTGAGGCAGATTAGCATACTTGGCAGGCACTTCAAACGGAAACTTTGTCACCATCAACTCTTCGATTTCGCCTACGGAACCTAGGATTGTGGCTTTCAAGTCAATCACTTTGTCCCTGTCTTTAGCCTCAACAGCCTTTTCCAGTTGAGCAACTTTCTCCTTGACTCCTGCAACTAGCGCCTCAGCTTCCGGCTTTTTGGCGTCGGGAATACTCTCTAAAATGTCAGATTCCCGGAGGTTGAGAATCCTGGAAGCCCTGCTGACATCGCTGCTAATAGGCCCCCAACGTTTAGATCGTATGTGGTTGCCAATGTCTTCGAGACTGATTTGCAACTCTCGTACAGTCTGATTGTCAATAGGTAAAGCGAAGCGCAGCAGCGCCCGCCCGTCCGTAATCGCATTCCCTGCAGGCATACTGCTGCTGGGGCGTTTGGCATGGGAGACTGCACTGAAACTCAGTCCGAGAGTGAACAGCAGAAGCGCTAAAGCGACGGTTTTGACCCAGCGCTTGCACGTATCGATCGAGAAATTAGGCCAATGCAACATAACTTTAACTTTTATTGCCTCTATTATCTTCCCACAGCGCTGCCCGCCCGCCTTTGCTGCTACCCATCTAAAGTGTCTGTTCGTTCGGCCCGGGAGGAGTTGCCCACTAACAACACTCAACAGTCAATCGATTTTAGATTTTAGATTTGAGATTTTAGATTTTAGATTGACTTGCGCGAGATAAATTCGGGGGCTTGTCGATCGGATACAGGTTTTTTATTTCTGGACGGATGAATCACGTGGCGGGTATCCTGGATGCGGGAATTGTCAACTGACAACAGCCCACTGCCCACTGCCATTAACATTTCAGTACAGCACTTGCTCCCTTTGAACGGTAAAATAAAATGCCAATTGCTTTTTGATGCCGTCAGCTAGACTGCGGCTTTAACCTGACCCGCTCAAAAACGGATACAATCCCAGACTCCTGTCGTGGAGAGATCAAAATTTTAGACCAAGGTTCAATCTCCCAAATTCATCTGTGGAGTAAATCTCAAATCTAAAATCTCAAATCTAAAATCGACTCACTGTACTTCCCCCGTGCCGGCAAGGCGACGGGATTGCCCGCAAAAATTTATATGATCTCCAGTAACGACTTTCGACCAGGTGTTTCAATTGAATGGAATAACGGCGTGTGGCGGGTTATCGAATTCCTCCACGTCAAGCCAGGAAAAGGCTCGGCTTTCGTGCGGACAAAATTAAAAAACGTCCAAACCGGAAACGTAGTAGAACAAACCTTCCGGGCGGGCGAGACTATGCCTCAAGCCAACCTGGAAAAGAGTGTGATGCAGCATACCTATAAAGAGGGCGACGAGTTCGTCTTTATGGATATGGAAACTTACGAGGAAAGTCGCCTCAATGCTAAGCAAATAGGCGATCGTGTCAAGTACCTCAGTGAAGGGATGGAAGTCAGCATCCTACGCTGGAACGACCAAATCATGGAAGTGGAACTCCCCAATTCTGTCGTCTTGGAAGTGCTGCAAACCGATCCCGGAGTCAAAGGAGATACTGCCACCGGTGGCAGCAAACCTGCGATCGTCTCCACCGGAGCTCAGGTTATGGTGCCTCTCTTTATTTCCATTGGAGAACGGATTCGGATTGATACTCGTGAAGACAAGTACCTCGGCCGAGAATAGAAACGAGGGAATAAAAGGGAGTTTTTAGTTTTTAGTTCTGAGTTATGAGTTAAAGAATTATAAATTCAATACTCATCGCTCACAGCTTAAAAACTATCCCTTTTTTCTCCAAATTCGTTGATGCTCATAGCTTCGCCGGATTCTGAATCTTCAATTTTCAATTCTCAATTTTCAATTATTAATTACCCTTGAATCTGCTGTGCAACTAGACTTAAACCAGCTTTGTGACCTGCTAACTGTATTAGACAAAACTGGCATTTCGGAACTGACATTAAAAAGTGGGGATATTGAACTAACAGTACGCAAAGGCATTCTGGCAAGTTCACCAGCCACCTCTGCTGCGCTCCCTGCTGCCGTGGCGACTGTCGCTCCAATCGCCTTGGGCGCGGTTCCTAGCCCCACCTTAGCGTCACCTCCTGCTGTTGACCAAAATTTAGCAGCGGATCTGCCTGCCCCTGTTCCCGTCGCCCCTGTCGCTGTACCTGCTGCCGTACCTGCTTCTGTCGATACCAAATGGGTGTCAATTATCTCGCCGATGGTAGGAACCTTTTATCGCGCTGCTGCTCCTGACGAGCCTCCTTTTGTCAATGTGGGCGATCGCATCAAGGTCGGCCAGACAGTCTGTATTATCGAAGCGATGAAGCTGATGAACGAGATCGATGCTGATGAAGTCTCCGGTCAAGTGATGGAAATTTTAGTTCAAAATGGCGAACCTGTCGAATACGGTCAAGTGTTGATGCGAATTAATCCGGATTGAAGGATTACTTTATTGTTATGGACAGAATAAATGCTAATATTTCCCGATCACTTCTCTCCGGTGAGTTTGATGAAGTCATCCCAGCCTGTCCCGCAAGAGGTTGTGCAACAAGTTGCTGAGTATTTCAGTATTTTGAGCGAACCCATGCGTTTACGAATTTTGAACCTGCTTCGCGACGGCGAAAAATGCGTGCAAGAATTGGTGGAAGCTACTCAAACGAGTCAAGCCAATGTTTCTAAGCACCTAAAACTCATGCTCCAAGCTGGTATCCTCACTCGCCGGAGTGAAGGGACTTCAGCTTATTATAAGGTGCAAGACGAGTTAATTTTTGAGCTGTGTAATATGGTGTGCGATCGGCTTGCCAGCCGGATCGAACAGCAAGCCCTACACTTTCGGGCATTTAGCCTAACTACGAAGCACTGAAAATTAGTTGCCAGTCCCCAGTCAATCGATTTTAGATTTTAGATTTTAGATTTTCGATTGACTTGCGCGAGATAAATGCGGGGGCAATAAGTGATTTTCGATTTTCGATTTGGGATTGATTCCACGGATAAATCACGTGGCGGGTACCACATGAAGAAATTCGTGGTCATGAGTCATCAGCCATGAGTCATAAGTTATCAATCCCTACTCTCTGCCTTCAGACCGATGACTAATGACTCCTAACTAATGACTCCTAACTAATGACTCATAATTACTAAAGGGGAAAATTTTTGTCAAAACTTTGGCGGGTACTCGGCTGAGCCACCTCCAAACCTTCGCCACCTAAAAGTTCTAAAGGCTTGCCTTCCACCGAAATCCAAACCTTGGTATTCGGTTGTAAACTCGTAGCCGTATAGATAACCTGCCCCAACCTGCCAGTCATCGAATTGCTCCCTCCCCCCGAAGTAAATTCTGCTGACAAATCGACATAAACTCCGTCATTCTTAACACTCAAACCCCTGAGTTTTGTCCCATTAGGAATTTCGCTAGAAACAGTTCCATCCTTCGGCCCAGCTAACAAACTGTTAAAAGCAGCTTGTAAAGCTGCATCAGGCTTGTCAGCTTGTTTGACAGCTACTTTCGTAGGAACTCCCTCAAATTTGCCGCTGGCATCTTTAACCCAGTAGACTTGCACAGTCTGGACATCAGTCTGTGGCAAAGGCTTTGGCTGCGGTGACTTTGGCAACAGAGCGTTAGGCGTCTGAACCTGTGGCGTCTGAACCTGTGGCGTCTGAACCTGTGGCACTTGTACAGGATTTGGAGGGGGTACGGGTATCACTACAGCAGGAGATTCCGCAGGAATTGGGGAAAGGGGCGGAGCGGTAGTCTGAGCAGAAGACGGCGTATCTGCAGGGGTTGGCGAACGGTTCGCAGTCCACCAGGCAATGCCCCCTCCCGTCAGTAAAGCCAACCCGCAAGCACCGGCAATGACGGCTGTGGAGGCGCGGCGTACTTCTTGTCCATCTTTCATAATACAAATCCTCTTTAGAAATAGAGCGCTTGGGACGGTGAGGAGCGACTCCCGATCAGCTACATTTGTCTATGGTTAGATTCTGGAATTGACACAATTGCATTGCTGCTAGCGAACACTTTATAGCAAGCCCAACATATTCTGAATCCGACTATTGGAATCCTAGACCATAATATAAGATTTCGCCGTGGAGTATGTCACAGTATCTCGATCGGCCTAGTGGCTATATTCTATAGTAATCATAAAAAATTAAAGAATAAAGGAAGAAACAATAAGTAAAAAGCAAGAAGGAAGGCAACGGAGGTAAGGGGGGTAACGGATTTAAGGGATTTAACGGATTGAAGCAGGTCTCTAAAAAAAAATTCCCCAAAACAAAAAGCGCCCCTATTTCTAGGAGCGCTTTTTGTCAATCTCAGACTAAAACTTAGCCATTGATAGA
>NZ_JAUBTG010000061.1:0-34306 GCF_036702395.1 Microcoleus sp. D3_18_C2 | reverse complement strand
TTTGTTGATTTTGTAAATCAAATCTTGAGTGTTTACTTATCTTAACATGATTTGGTTTTTTTACGCCTACCTACTTAATTACAGTTAACCCAGCATATTCGAGCATTATCGGCTTGGTAAAATATCTGAGAATGTATGGCTTAGCTAGCGACGAATCTGCCGCGCTGGTGATTGCTCGCCGAGCTATGCGACTAAGTGAAAAAATACCTCGCTCCTTAACCGCCTATTCTGAGGTGAACTCGGAAAAGCACGTTTGGAGCGAGTGGAACCAACTGAATAAAAAAATCAAACGTTCCGGTGTAATATCACGTCGCTGTGATTATTATACCGTTTCTAACTGGAGTTTCTTGGTCAACCTCGATGTCGAGGAAGCGTAGGCGCTAAGAAAGAACGTTTCAAACTTATACCGCTGAGCTTACCCAGGTTTGCCTAGGTTTTTTAAAGCGGTTAAAACAATCAAATTACTGTCAAACTTGCCGGAGCTGTTATTCAACAAGCCTCGGTTATTGACACCGCTCGGCTCGTCCAAATCCGCAAATATTTTGAACTGTGTACCAATAATTCTGGGGATCGCGTACTCTATTACCCGTCAGCAGTCAGCGTGGGAAAACCCAGAGACTGCTAATTGTCATGAAACCTTGAGTTAAGTCAGGAATAATTAATATGCTAGACACTGCGATCGAATCTATTCAAGCCAGAGAAATCCTCGACTCCCGTGGACGCCCCACCATCGAAGCGGAAGTTTACCTAGCCAACGGTGTTGTGGGGCTCGCCCAAGTCCCCAGCGGCGCGTCTACAGGCTCTTTTGAAGCCCACGAACTCCGCGACGACGACAAAAGCCGTTATGGTGGCAAAGGAGTCCTAAAAGCCGTCGCTAACGTCGAACACAAAATTGCCCCCGCTTTGGCTAATCTAGATGCGATCGACCAAGCGCTGGTAGACAAAACCATGATTGACTTGGACGGTTCCCCGAACAAATCCCACCTCGGCGCCAATGCCATTCTCGGAGTCTCCTTAGCCACAGCAAAGGCGGCCGCCGAGACTTTAGGACTCCCCCTTTACCGCTACTTGGGCGGGCCCTTGGCGAACGTTTTGCCCGTGCCTTTGATGAACGTGATCAACGGGGGTTCTCACGCTAACAATAATGTGGACATTCAAGAATTTATGATTGTCCCTGTGGGTGCGCCTTCTTTTAAAGAAGCTTTACGCTGGGGTGCAGAGGTATTTGAATCCTTGAGTAAAGTCTTAAAAGCTGAGGGTTTGCTGACTGGTGTGGGTGATGAAGGCGGTTTTGCGCCTAATCTTAAATCCAATCAAGCAGCTTTGGATTTGTTGATTGCAGCTATTGAAAAAGCTGGCTACAAACCGGGTGAACAAGTTGCTTTGGCTTTGGATGTTGCTGCTAGCGAATTTTACAAAGATGGGCAGTACACTTACGACGGTGTGGCTCATTCGCCGGCAGAATTAATCGATTATTTGGATGGTTTGGCCAGTCAATATCCCATTGTGTCGATTGAAGATGGTTTGCATGAAGACGATTGGGACAGTTGGGTAGCGCTGACACAGAAAATGGGCAGCAAAGTTCAATTGGTTGGTGACGATTTGTTTGTTACTAATCGCACGCGGCTGCAAAAAGGAATTGATTTGAAAGCTAGCAATTCGATTTTGATTAAGCTGAATCAAATTGGTTCTTTGACAGAGACTTTGGATACGATCGACCTGGGCAAACGGAACAGCTATCGATCGATCATCAGCCACCGTTCCGGTGAAACTGAAGATACCACCATTGCCGATTTAGCGGTAGCGACTCGCGCCGGCCAAATCAAGACTGGTTCTTTGTGTCGCAGCGAACGGGTGGCTAAATATAACCGTTTATTGCGGATTGAAGACCAATTGGGCGATCGGGCAATTTATGCAGGATCGATCGGTTACGGGCCTAAATAACACTTGGTAATCGGGCATCTGACAATTTTAGATTTTAGATTGAAGAATTGAAGAATTGAAGAATTGATTAGTAACTTGAATCTAAAATTAACAATCAGAAATCTAAAATCGGATGGGCATCGAGCATCGAAAACTTAGATCGTGTGGATACAAGGGGCGGGTTTTACAAACAATAATTGCCTAAAAACCAATCATCTCGTAAACCCGCCCCGATCCAATTACCAATTACCAATTAAGGATAGAAAGCCAATTGTGGCAAACCCAAAGTTTCTTCCCAGCCCATCATCAAGTTCATGCACTGGATGCCTTGACCGGCTTGGCCCTTAATTAAATTGTCGATCGCCGACAGCACAATCACCCTGTCAGTACGCGGATCTACTTCCACACCGATGTAACAGAGATTTGTGCCGCAAGCCCATTTTGTTTGCGGATAAACTCCAGCCGGTAACACTTTTACCCAAGGAGAATTGCGGTAAAAAGCGCTGAAAATCGTGATTAAATCTTCCCGCACCAAACCCGGATCGCGCAAAGTTGCGTACACAGTCGCCAGAATTCCCCGCACCATCGGAATTAGGTGGGGAGTAAACTGAACTTTAATATCGTGTCCCGCTAAATCGCTGCAAATTTGCTCGATTTCTGGCGTGTGGCGGTGGCGCCCAACGCCGTAAGCGCCCAGAGAACCCTCTGCTTCAGCCAACAACAGATTAACTTCGGCTTTGCGGCCCCCTCCCGAAGCACCGGATTTGGCGTCGATAATTGCTGTTTCTGGCACGATGAGACCTTGTTTGAGCAAAGGTGCCAGGGCTAATAAACTAGCAGTGACGTAGCAGCCGGCACAGCCTACTAACTGAGCGTCTTTAATTCGATCGCGATACAATTCTGGCAAACCGTAAACAGCCGTTGCAGCTAAAGCAGAGTCCGATCGCTCGCCCCCGTACCAAGCTTTGTAAGTTTCCAGATTTTCAAATCTGTAGTCAGCCGACAAATCCAAGACTTTGCAGCCTTTTTCTATCAGCGTCGGTGCCATTTTGCAAGCTAAACCGTTCGGCAGCGACAGAAACACAACTTCGCATTTTGCCGCTATTTGGTCTAGGTCGATCGCCTCTACTGTCAAATCAATGCAGTTAGTCAGGTGCGGGTAAAGGCTGGAATAAGGTTTTCCTGCACTGCTATCCCCGCCCAAATAAACTACTTCAGCCGCCGGGTGGTCCGCCAGCAGTCGCACAAGTTGCACGCCGCCGTACCCTGAAGCGCCGATAATTCCTACAGGCACACGTCCAACATCTCCCATTTTCCTTTATCCCCTCAGCCGTTGAAGTCAAAAACGCTTGAACTTTTGCTGCATTGTAGTACCAAACGCCAACTTTGGTGGCAAAGAATTGTGTTGTTTTGTTTTGGAGGTGCATTTTTGTTAATTTTCGGCTGTTTGACCGAAAGCATCCAGGATACCCGCCACGTGATTCATTCCAACGCGCAGACTCAGGATCCAGAAATACAAAAACCTGTATCCAATACACAAGCCCCCGGATTTATCTCGCGCAAGTCAATGCTTCAATCCTTTAATCTAAAATCTCAAATCTCAAATCGCGCAATCGATTGACCCCGCCCAAAACCCATACAAAGCCCTGGAGAACTCAAAATTTTAGACCAAAGTTCCATCTTCCAGATTCACTGCGCTGCAAGTAAATCTAAAATCTAAAATCTAAAATCTAAAATCGACTGACCGATCGCCAAAACCCTAAAATTAACAAACTGATGTGCGATCGTGCTATAAAAAAACTAACCTTAACCTATCCACAAACCGGAGATTCACATTTTTCCCTCTTGCCTCTTGCCTCTTGCTTCCTGTATCCTGCCTCTTCCCTCTTCTTTCTTCCTACCATGGGCATAGTTGTAGACAACGTATCAAAACAGTTTGGCAGTTTCCAAGCACTCGATCGAGTCAGCTTAGAAATTGAATCGGGTTCCCTAGTCGCATTGCTGGGCCCGTCTGGTTCCGGCAAGTCTACACTGCTGCGACTGATTGCGGGTTTAGAAATGCCCGACTCCGGCAAAATCTGGCTGACAGGCCAAGATGCCACCAATACTAGCGTCCAAGACCGCAAAATTGGCTTCGTGTTTCAGCACTACGCGCTATTCAAGCACATGACAGTGCGAAAAAACATCGCTTTCGGGCTGCAAATTCAGAAAACACCACCCGCGAAAGTCAAATCGCGGGTAGAAGAATTGTTGAATTTAGTGCAATTGGCAGGATTGGGCGATAGATACCCGTCGCAACTTTCAGGGGGCCAACGGCAGCGGGTGGCCCTCGCCAGAGCCCTAGCTGTGGAACCGAAAGTGTTATTGCTAGACGAACCTTTTGGAGCTCTCGATGCCAAAGTTCGCAAAGACTTGCGCGCTTGGTTGCGGCGACTGCACGACGAAGTTCACGTTACCACAGTCTTTGTGACGCACGATCAAGAAGAAGCGATGGAAGTTGCCGATCGAATTACAGTCATGAATAAAGGTAAAATCGAACAAGTCGGCACACCCGCAGAAATTTACGACCATCCCGCTAGTGCCTTCGTAATGAGTTTTATCGGGCCAGTCAATGTATTGCCCAGTAGTTCCAGAATGTTTCAAGACAACGGCTTTGACTCAGCCAACCCAGAGATTTTCTTGCGCCCTCACGACGTAGTAATTGAAACTACAGAAAATAGTGCAACAGTGCCTGCAAGAATCAGTCGCTTGATTCATTTGGGATGGGAAATTCAGGTAGAATTAACCTTAGATGACGGTCAAGTAGTAAACGCTAATTTGACTAGAGAAAGATTCGATAGCTTGAACTTGCAGCCCCAGCAAAGAGTGTTCGTAAAGCCGAAAGATGCCAAGTCCTTTCCACTTTTTTATTCCATCTAAGAGCAATTCTGAAAACTCAAGCTAAATTTAGATTGGATACTGCCTTTCAAACGATGTGGCCCGGTGCGGTGTCTCTTCAAAAAAAAGATTAGGGACACCGCACCGCGGCCTGTCCCTAATCTTTTTTACTGACAACTGTCCGCTGACTACTGCGCGCTGAGTTAGTCTTTAATTTTACTGACAGCTTTTTTGACTTGTTGCTCAAAGGATGTAGCTTGTGTATTGGAAGGATTTTTCATTTTTTCAATGTCAGCGTCTCCCTGAACTTCGTTAGGCCCTTTGCTGGCTTTTTCTTGAGTTTCTTCCAAGGACATTGGTTTTTTCAGTACAGCTTCTTGAGATTCTTTTTCAATTCCTAAAAGTTGGTCTTCACCTTTGGTGGGGCTGCTAGTAACGGCAAAAGCGGGGAAAGCATTAGAAACAAACATCAAAGCACAAAAACAAACAGCTATTAAACTGCGGACTAAACGCTTGGCAGGGAAGTTAAAGCTGATAAAAGACATACAAAATTTCTCCGTTTTTAGAAGTTTTGATCGCTAAGATTGTTAACAGGCTGAAGCTCACTCATATTCTGCACAATCTTTAACTCAAGTTTGATAAAAGCAACCGTTGCTTTCTTTCAAATTGAGCTAATATATAATATTTAGCTGAAAAAGCTGGGATTTGAAATCCTTCTCAGGGAATATTTCTAGTTGACTGGCGTCGATCGCCCCAAGAGATTTATGTAGAAGGCACTTGTGTAGAATCAAAAAAATTCTCTATAAGTGCCTTCGGATGCGCCTCACATAGCAGTATCAATGTCAGTAACTGGTTTTATCGTGGGGTGGGGGCGGATTTATTTAGCCTCTTTACAACGTGAGAGGGCGCTTGAGTGAACCCGCAGAGCGGTTTGTTAAAAATGTTGCAAGATATGAGATGCGATCGACTATCCACTGACTAATGACTAATAACTAATGGCTGCTGCTGTCGCACGGGAACTTGAAATTTTGCTAGATAAGTTTTAATTTCTCCTACACTGAGTTGCCCGTAATGCAGCAGGGAAGCTAGCAGTGCAGCTTCTGCTTTCCCCTCAGTCACGGCTTCGTAGATGTGGTGGCAGTTGCCGGCGCCGCCGGAAGCAATGACGGGAATTTCGACCATTTCGGCAATGCTGCGAGTTAATTCCAAATCGTAACCGGCTTGAGTGCCGTCCGAGTCCATGCTTGTCACCAGAATTTCGCCGGCGCCGCGCTGTTCGGCTTCCTTTGCCCAGGCGATCGCATCTTTGCCGGTATTTTCTCGCCCTCCGCGCACGTACACGTCCCAACCAGGACGATCTGCGTCTTGCCGTTTGCGAGCGTCGATCGCCACTACAATGCACTGATTACCAAATCGATCGCTGGCTTTGTCAATTAAACTCGGATCGCGCACCGCCGCCGAATTAATACTCACCTTATCAGCGCCCGCCCTCAACAAACTTTTAATGGTGTCTAAGGATTGGATGCCGCCGCCCACCGTCAAAGGGATAAATACTCGATCGGCCGTGCGGTACACCACATCGATCATAATATTCCGGTCTTCGTGAGTCGCCGTAATGTCCAGAAACACCAACTCGTCAGCACCGGCATCGTTGTAAACCTGAGCCATTTCTACCGGATCGCCAGCATCCTTAAGGTTGACAAAATTGACACCTTTGACCACGCGACCGGCTTTCACATCCAAACAAGGCAAAATTCTTTTCGACAACATAAAATTCTCGTATTTCCAACTTATTGACCGCCGCAGCGAGGAAAAGGCTTTGTTGATATCTTCAAAAACCCGAAGTTAAGCAACAAATCTTAAAGATACCTTGTGTTTAACAATTCTCGATCGGAGCCGGAGAGC
Source organism: Microcoleus sp. D3_18_C2 (assembly GCF_036702395.1). NCBI lineage: Bacteria > Bacillati > Cyanobacteriota > Cyanophyceae > Oscillatoriales > Microcoleaceae > Microcoleus > Microcoleus sp. D3_18_C2. The sequence continues at coordinate 27,601 of NZ_JAUBTG010000061.1, read as the reverse complement.
CATTTTTCAGTTTTTTATGCCCCGTTAGTCTAAATAAAATTTGGCGGGCAGTGAGAGCCGTGACATTAGGTAGAATATTGGTAGATAGTTATATTTTCAGCAAAAAAGCACCAAATTTAACTCCCCAGATAGAACTGTGGGGTGAAAAATATGACAATTTCGCTTATGATCGAACCATAACTACCTTTGCTGGCGATCGAATTGTGGTTCGGCAATCCTGTATGGTTTGGTGCATCGACGATCGACTAAACAATTTTAGATTAGAGAACGGCCGATTTGAGGTTTTTTAGCAGCAATCTCAGTCATAAGCCGCGCGGTAAAGTTAAAATTTAAAGTTTAAAACCTCAAACCGGTTGACTTGATGTCGTTTTTAGGGCTGTGGTGACTTTGCAAGCCAATCCACATTTGGTACTTCGTACAGAGAAAAGCGGCAATCGCTACTTGCCGCTCTCCGGCAGCAATTGCTGGACAGTAGGGCGGAGCGATGACAATAATTTTGTACTGACAGATCGCTGGATTTCCCGTAATCACGCGATGTTACAGCAAATGGAGACAGGAGAGTTCTACCTGATCGACTTGGGCAGCCGCAATGGTTCCTTTGTCAACGGGCGGCGGGTCAGTATTCCTGTCACTCTCAGAAATGGCGATCGGATTATTTTCGGTCAAACCGAATTGGACTTCTACAACCCAAGCGCCGGCCACCGACACGATCCAATACACGAGACAGACTCTGAAGATTTTACGGCGACTTTGACGGTGCGTAGCCTGATTAGCGTCATGGTAATGGACATCCGAGACTTTACAGTTTTGACTAGGCAGCTAGACGAAACCCTCCTCTCGGAAGTCATCGGCAATTGGTTCCGCAAAGCAGGACAGATCATTCGCGAACACGGCAGTTGGGTGGACAAATACATCGGCGATGCCATCATGGCAGTCTGGTTCCACAAAACCAGCGGTGTCAGCAGCGAGGAAATGATGCGGATTTGCCAAGCTTTGAGCGAACTGCACAAGGCAACAGACGAACTCAGCAGCCGTTACCCCCTGCCTTTTCCTTTGCGAGTCGGGGCCGGCATCAATACCGGTTATGCAATGGTGGGAAATTCTGGCAGCAGCGACCGATCGGACTATACTGCCTTGGGAGATACTGTAAACGCAGCATTTCGCCTGGAATCTTGCACCAAGCAAATCGGCAAGGATATCGCTGTGGGAGAAACTACCTACAAATATCTGACGCAATTAGGGGCCCAGGGCGCTTTCGAGCAGCACACCGTTGCTTTAAAGGGTTACGACCATCCCACCGTGACTTACGGCGGTACTTATGCTGACTTGAACGCTTTTCTCAAAACGAAAGGAAAAAGTTCTTGATAGCTAGAAAAGTGGGTGCGGGGCAAAAATTAACCCCTTAAAATCGCAGTCCGAGTTTTTAATTTGGAGTGCCTTTTATAAACTTGTCTGCGATGCTTAAAACTCACCTATTATCATATATAATCTGCTTTGTCAATACCCCAAGGGAAAGTTTATAACAGCCCTCTACCTATTGCGGATTTATCTGAAAAACTGCATAAGCAAAATGGTAGTCTCTACATAAATGCTGTGTATGAAATTGGGAGACAAAACTTCATGAAACGATTGGGTCGTCTATTGGCAGTATTGGGCTTAGTGCTGGGCTGCTTTGCATGGGCTGGAGACCAAAGCGCGATCGCGGCGTCATTAAGCCGTATCGTCTTGCCATCATCCTCGCTCCTAGCAGTTGAAGCTCCGGCTAGAACCAATCGCGCCGATGAGAAGCTTGCCACAGAATACGGCAAAAAACTTGATTTGAACAACAGCGCCGTCCGGGACTTTCGGGAATTTCGAGGGTTGTATCCCACTTTAGCTCGACTAATTATTAAGAATGCTCCTTACGAAAATGTTGAGGACGTACTCAATATTTCAGACTTGACGGAAGCTCAGAAAAAACTGCTGCAAGCTAACATGGACAAATTCACCGTAACTGATGTTGAATCAGTCTTTATTGAAGGAGACAACCGGTTGAATAATGGTCTCTACGACTAGGTAGCAGCGGGTCTCATTTGAAGGCAGAAGTCATTGGGCAGAAGGCATTTGGCAGAAAGAAAAGATTTTTTTTCTATAGGCTGATGACTTCTGCCTTTAATTTCTCAAGACTTACTTTCAACCACCATTCGGCAAAAGCCGACCCAAATTCGCTAGATTGAAATAAGCGACTTCCCCTCATTCATCTAAAATCTAAAATCTAAAATCTAAAATCCCTTGACTGACATTAGTTCAAGTCCCCAGATTCATCTGTAGACTAAAATCTAAAATCTAAAATCTAAAATCTAAAATTGACTGGCGGCAGACTTATGACTGACAAATTTGACGTATTGGTAATAGGTGCTGGCGCGGCGGGTTTGTACACAGCACTCTGCCTGCCAGAACATTTGCAGGTGGGCTTGATCAATAAAAATACCCTACCTGTTTCTGCAAGCGATTGGGCCCAAGGAGGGATTGCCGCGGCGATCGCCCCTGAAGATTCCGCAGCGCTGCACGTTCAGGATACATTGGCTGCGGGAGCCGGTCTTTGCGATTTGGAGGCGGTGAAATTTTTAGTCGAGGAAGCTGGTGCTTGCATCGACTCCCTGGTGAAAATGGGCGTTGCATTCGATCGCACCGGCCCAGATTTAGCCCTCACCCTAGAAGCAGCCCACTCCCGCCGCCGAGTGCTCCACGCCGCCGACACTACGGGCAAAGCCGTGATCGGTACGCTGACAGCAAAAGTATTAAGCCGCAAAAACATTCAACTCGTATCTCCTGCCTTTGCTTTGAGTCTGTGGCTAGACAAAACCGGGCGGTGTCAGGGGATTAGCTCGATTTGCGGCTCACAAGTCAAGTGGCTGCAAGCTAAAGCCGTGGTGCTGGCGACAGGCGGCGGCGGACAGGTTTTTGCTCAAACGACCAATCCGTCGGTAAGTACCGGGGACGGGGTGGCAATTGCGTGGCGCGCCGGGGCGCTGCTGCGAGACTTAGAATTTGTGCAGTTTCACCCGACGGCGCTGAGCACAGCGGGCGCGCCTCGGTTTCTCATTAGCGAAGCGGTGCGGGGAGAAGGAGCTCATTTGGTTGACAGTAAGGGATATCGCTTTGCTTTTGACTCTCACCCCAGCGGGGAACTCGCCCCTAGGGATGTTGTCAGTCGCGCTATTTTCCGCCACTTACAAAAAACGGGGGAACCTCATGTTTGGCTGGATTTGCGCCCGATTGCGGTCGATCGACTGCGCTACAGGTTTCCCAATATTATTCAAGTGTGCGCTGACTGGGGAATTGATATTTTTTCCGAACCGGTGCCGGTGACGCCCGCGGCCCATTACTGGATGGGAGGGATTGTGGCTGACAAGTTCAACCAAACTTCGATTCCGGGTTTGTACGCGGTGGGAGAAACTGCGAGCACGGGGGTACACGGTGCTAATCGGTTGGCGAGCAATTCGCTGCTGGAATGTCTGGTTTTTGGGGCGCAGATGGGACTTTTGCAGCTAGAAGATGGAAGGCCCAAAACACTCACAGATGAGTTAGATGCGGGGGAAATCTGGGATAAATCGATTTCTGAACAGGACATTGAGGCGATCGAAAGGTTGCGGGTTGAATTGCGGAATTTGGTGTGGCAGAGTGCGGGCATTTGCCGGGGACAGCGGGATTTGGAAAGTGCGATCGTCCAACTTGAGATTTGGCGGCAAGAATTTGCTTCCTTGCCTTTGAGTCAAACGCTTGATAATTTACGGCCCGGACAAATTATTGATTTTTCCCCTACTGAGACGGAGAATAGCTCGATTTTGCGAAATTGGGGAGAAGTTGGGAATTTATTGGATATCGGCTATTTAATTGTCAAAAGTGCTGCGTTTCGCACCGAAAGTCGTGGCGGTCATTACCGAGTGGACTATCCCCTCACCGATCCGGATTGGTGCAGCCATACTTTAATTAACCAATCCAATTGGTACAAATCTCCGCGAATAGAAGATTAAAATTTATTCAAAATTTGGGGTCAGCGCGTTCCCGTACCGTCACTTTCGGGGTTCCCGTTCGGGGTTGGTTCGTATTTTTGGAGATTTCCAAACCTAGAGGTTGATGTCACTGTCCCAAGTCTGGGGGTCAATGGCGTCGGGCTCTTGCCCGCGCTACGGGCTTTTGTGAAATTGCTAGCTGAGTTGCTGGCAAGTCGAGCCGCATTGGCGGTGCCGACTATATTCACTTGCAGGCAGACCGCCAGGGTTGCCGTTGTTGTGAGCTGAATCAAAGTACGCATAGTATTCACCGCCTTATTCCAATCACCGCAATAGATCCACGTGTGTACCACCTATTATATCTATCAATTTCCGTATTTCCACTGATGTCTTTACATTTACTTTAATTAACTTTCGTAAGTTTACATAATTTTTTTTACATTAAGGCTTTTGGCGATTTGAATTTGGTTTCAGGTTGTGATTGATTTTAATATTTTGTAACATTCAGATGAGACGGCAAGTTGCTCTCATAAGTTTTATCTTGGGGTAAATCTATCTAATGACAGATGACAGATTAGAGACTTTAAATTTATGTGATTTGAGATGTGAGATTTCACTACTTAAAACATTTTTTTGAACGGTTTCAAAAAGCTTAGAAAGCTTACGGTTTAAGGCTCGATCAACAAGCTATTTTCCTGAAGTTAGCTGCACAGGGGACGCCTGAAATAATACAGCATATTCCATGTATATGCGGTACACACAACAAGGGTCGTAAGCATCGGTGCGTCGCCACCAGTCAATCTGCAAGTTTCATTAAACATGAGCAGATCCGCACCCTACATAACAATGTACCAACAATAGAGCTTTATAGTGTACTTCACGAACCACCGAATATGCTGTATCTCCCTCACTGCCCAATTAAGGTTTGAGACCTAAAATTGCTCAAATTTTGTCTGAAGTAATTGAGATTTTAGATAAAAAAATTGAATAATTATAAATGACTTATCAATATCGGGGTGGGGACTTTACCTACAGTTGTATTATGTTTTTAACTGGTCTTAATTAATAAAAGTGATATTGATTTTTCCCGCGTTCCTTAGCACGATACATCGCAACATCGGCATTCTTAACTAAAATCTCTGGCTCTTGACCGTCAATGGGATATAAACTAATGCCAATACTTGTAGTTACAGAAACTGTATGTTCTTCTAACATAAAAGGCTGCATAATGGCGTCGCAAATTTTTTCAGCTACTTTCGCAGCTTCCTCACGGCCGGGAATTACGGGCAAAATGACTGTGAACTCGTCGCCGCCCAACCGCGAGATTGTATCGCTGCCGCGCAAGCATTTTTTGAGCCGACTGGCAACTTTTTTTAAGAGTAAATCGCCCACATTGTGTCCGAGAGTGTCGTTGATTGACTTAAATCCATCTAAATCTAAAAACAGTAAAGCTACCAATTCCTGATTGCTGGAGGCTATTTCTAGAGACTGATGCAAGCATTCGTAGAACATTTGGCGGTTGGGCAAACCGGTAAGAGCATCGTGATAAGCTTGGTGGCTGAGCTCAGCATTTTTTTGTTCTAGGGCATTTTGCCGAAGTTGGCGCTCGGTAATATCTCTGATTGCTCCGACTAAAAATAGGTTGCCTGCAGCATCTTTATGCAGGGATCTTTTAGTCGCAATTAGATGCGTAATTCCGTGAGCGTCAGTAAAATATTCTTCATTTTCTCGCGGCTGGTGAGTTTGAAATACTAATTCGTTTTCCTGCCAAAATATCTCGGCTTCGGCTTGGGGAAATAAATCGTAATCGGTTCGGCAAGTTAAAATTTCTAAAGGATAGCCAATAAACCGACAATATGCCTGATTCAAAACTACGCAGCGGTGATTTCTATCTTTGACAAAAATTGGGTCGGGAATTGTATCGATTAGCGATTGTAAAAATTCTTTAGACCGTTTTAATTCTTCTTGCAAGTGAGCCAGATAACCCACAACAGCAGCACCAGAACCCACAAGACTGACGATTGGAGGAATTAACGGTAGCCACCAACCGGCTAAAAATACCAAGTATAAACTGGCACTCAGACCTAGACAGATACTTAATAAACAGTAAGCCGATCGACCAAGCGATCGCAAATTCCAACTCACATTTGCTCCCGCCCAAGACCACAGCAAAATCCACAGCAACTCCGCAGCCTCTGGCCAGACATTGATACCCCCGCGCCCGTCGATGGCTGCACTCAAAATTTGGCTCAAGAAATGAGCCTGAAGCTCGACTCCCGGTATTTGTTGGGGAGGACTAAACCAACCGGAACTGTAAGAATTTTGGTAAAAGTCTTTGAGGCTGGGGGCATTTGAGCCGATCAAGACAATGCGCGATCGTACAAAATCAGCAGGTACGGTGCCAGATAACACATCGCTCATCGATGCAGTGCGAAAACTGCCTCGTGGGCCGCGCAGGTTGGTCAAAATTTGATAGCCACGGCTGTCCGATCGAACGTAAGCACCGTCATTCGGTTGAAAAGGCCGAAAAACCCCCTTGCCTAACTGCAAGTATGTAGGATTGACTCTTGCTGGTTGAGGCGAAATCCCTTCGCTTTTGAGGTAAAGCAAAGCCAGTCTGAGTGCGAAACTTTGATGAGTTTTGCCGTCTCCGGGCCAAGCGTAGAGCAAAGTTCGCCGCACTTTTGAGTCAGCGTCGATGACAACGTTGTTGAAACCAATTCGATCTAGCGCCTCAAGTACCGGAGGTGGGCGAACTCCCAACCTGGTTTCGTCTGGCATCAATTCAATGCCGATTAAGTTGGGAATAGTTTTAAAAGTTTTGAGCAATTCGGCGTTACCCGGTTGAGTTGGCAAATCTCGGTAAATGTCGAGGCCGATCGCCCGCGGCTTGCCAGCGTGCAATTTTTGCAGCAATTGGGCCAAGACAGCATCCGAAATTGGGTAGCCGTATTTTTGCAAGTCAGCTTCCTTAATTTCTACAATGACGATGCGCGAGTCAATGGGTTCGGCCGGCCGCCAGCGCACAAATTGGTCGAAAGCAGCCCATTCCCACACCTGAAAACATCCGAACCAGCGCATTAAAATGACCGTACTAGCAACGGCACTCGCAGTAATCAATACTCGGCGTTCTCGATCGACCCATTTTTTGATAGTTTCTAGCATATTTTGGGGATTTGGGCTTCGCCCTGTGAGCATCTAAACTACTACTACGTATAGGTTTTACATCTCCGGGGCGAGTCGATTTTAGATTTTAGATTTTAGATTATCCAATTTTTTGGTTTTTCGGTGCGAGCGAGTCGATTTTAGATTTTAGATTTTAAATTTTAGATTATCCAATTTTTTGGTTTTTCGGTGCGAGCGAGTCGATTTTAGATTTTAGATTATCCAATTTTTTAGTTTTTCGGTGCGATCGGGCTGCAACAGCAGAAACCGGGTTTCGCCACCAAAATATGTCATTTCAACAATCATTCTGGAAGCAGAAACCCGGTTTCTGGCGTTTTTGTGTAAAAGTTCTAGTATTTATTCGCTGCTCTAAATACTAAGCTGTGGAGCATTTAAACCAGTAACGAGGCTAGTAGGGTGCGTCAGCTATAACCCTTACGCTGAAACCGAAAACCTTAGATGCTGACGCACCTTACGCAAGCCCTTTAAATGCCGAACAGCTTAGAGAGCCACAAATTGTTTTAAAGTTTTTCGTTGTAACTAATTTTTACTATTTTTTTATTGATTATAGATGCGAGATTTTAGATTAATTTCGCCGCAGGAGCCAACGATAAACTAAGTTAAAAACCAGGATATTTCCGGCCAATCAATCTAAAATCTGTCATCTATAATCTCCAACTTTCCTGTCAGTTTTGAAAGGTGCGGGGGCCGGTGTAACCCGATAAATCAGCGAGTTTATCCAAAGATTGTGTCCCTGCATAAAACTGACCATTAATCTCCCAAGTGGGGAAACCTTTAACATTCGCAGCCGCCGCTTGGCAAATTTGGGCGCGGGAATTTTGCCCCCTGGGATCGCATTCAAAATAATCAATTATTTTGGCTGCTTCTTTGCCGAACAGCATTTTTTGGTCGTGGCAGTGGGGACACCAGTAAGCGCCGTACTCTTTAGCGCCGATTTGTCGGAGGTGGCGGGCCAAAGCCATTTCGGCCGGGCCGGAGGTGGTAGTGACGGCAGGGGGTGCAAGTCCGGGGGTAGAGACAATAGGAGGAGGTGATTTGACGCTGTTATAAAGTCCCAAGGCGCCGATCGAACTCACCATTGCCACCAAAATGCCTGTAAACACCAACTGCCCGATATCTTCCCACTCGCGCCCGACTAGCACCAGTACAAACAGCGACAGCGCAAATAAGGCAGAAGTGACGCAGTAAATGCACAGTTCCTGAATTTCAAAAGCCATCAAATACATCAAATAGCTGCTGAAAATTACCATCGCAGCGGTGATGATAAATAGCGCTTGCCAAGTTTTGTTTTCTAGTTGAGAGTGCAGTCCTTTCTTGGTGGCGGGATTTACAGCTTTGGGAGCCAATGCCAGGATTGCTATGCTCAGGTAAGCCAGACAGCCTAACAAACTTAAAGGCACTGTACCAAAGACTGTGGCGTAGGGACTGTTAAGAACTTTGTCGCAGCCGCTGGTGGGACAAATGACCGAGCCATTGGTGAATTTAGCGATCGTGAGATAGGCCGTTTCTACGACGCCTATGGCTGCGATCGCTGCCATCACAGTCCGAGACCAGCGATGAATCCAAGGGGTTGAACGTCGGCGAATCATTTTTTGATTTGGTAATTTGGGAATTGGGAATTGTTGACTGATGACTGATGACTGATGACTGATGACTACTGCCAACAGTCAACAATTCCTATTTTACGTTTTACTTGTGACTTTGCCCGGTTCCGGTGTGGGCCCTCTTGAGCCATTAGCATCTCTATTTTCCTGTTCGGGCTCTTTCTGTGACAAGCTGCGACGGGCAGCTTCTACAAACTGACTGACGCGGATCGGATCGATGGGCTGCTCGATGCGGCCGTTTCGTTTCAGGGAACTCGATACGATTACGCCGTCAGCGGCCTGCATGAGGGTGGAAATGTTTTCCCACGAGGCGCCGCTGCCGATGAAAACTGGAATTCCAGCAGCAGCAGCACTCGCGAGTTCTAAGTCTTCGAGATTGGGAGGGCTACCAGTTGTCCAGCCGGAAAGGATTACGGCGTCGGCTAAAGCGCGCCCGATCGTCTCTTGGACGGCTGTGGTCAAGTTGGGGCTGCCTAGGGGTCGCCCGTGCTTGACTAACACGTCTGCTAATATTTTGACATCGCTGCCCAATTCCCGGCGGTAGCGCAGTAGCTGGTGAGCTTGGCCTTCAATTAAGCCTTGGTCTGTAGCCATAATGCCGTTGAGGACGTTGACGCGGATGAATTGAGCTCCTGTGCAGGAGGCGATGGCGATCGCGCTGTGGGCGTCGTTTCGCAGCACGTTAACGCCGATCGGCAGCGTCACGAGATTTGTTAGCCTCTCAACTACCAGAGTCATGGCACTTACCACAGCCGGATCTACGCTGTCTTTGGCAAAAGGAGCGTCGAAAAAGTTCTCGACAATGATACCGTTTGCGCCACCAGAAGCCAGCGCTGTAGCCTCTTGCTCGGCTCTTCCGATAATAGCTTTGAGGTTTCCGCCCCAGCGGGGAGAAGTTGGCAAAGGCTGTAAATGTACGACACCGATTATGGGATTCGGCGTTTTGAATATTTGTTTTAAGTCCACGGATTTTCCTGAAACCACCAAGTTCACTGACGGCTGACGGCGGATTTTGACGGTATATTCTAGAATTCTATATCGACGGGGGCGATTCGGTTGACTTAATCGGGTCGCCAAGTTGCTCAAAGCCCGCAGCCATAACAGTTTAGATTTTAGATTTTAGATTTTAGATTTTACAAAGGCGACCTCACCTCACTCAAAGACGGATACTTGCTTGTAGACAGGAGTCAATCGATTTTAGATTTTAGATTTTAGATTTTAGATTAAAGAATTGAAGCATTGACTTGCGCGAGATAAATTCGGGCCCTTGTTTATCGGATACAGGTTTTTTATTTCTGGGTCCTGAGTCTGCTTTCGGAATGAATCCGGGGGCTTGTATCCTGGATGCTTTCGGTCAATGCTTTAATCTTTAATCTTTAATCTAAAATCTGCTGACTACAATCGGGGTTGAAAGCTTGACTGCAGTTGCATTCTTTTTTATACCTTGGTGTCGGCAGGGGTTTTTCCTTCTCTATCGAGGTTAAGTGGTGAAAGTTGTTCTCATAATTTTGGCTGTCACCTCCGGATTGGGGGCGGCAATCGAAGTGCTGCTGCGGGTGCTGCTGGGTTTTGGTAATCCCTTGATTTATATTGCCGATGCCGAGTGCGGCTATTTGTTGGCGCCCAACCAGAAGGTGCGTCGCTTGGGCAACCGGATTGAGATTAACGAGTATTCGATGCGTACTGGAGCGATCGCCCCGATCGCCCCTCCAGAAACTCTGCGCGTCTTGCTGTTGGGAGATTCTGTCGCCAACGGCGGTTGGTGGACACATCAGACAGATACGATCTCGGAAATTATGGCTCGGAATTTGAGACTGCAAGTACAGCATCTGGCGAGCGATGCACAATTAGGTTCACAAGTCAACTATTTAAATTTTGAAGTTCTCAACGCCTCAGCCAATTCTTGGGGGCCGAGGAATCAACTTGCTTACGCCAAGCGGTTCGGTGTTTTTGGGGCAAAGGCTTTGGTTTTGCTGCTCAATACGGACGATTTGTTTGCATCGGCTCCTTGCGATCTGGTTGTGGGGCGCGATCGCTCTTACCCGGATCGCAAACCCCGATCGGCTACCCTAGAGTTATTGAGCCGCTATCTGCTACCTGCTGTGCCGACTCCCCAATTGGCAGCACCAGGAGCCACAAGCGGCGATGTAGTAGGCTGCAACTTAGAGGCTATTCGCCAAATCCAGAAAATAGCTGTATCCGCCAACATTGAGTTTTTGCTAGCCGTCACGCCCAAGCGGGGCGAACTCGGCTGCCCGGGCCCTCGCGACTGGGAAGTCAAAGCTAGAGCGCGTCTCGCCGAACTCGTAGAAACAGAGAAAATTACTTACATAGATTTTCTTCCCATTTTCAATTGTGCGGCCGAATTTCCCACTTTGTATCGAGACAGCATTCACCTGAGCCCTCAAGGAAATCAGCTAGTTAGCAAAACCATCAGTCGTCAAATAGCCGCTCTTTTTTGGCTTGACACTCTCCGGCCTTAAGGCACGGGGATTCTTAAGACATTTCAGTCTTAATATCCCTATAGCTAGGGTTCCCAGGCTGACTACTCTGGGCACAAAAGAGTGCGTAGTCATATCTCCTCAAAAATGTTTTGGGCGTAGACTTTCCCCCAGTCCGGGGGTAGGTTTTTACATCTTGTCTGATTTGGTTATTCTACCATCTTCATTTGTTAAGATGGATTTGTTATTTTACTTAACAATGGAAAAAAGCCGTCCTACAAGGACAGGGTTTTCAACCGAATTTTCTGATAAATCCTAACCTCACCTCAAGACGGACAATTGCCCCCGACTCGTGTTGTGGAGAGCAAAAAAATTTAAACCTTAGTTCAAGCCCCCAGATTCATCTGCAGAGTCAATCTAAAGTCTAAAATCCTTCGACGCTCGCGCGAATCGAGTGAGCGCGGCTCGATGCTCGCGCTCGCCGAAATGCTCGCGCCCCCGTCTCAAATGTCAAATCGGCTGACATCGAATCCGGTTGCATGGGAACAGTTATTCTCTTCAACAAACAACAAACCCAAACTGTAAAAGCACCCGGAAACGACAAGATTTGTCTCGATTTAGCTAACTTGCAAAGTAGACTCTAGCTCTTTCGGATACCAAGCTTGACCGTCGAGAGCCATTTGCTCGATCGAACTGGCAAGCCGCAGAGCTTTGAGAGCTTGTTCTCCTCCCACAGAAGGCTGATTTCCACCCCGCACGCAATTAATAAAATGCTCCAATTCTGCGTGGAGCGGTTCAATATTGCTGGTGTAAACTTTCTCGATCAACCCATCTTGACGGTAAAGCACCTGACCGTAATCCGTCACATAATTGGCGGTTGTTTGCCGGTGAATCAAGATTTCGTTGTTGAGAAAATCTGCCTCTGTCAGAGAATTTTTGCAGTGAGCCACGATTGAACGGAGTTTGCGGTGCGTCACCTTACTGGCAGTCAGGGTGGCGACAATGCCGTTAGCAAAGTTCAACGTCGCTGTCACGTAGTCTAAATAACCTGAATCTGATGCCCTGCTGCCGCTGGCCGTCAGCTTCACTACTTGGGAATCTGCCAATTCCAGGAGCAAGTCGATGTCGTGGATCATTAAATCCAAAACTACCGATACGTCGTTAGCCCGCTGGGAATAGGGACTCATCCGGTGAGCTTCCAATGCCAGTAACTCTTCAGTTTTCAGCACTTTGCCGAGTTCCTGAAAAGCTGGATTGAAGCGCTCGATGTGACCCACTTGTAAAATCCGGTGGGCCTCAGCAGCCGCGTTGACCAAAGATTCGGCTTCGGCAATGCTAGCCGCGATCGGCTTTTCAATTAAAACGTGAACACCCGCTTGGAGACAAGACATCCCCACAGGGTGATGCAGGCGAGTTGGAACGGCGACGCAAACTGCATCTACGTGGGCGAGCAAATCTCGGTAGTCTTCAAAGAAGCGAACCCGGTATTTGCTTGCTACATCTATTCCCCGCTCTACATTTATGTCGGCAACACCGACGAGTTCGATATCTTTTAGCAAGCTCAGAACTCGCGTGTGATGCTGGCCCATATTGCCAACCCCAATCACCCCAATGCGGAGGGGTTCAGGTTGACTTCGCTGGCCGAAAACGTTTGCGTATCCCAATGACATCCTATCTAGCACTCCTGGATTCTCCTCCACCACCACAGGAATCAAGCCCCTTGGCTTCCCTCAGCTACTCACAGCCATCCAGATAGTACCACAGTCAAACTATTTGTGAAGAATTTCTAAGTTCAGTTGCGATTATCGCATCGGGCAATTAAGCAGAAGCGAATCATACACAAGGAGAGAATACTGGGGTAAAATATCTGGAAATTGCGTATTGACAAATTTTATTAAGTGTGTATATGTATCGGGACGATCGTCGGCAGCATAGCAACAACAACACAAACCCGTCGGAATATTTGGCGATTACGATCAAACATTTTTCTGGTTTGTGTTCAAAAGTAATAGTGAAAGTCAGAAATTATACAAATACAACAGATGACGCATCCGTATTAGTTCGGTTATTTACATTCCGCAATCTTTGAATTCAAAAAAATTTACCGGAAAACTGGGTTTAAAGCCCCGTCCTTCGCTTGACGGCTTTTCCTCTTTAAGTTTATCAATCCAGTCTTCTACAAGTTGGGTCATTGTTTTTTCTTTCTGTTTGGCAATTCTCCGCAACTTCTCTAGCCGACTCACGACAATGCGAATACTTAATCTTTCTCTGACCATTTGGCTACCCAATTGCTACCTATTATGTTATCATAGTTAGCATGAAAACATTGAAGTTCAAGCTATATCAAAGCAACCAAAATAAACACCTCAAGCGAAGTATCAATGCTGCCGGAGTGATTTATAACCATTGCATTGCACTTCACAAACGGTACTACCGGATGTGGGGTAAGCACTTGAATTGCAGCAAACTTCAAAGTCATATCGCCAAACTCAGAAAGCGTAAAGCATTCTGGCAACAGGTTGGATCTCAGGCTGTACAGGATATCTGTCAACGCATTGAGAAAGCCTATCAACTGTTCTTTAAGCATCACAAGAAAGGAGTTAGACCTCCCGGATTCAAGAAAGTTCGCAGATACAAATCGTTCACTCTCAAGCAAGCTGGCTACAAATTATTAGGCGGCAATCGAATTAAGATTGGGAATCGCGTTTATCAGTATTGGAATTCCAGAGAGATAGAGGGGACGGTCAAGACGTTAACCATTAAACGCACGACATTAGGAGAGCTATTTATGGTTGTGGTCGTTGACAGCGTTGAAGAACCTGAAACCAAAGTCGAGACGAGTAGAATCGCTGGCGCAAGATTTCGGCTTGAAAACGTTTCTCACCTGCTCAGATGGAACAAAAATCGAATCACCGCAATTCCTGAAACAGTCCCTTAACGCTATTAAGAAAGCAAATCGTCAGCATTCCCAAAAACGGAAAGGCTCAGCGAACCGAGAAAGAGCAAGACTTAATCTAGTTCGCAAACATGAAGCCGTAGTGAATCGTCGCTCTGATTGGTTCTGGAAATTGGCTCACGAACTAACTGATAAGTTCGACGTGCTGTGCTTTGAGACGTTGAATCTAAAAGGAATGCAACGACTTTGGGGACGTAAAATTTCAGACATTGCATTCGGCGAATTTCTCCAAATTCTCGAATGGGTTGCCAAAAAGAAAGGAAAAGAAGTAGTTTTCATTGACCGTTGGTATCCATCTAGTAAGACTTGCTCGCATTGTGGACAAGTTCTGAAAGAGTTGGATTTGTCAGTGAGACAATGGCGCTGTCCGTCCTGTCAAAAGGTGAACGACAGAGACGAGAACGCGGCGATAAATATTTGTGTGGTTGGGGCATCAACCGTTAAGTTAGGTGATGTTAGACAGGCTATGCCTGCAATTGCTGTCTGAGCTTAGAATCCCTTCGCCTTGATAGCTGGGGAGTATGTCAATTTAAGAATGGGGATAATTACGGGCGATCGCTCACTACCATAAATTACACTTACGTAAAGCTTAATATAAAAAACAATGAGTCAAAAACTAAGGCCCAGATTAGGAAGTGCGATCGCTAGCACAATTTTAAGTTTGTTTTCAGCGGTGTCATTAGCAGGAGTAGACAAAGCACAAGCCGCCGTACTCACCTACAATATCAATTTTGACGGTCAAGGTAGCGGTTTTTTAAAGGTGGATAACTCCTTGCTTACAGGAATAGACATTGAAGGAATTTCCGAGGGGACAGTTTCCGAGGGAAGAATGTACGGTTTTACTTTTCCCGAGTTGGGAAGCACAAAAGAATATGATAATTTGGCAGGGGTTCGAGCTGTATTTCGTGAAGGGCAGTTTCTCGGAGTGCAAGCCAGCGGCGGCGACGGTGCGATAAGAGACTATATCAGTCCTCCAGACGAACCAGGAGGGCCTTTTTTCTTGAGGGTTGAGGGCAGGGCATATTGGTCTATCGGAGTTACCTCTGGCTCGTGGAGTAGGGAGGTAGTACACAGACAGGTGAACTATCAATCATATATAGACGATGGATCGATCGTCACCGACAGCTATGTTATATACTCTAGATATATCTCCCCCAATGCCGAGGTTTCTTACACTTTAGTGAATACCGAACCCGAACCTGTTCCCGAACCTCTCACTGCTGGGGGGACAGCTTTAGCATTGGCAGGTTTAAGCTGGTTAAAACACAAGAAAAAAATGGCAGTTTGAAGTGCGATCGCACCTCAACAATTAACCAGTCAGCAGTCACTTTTCAGAAAATATTCTCGTGGCAAAATTTTGCTCTCGATTCGGAGACAGAGCTCTGGCTTTCAAAATCGCAGCTACCAAAAACGCATAGGACAAAACTCCCACCAACGCCAGCAAAAGTACGCTGGCTGCTCCCGACGCATTCCACAAAGCGTGAAGTGCCGAAGCACTGAAATAACCTACGCCCAAAATTTGCCACCGCTTCCTGGGTTTGAGGGCGCTCAAACCGATAAAATATCCCAAATAGCCGCTGTAAGCCATATGTCCGGCGGCGGAACCCAAAATCCGGGGAATTAGCAACTGCAATCCTACTAATTGTCCGGCGTCGGGCCCTGCTTGCAGAGTGACATTTTGGATGACATTGGGAACGTACTGTCCCAGAGTTTCTAACAGTGTAAAGCCGACTGCTGAGGCACTTCCTAACAGAATTCCGTCTAAAGGTTCCCACACGCCGATTCGATCGCGCCACGGATTTTTCAGCCAATTTCCCAGCAACATTGCTCCCAAAACGGGCAGGGCTTTCAGCAATTCTTCCATTAGACCCGCCCCGAAAAACATTCTGGTCAAAAAAGGCAAAAAACTGATTGTTTCGCCTTCGATTGGCAGACGGCCGGGCAAAATTTCTCTAAATACTAATATAAATCCAATTAATAAGGGGCTGATCACAATCAGGACTGTAGCTAAAGCCGAACCAAGCAATACCCACCAAGGCTTGTGTTTGCCACACAGTTGATAGATAAAGTAGTAAGCCGCACCGGCGAGGTAAGCTGACAGCAGCAAGTTGAATGCTGCGGAATTGCCAACGGCGACAAACATCGAAACGACAACAATAACTGTGGCGATACCTGGATATAAGTAAGCTTTTTGGCTTAATTGTTTGCCCGTGGAGGCGATCGGGAATAATTGAGTTAAAGTGAGAGCGTCTTTTTCGATACCAGCAAAATTGCCCGTTTGTGGTGAGCTTAATCCGGGTTGATTTTGGTAAGGGGTGACGGGAGATTCAAATATAAATTCAGGGCCGTCAAGACCGAGACTGATGCGATCGCCTGTTTCTAAAGTTTGGCAGCCAGAGAGCTTTTTTCCGTTGATATAAGTTCCGTTAGCGCTGTTAAGGTCGCAAATTTCCCATCTCGTCAAAGTACCCTGGGTTAGGGGACGGATCATGGCGTGGCGACGGGAAACCATGCCGTGGGCGATCGACTCTAAAGTTATTTGACAATTGCGATCGCGTCCGATAACCAATTCCCCTTCTTCAGAAAGTTGGTACTTGGATACTGGGGTTCCCACAGCGTCTTGGGCTGGCACTTGTCGCAGAAATCCGATTTCATTAGTCATGAGTTATGAGTCATTAGTCATTAGTCATTAGTCATTAATCATGAGCTCGCGAGCTGTTAGCTGATGTTATTTTTGAGCAGTCTTTATTCCACAGTTATTGGTTGTTAGCTGCTGACTAATTACTAATTACTAATTACTAATAACTGCTGACTAATGACTAATGACTAATAACTCTGCTTATAGATTTGCCCTGGCATCCTGAACGGCTGCATAGAAAAATATGCCAGTTAGCGGTACGCTCAGGGCGAGGATGATGCCCGTGACTAAATTGCCAAGCTGAGCTTCTCCCGATGAGAGCTCAAAAATTGAGCCGACTGCCGCGATCGCAGTGATGCACGAAAGAGCTAATAGTAAACCACTTTTCGGAGTTCCTGCCATCATACTGATTTTACTGCCTTTGGCGAAAATTTCTGCTTGACTAATGCTTCATTCAGTGCGAGCTTGTTTTCTACTCTGTCTACAAACAGCACTCCGTTGAGGTGATCCATTTCGTGCTGAATTGCTCTCGACAGTAAGTCTGTTGCTATCAGGGTTTGTGGGCGGCCGTATTCGTCGCGGTAGGAGACTTCAATGACTTCTGGGCGTTTGACTTCTAAATAAACTCCCGGAATGCTCAAACACCCTTCTTGCAAGATGCAGATATCGCCGCTGCTACTTTTGATGGTGGGGTTGATCAAAACCATTGGGGGTGTGGCAGGGTTTTCCGGGTCGCAGTCGAGCACGATTACTTGTTTGTGGACTCCGACTTGGGGGGCGGCCAAACCGATACCATCCGCACTGTACATGGTTTGCAGCATTTCTCGGACTAGCTGCCGAATTTCTGCATCGACGCTTTTGACGCGCTTGGCTGGCTGCCGCAGGACGCGATCGCCTAATGTGTGTATTGTTAGGGGCGGTTTTTCTAACTTTTTCTTTTCAATCAAGACCTGAACCGTCATAGAACCTCGCGGGATGTTTGGAAACCCCCAACGAAAGCTGTTGGGGAATGAAATTGGAACCAATACTATTATTTTCAATATTAATCTAATTTTAACTCCTTGCTGGGAAGTCCCCCGCTATAACTGTACCCAGTTTAGGGGCGGGATGAAAGGCAGGGAGATTGTAGGTACGGAAATCTCCAAATCTTTATTTTTGTAGATATTTTACTGGAATGTGTATAATACAGTAAGGAGGTAATGAGATGCTGCATACTGCCATCAAGGTTCGACTTTATCCAACATTAGAGCAACAAGCTCTACTGTCTCAGCACTTTGGCTGTGCCAGATGGTGGTGGAACTATGGTCTAAATAAGTCAATTGAGACTTATAAAGAAACGGGTAAAAGCCTTGGTCAGTCAGCACTCAATGCCTTTTTACCAAAACTCAAGAAAGCCGAAGAAACACTTTGGTTGTCTGAATGTTACAGCCAAGTTTTGCAAGCAACAACGCTCCACCTCACAACCGCCTATAAAAACTTTTTTGCAGGTCGTGCTAGGTTCCCGCGCTACAAGTCAAAGCATGATAAGCAATCGATTCAGTATCCTCAAAATGTCAAGGTACTTGATGGGTTTGTTCAGTTTCCTGGCAAGGTCGGCAAAGTTAAAGCCAAGTTGCACAGGAACATAGAAGGAAAAATCAAAACCGTTACGGTTAGTTTAAATCCTTCTGGGAAATACTTTGCCTCAATATTGACGGAGAGTGAAGGCGACAATCCGACTGTTTCAACGGTCGGCAAAGTAATTGGAATTGACTTGGGATTGACTCATTTTGCTATTACGAGCAATGGCTGCAAAGTCTCTAAGTATGATCGCCCTAAGCATCTAGCCAAACACGAGAAAAACCTCAAACGCAAGCAACAAAAGCTAGCTAAAAAACAGAAAGGAAGTAATTCAAGGAACCAAGCTAAAAAGACGGTAGCTAAAGTGTACGAACGGGTAACTAAATCCCGTCAGGATTTTCTACATAAGCTTTCGCGAAAGCTCGTCAATGAAAACCAAGTTGTCGTAGTAGAGAATCTTAATGTCAAAGGCATGGTACGCAATCACAATTTAGCTAAAGCCATATCTGATGTGGGATGGGGAATCTTTATCAATTTCCTAGCTTACAAGCTAGAGAAAAAAGGTGGCAAGTTGGTTGAGACTGACCGCTGGTTCCCCAGCTCCAAGCTCTGCTCTAATTGCTATTACCAGATTGATAAGTTACCGCTTGATGTTAGGGAGTGGACTTGTCCTAATTGCGGTACTCGTCATGACCGTGATGGTAACGCCGCAACAAACATTAGAGCGGAAGGCATCAGGATATTACAGACGGATGGAGCAGCCGTTTTTGCTAACGGAGGGGAAGTAAGACCAAAGATGGGACGCAAGTCTGTTCTGAGGCATTCCTCTGTGATGTTAGAAGCCCACACTATAATCGTTTCGATTTAGTGTGGGTAGTTCACGTAGCCATGACTGGAAACGCACCAAACCAACGGCCGATTATTTCTCTGGGACTTTCGCCCGTTTTAGTGGCGGTAGAGCTTTTAGGTGCGATCGCGCTTTTGCTGGCTGTTTTGCTCATCGTCAAGTTTTGGGCGGTTTTGCCCGATCGAATTCCGATTCATTTCGGCTTGGGGGGGCTGGCTGATGCTTGGGGCGACAAGGTAACGATTTGGATCGTGCCGGCTGTGGCTGCCATTATTTTTGCGGTTTTAACTGCAATATCGCGCTATCCGCATACTTTTAATTATCCGGTACGGATTACTTCTGAGAACGCTCACCGCCAATATCTGTTGGCGCGAGGCCTTTTGGTTTGGCTGAAGGCGGAGATTTGCTGGCTGTTGGCGTTTGTGGTGCGGCAGCAAATTCTTGTCGCTTTGGGCAATGCTCAAAGGTTTAGTATCGAGTTACTTTTAGGGTTAGTTGTTTTGATTTTTTCGACGGTAGGCGTGTATTTGCTCAAGGCTTATTCTGCTCGCTAGATGTAGGGCAAAACACTTGTATTTACCCAAAAACCATGTTGTTTTGTCATTTTTTTACCGATATTAATAATATCTATTATATCAAAAACAAAGAAAATTACTTGGTAATGAGGAATTTATTACTCAATTTTTTATCAAAATTTTAGTCCTAAATACAAACATTTTTGATTGTGGCTAATTGACCGAAAGCATCCAGGATACAAGCCCCCGGATTCATCCGTGGAGAAATAAAAAACCTGTAGCCGATAAACTTCCCTCCCCGAATTTATCCGTAGGTAAATACTTCAATTCTAAAATTTAAAATTTAAAATTTAAAATCTAAAATCGATACTTCAATACTTCAATACTTCAATACTTCAATACTTCAATCCTTCAATTCTAAAATCTAAAATCTAAAATCTAAAATCGATTGACTGGACATGATAGGAATCACAGGTGAGAGGTTTGTGCTACGGTAAACGCATCTCAACTAACCCATCAGATATGTTTGCTGATTGTTCATCGGCAATACTCGCAACTGTCGATTTTTAAAATCTGGTTCTAACCCTAGTTCTTCCATTGGAATCACGCCCAACAAAACAGCAGAAACGCCTTCGGGCAATTCTCAACAATCAAATCTGCCTTCTCTCCCCTCTACAATAATTTGAACTCCTGCAAAAATTCGACTTTTTGTGATGCCAGCCGATGTTTCTACATCTCTTTCTCCTACGAGTCTTAAACCTAGTTGGCTAATAATGGGAGCGGGCAAGGAAAGCAGAGTTGCTCCAGTATCGACAACAACGTTATCGAGGGTAACAGAGCGAACTTCCTCAGCAAAAATAAATCCCCGTTCAGCCATAACTAGATCGATGCGATTCGTGACGGCGATTGTTGTAACAACTTGACCCCTTTGTTTTTCTTGCAGATTAGGCAGCACCAGTGTCATATTATGTTACCTGTTTGAGCGTAATTAGTGGAGATTTATATTGTAATATTATCTAGAATCCTGCTTGGTTAGTTAAAATCGTTTTAGTGACCGGCTAAAATTAGAATTTGCCTCAACGCATGACACCAGAAAACAACTCTTCTCAACCCAATCGCCCTGAGTCTAACGTGACTGTAGAAAGTCAGAACGGTGCGAGCCCTACTGTGCCACCAGAATCAGGGACAATCGTCGTTACTGCTGAACCGGAAAAACCGGTGCCGCCGCCTCCTACTCGCAAGGTTTTTTTGTCGCAGCAGCCGGAACAAACGACTACTGAGAAGTCGGGGTCAGTGCTGACGCTGGGGTTGATCGCAGCGATGATTTTTGGGCTGGCCAATGACAACATTTGGCTGGGCTTAATTGGCGCCGTCGGTGCGATCGGCATATCGCTGCGGCTAATGTGGCCGAGTTGGGGCAAAATCTGGGTACAGGTAATTCCGCCAACTTGGCGCACGCTGATCGTCGCTTGCTTTGGTCTTTTAGCTGGGATTGTTGGCTTGCTGATGCTCAGCGGTAGTAATACTGAACCGGGAAGCCGCAACATCCAAATCAACTGGGACGCCATCGGCGCTCTCGGCGAGTTGATCGGCGCTTTGGGCCAAATTTTGATCGCAATTTTGGGCGTTTATGTGGCTTGGCGGCAGTACGTGATCTCGAAAGATTTGACTATTCAGCAAAATCGAATTACGCAGCAGCAAACGATCGATGCTTATTTTCAAGGGGTTTCCGACTTAGCCCTTGACGAACAAGGGTTTTTGGAAGACTGGCCGCAGGAAAGGGCGATCGCAGAAGGCCGCACCGCTGCGATTATGAGCAGTGTAGATGCTGAAGGTAAAGCTAAAATTCTGCGGTTTTTGTCGCAGTCGAGATTGGTTACTCCGCTGAAGCGCGATCGGCTTTTAGGCCGCCCCATCCTTGACGGCGACGGTGGCTACGCTGAAGATAGAGATCACGGTATCCGCGTTATCGATCTCAATGTCATGTTAGCGGGTGCTGACCTGGCTGGCACCGATTTGCGGTGGACGGATTTGAGCGAAGCCAACCTCGTCCGCGCCAATCTCAGCAAGTGCGATTTAGTGAAAGCCAACCTCTCGCGCGCTGTCTTGTACGACGCCAATCTCGCTCGCGCTGACATGAGAGCCGCCGCATTATTCTACGGCTCGGCACAAACTGCATCCCCCCGCAGCCGTACCGAATTTCCCAACTATCAAACAGGCGAACATACTGGCGCTGTAGTGGAACGTGTTGATTTCACCGGTGTCAAGCGGCTGTCGGAGGATCAGCGCTATTACTGCTGCGCTTGGTGCGGCTCGAAGTCGAGAGAGACTATTCCCGGCGGCTGCGAAGGGATTCCCAATAAACTCGGACGTTAAAATTAGCAGTACGGCTGTACTTACGTATATATTTGGCGAGCGATCGGCAGCGGACTATACTTTAATTTTAAATCTACAGTCTTTCGCTGTTTTAGCAATGACAAATACTGATTTAGGGTTAGAAGTAATTCCGCGCCTGGAGCGCTCCAAAAGCGGGTAATGGTTAATTTTTGTCGCTGCTATATGCTTCCTGATGGGACGGTAAATGGCACATATAAATCGCGAATTTAGGCTACAGCTATGCAGATGATGGGCATCAGCATTCTGTGGCTTTTTATCCGCTGTTTCCTTTGCTTATGCGCGGCTTCACGACTTTTGGAACCCACATTCCGCAGATGTCGGTCGGATTTCTTTATCAGTTGTGAAAACTTGGAAGCCAAACGCTTTTAGGCTGAAATTATACAGTTTTAGCATTACAGAAGCTTGTCAAATTTACATAAACTAAGTAAGTTGAAATAATTGGCTTTTTTTCATATATTCATGTTGCTATTTTAGCGCGGTTGCTCATATTTTGAAGCAAGGAAACTTATGCCAAGAGCAAATTGTCTTGACTAATTAATGAAAATTATTCACAAATATCTACACCTCGATCGCAATCGTTATTCACTTGAAAATATTAAATAGTATTGACAGCAATACTCTCCTAAATGCCGCAAGATATCTTGGTGTTCTTGGGTTAAATTGCTGACCTGCTTCGAGCCATTTATCGTCACTAAGTGCACAGCCTGAAACACCTGAAATATCCAGCGCATTGTCGGTTTATCGGTCAATTTCTTTACCTGATTTTTCACTTGCTCATTGGTAGCTTCTAATTGTTGTCTCAATTTCCTTTGCGCTAAATTATACACTAACAAACACAGTCCCATTATCATTCCGATTGCTTCAACTCGCTCCGGCTTTTTCACGAATACGCTGGAAGTAAAAAATAACGGATCTTTGATAAATCTAAATCCTCTCTCATTACTTTGCTGCGCTTTGTATTCCGATAATACCTGTGAATTGCTCACTACTTTAGGCTCTAAAATATTTGTGGCTAATATAAATCTCCCAGCTTTGACTTTTTCCGCTTCGATTGCTGAAATTCGGGGTTCTATTTCACCTGTTACTTGATAGACTATTGTCTGTGTCTCGCTCGATTCTTTGAGTTTTATTTTTGTTGTTTTAACTGGCTTTTCTTGGCAGTTAATTTCTGTTATTTGGTGATATTTCCATGAGTTTGATAACTTTTTTATTGCAACTTCTGCATCAGTAATACAAGCAAAGTCTTGCCTGGATAGCTTACGCAGTGAGATTTTGGCGGATTCTAACTGTTTCTCTACTTGTTTGACTATTTTTTTAAGGTCTGCTTGTTTTCTGATTTCACTTTCTATGACTAGCCATCTTTGCTTGATGTTGCCATACTCACTGGTTCTGGCTGCTATTTTATAGCCTTTTATTTGAGAATCTTCCCAGTCACTATCTTCTATGTTGCAGATTTTATTTTGAGCTTCTTTTATGCTTAACGGCACTCTGGTTATCCATTTCATTCCTGCCATTGCTGACAAATTTTCTGCTGTGTATAAGGCACTATCTGCTACACAGATTCCGTCAAATGTCCACTGATTTTTAAACTCTTTCAATCTTGACACAAAGACACTTTTATCATCGGCGTTTCCGTCATCTATTTTCAGATATAATGGTACGTCTCCATCCCCACTTACGATCGTATCAATGATAAATTGTTTGAGATCGGGTCTTTTATCTCTTGAGTAGCCGTGAACGATTTTTATGGTTTTCATGGAAGATTCTGTATCCTCAGATTCTGCCTCAACTTCCTGGCTCTTTTCCTGACAGTTTTTGTATGCTCCCTCTACTGATATTGAACTGCTGTCTAGATGAACGCTTTTCATTTCTACTTGAAATTTTATCACTGCTTTCAGGGCAATTGCTGTGAATAACTTTGTCGTTCCAGCTTGATAATATTTGTCTAATGCTCTCCCGATTCTGTCATCATTTAATTGTTCGGCTGTTATTCCTTTTCCGATTAGATGTTCTGTTGCTTTTCCCACGAAAAATGTATCAAATAGGTAGATTGGGGCGCTCAAAAATCCCAATCCGTTCAAAATCATTGCTTTCATTACTTGTCCTGGGCTGACAGTTTCTTTAACTCTTATTCCCACTTTTTTGTTGACTTCTTCTACCAATTCCATTTCATCTATGATCCCCGCTACTATTCCCAAATGGTCTAAATTTACGATATTTATAGCTTCAGAGGGCTTTTTCATAGTTTTGAAGGTTGCTATACTGGCACAAATTATTATACCTTAAAAAAACCTCAAATGATTGCTATGCAATCATTTGAGGTTTTGGCAATTATGAATTCCTTTGAAATTAAATCTGCTTGAATATCTGCGGAATGTGGGTTGGAATGCAAGTAAAATTAGCAGCGGTACTCATTAATAGTTGGGCATTTTGGCGTGCATTTTTGCTGTTGCAAGCTGTTAGTAAATTTGCCCTGATTTGGGGCAATGGCTATTTGTTGTGGTATTGGCGAAAATGGCTGATAATTACAGTCGTCTATTTCGGATTTTGCTCTTTAGCGCTACTGCTCAACTCCAGTGTTATGCAATCGCTTCATCGCTACGCTTACGGCATTGTATCGCTCTCCATCGGACTCGGTTTAGTGTTGAGTAGTCACCCTCGTTGGGGATATGCTGTTATGACAGTATTGGCTACATTCCTGCTGTACATGGCTGTTAAATTTACTGCGTGTAGGTAGCTTAAGATAGTTTTCCATATTTTTTGCACAAACTTAATTTACTCTATTTCCCAAGCTGCCTGAAAAAAGTCTCTTTCGCATAGCATAGCGTAGCGATAGGTTGCTTCTACTTCCGGCGTAGCTTCGGCGTAGCGATCGACCAAACTTTCCAGCCGTTTTGCTAAAATCTCAAAATCCGAGCTGCTATAGGTCGAAATCCAGTCGCTAAAGGCGTGTTCCGGTATATTAGGTTTAGCTAGCTGCTGTCCCAAAAAAGCATACAACCGCAAGCAAGGAGTCATGGCGGCTACTGTCAAACCTACACCACTCCCCCAGGCTGTCGCTAATAAAAAATCTGTGTAGCGGCGGGTAGCGATTCCCGGTTTTGCCTCTTGCAAGTTTACACCCCATTTGGCTGCATATCCTTGATGCAAACGAAGTTCTTCTAAAACGCCACTACCGAGATTGTGGAGAATTTCAAACCCCTCCCAGTCGGGTGCTTTTGCCGCAGCGATACTATAAGCGCGAGCGAAGGCTCCCAGAAAAAATGCGTCTTGTGCAACGTAATATGCAAAACTATTTTGGGGGAGGCTGCCGTCAGCAATCCCTCTGACAAAGGGATGTTGCAGACAAGCTTCGCTTAAGTCTTGATTTGCTTGCCAAAGATAATTGGAATTTGTCATGCAATTTTGAATCGATGGGTTATGATTGTAATTTTTATAGTCTGACTAAACATCTATGATAACAGATGTTTGAGCTTGGCGTGTGTCATTCTTATGGTATCTTTTATTTTTCGTATTTAAGAAAATAGATAATTGTTGGTATGCGGCTATTTTGGGGGCTGCTGTTGTCTGGCTCAAAGAGCGAAATTACGTGCCGAACCTCTCTTGTGAAGCAGCCCGCGTGTTTGGGTAAAAAGAAACTTTTGATTTAACGGTTGAAAAGCCGATTTTTAAACAGAAACTGCAATGAACGATACACCTAAGTATTCCTTGGTAATTCCTATCTATAACGAAGAAGAAAATCTCGCGGAATTGTATCGGCGAATTAGTGCCGTGATGGATCGAATGGACGGCCCAGTAGAATTAATTTTAATCAATGATGGCAGTCGCGATCGCTCTCTCGAACTTTTGCGAGAATTGCACGAAAAAGACGCGCGAATTTGTTACCTCAGTTTGGCCCGCAATTTCGGTCATCAAATAGCTGTAACTGCTGGTTTAAACTTTTCTAGCGGTCAAGTCGTAGTCATCATGGACGGCGATTTACAAGACCCGCCAGAGCTAATTATAGATATGGTAGAACGGTGGCAGCAGGGCTATCAAGTTGTTTACGCTCAACGCACTCAACGCCGTCAAGAAGGTTGGTTTAAGCGGTTGCCGGCTTATATGTATTATCGCATTTTGCGCCATCTTGCTGATGTTGATATTCCGATAGATACCGGAGATTTTTGTTTGATGGATAGGTGCGTGGTAGATGTACTCAACGCCATGCCAGAACGCAATCGTTACATTCGGGGACTGCGGGCTTGGATTGGTTTTAAACAAACGGCGGTTAAGTTTGAACGCGATCCGCGTTTTGCTGGCGAGGTTAAGTATACCTTCAGAAAATCTTTAAGTTTGGCGATGAATGGTTTAGTATCTTTTTCAAAAGTTCCCCTCAGACTTTCGATTTATATGGGGTTATTTGCTGCATTTATATCTGTGTTAATGGCTTTTTTAATTTTGTATTGGCGGCTTTTTTATCCAAGTTCTGCCTTAACGGGTTTGACAATTGTGATGATGGCTGTTTTCTTTTTGGGTGCGGTGCAGTTGGTGAGTATTGGGATTTTGGGTCAGTATATAGGGCGTATTTATGAGGAGGTGAAGGGCCGCCCGCTTTATACGCTGGCAGAAGTTGCTGGTTTTGGCGATCGACACCGATCGCCAAAATAATTTTAGCAAACATCGGTTAACTCATCGTGCCTAAATTATCTAATTTATGAGATAATTTAAGCAGGGTAAGAGCATCTCAATCAAGCTTGACAAAAGGAGTTGAGAACAGTCATCATATAATCATTATTCATAGCAGCCTGTTTGATTTTTTGACGAAGACTACGCTGCAATGTTTTCTCCTGATTAAGAGCGTTAAGTGCCATCCGTCTCAAGATGGTCAAATTACTCTTGACTATAACCTTAACGAATCCGACATTGATCCTCATGGAACGTGACATCTAAAGTGCAATGAACTTGGTTTTCAATAGTCCAATGTTGACGAATGGCACGACCAAGAAGTTGAGCATCCGCAGGCAGAGAAGTTAGATAAAATTGGACTTCATGAGTCGTTTTGTTCCAAAGATGGCGGATTCTTTCAATAATGACGATGGTTTGCAGTCCCGACCACTGGTCTTGTTGATAAAGACCACCGAAAGCCTCTAAAGGAACAGCCAAAACATAACGTTTTTCAGTGCTATTTTGTCCCTTTTCAATCTGTTGGTTATAACTAACTTTAATGCCTTCAAAGTTATTAGCTCTTCTGGTATCAAACCCTTCTTTAACCTGAGAATGTAAAGTGGGGTGATTAGCTTTAAGAGATACAATATAATCAGCTTTTTTGTGGCGAATTTGTTTCACAATCTCGGTTTGAGTTTCCATCGCATCAATGTTAACGTCAGCCCCGGTCAGGTCTAATAACTCTAAGGATCGCGAATTAAATAACTTACAATTTTAATTGTTATTGTGGGATGGGCGTCCCGCCCGTCCACTCATGA
>NZ_JAUBTG010000060.1:0-35536 GCF_036702395.1 Microcoleus sp. D3_18_C2 | reverse complement strand
AACCAAAATTGGGACGTATTCTCCGCTTATAAAGCCAGTTTAGGCTTTGTTTGGGCTTAAAATTTGTTTAAGTCCCGTTAACTCAAATTCTAGGTAGTCTATTGCTAGAATTGACCAAATTTGAGGGGCTCTTGATTGAGGCAAAAGTCTACTACAATTCACTCTGTCCCGATCAAGTCTCTGCAAAAAACAAGCTGCAAAGCCTTGGTTTTAAATGTATCGATGTTCCCTGTCCTCTAAAAAATAGTGCTGATAATCAATTGATGGTTCACTGTCTTAATGATATTTACAGCCATCGGCCTCCCGATACAGTTATCCTTGTATCAGGAGATGGGGACTTTGTAAACTTGGTTCGCAATTTAAAAGATCGTGGCAAAAAAGTTATAGTCTTTGCTCAGCGAGGTAATGTTAAACAAAAGCTGAAAGAACTTGTAGGTAGTGATTTTCACTTTCTTGATGAATTGCCTAGCTTGATAGTAGCCAAGACTCAGCAGCAAATAGAAAATGTTCAGTGTCATCTCACTTACAATGAGGCTGTTGAGTATTTGATCGAAGCTATCAAAACAGCATTAAGCAAAGGGAAGGGTACAGGATTAGGTTTTATTAACAACCTAATGTTGCAGCTTTTTCCCAAGTATCAGGGAGTAACTTTTGTCTGCCAACATCAGGGAAAAACATTTTCACGCTTTAGCGAGTTGGTTAAGGCTGCCGTGAAAGATGGAAAAATCCGATTGCAGGATCAGCAATTGTTTGTAATAGAAGCAGACAGATTATCTGCATAAAGTTGCACAGTCCGCCAGGGAATGAATTCCCTGGCTCATAGCTAAAGTCGGTTGAAACCGACTGAATTACCGTTAAAAAAACACCATTTTCAGTCCTCTTTAGAGGACTTTAGCTATGAGCCAGGGGTTTTAACCCCTGGCGGACTGACGGACTGACGGACTAACGGGCTAATAGTAGAACTGGCAAATATCTGTTAAAATTTACCTCGCCGCAGATAGCAAAAATCCTGTTTATTTGATAAACTAGATTCTCCAAACCAACCGCTATCTGCGGCTCTTTCATGTCCAAATAATAACACCCAACTCCAAAAAGAATAACCATTACAGAATTGCCATGCCCTTAACTAATCCAACAAAAGAAATACAAATGACCCTTCCCGAATTCAAAAATGAAAAACTGCTGCGCCAAGCACTAACCCATCGTTCCTACGTCAACGAAAACCCCACATTCCGCGAAGAAGACAACGAACGCTTAGAATTTCTTGGCGATGCTTTGCTGACTTTTCTCAGCGGCGAATATCTCTATCAGCGTCATCCAGAAATGGGAGAAGACCAACTGACTCGCCGGCGTTCTGCATTAGTAGATGAAAAACAATTAGCCCGATTTGCTACTGAAATCAATTTAGACTTAAAAATGCGCCTTGGAAAAGGAGCTTATCGAGAAGGTGGAATTACCAACCCAAATTTGCTAAGCAGCACTTTTGAAGCATTTATTGGCGCTTACTATCTCGATACGCAAGATATGGACAAAGTTAGCCAGTTTGTGTGGCAAATGTTTGATTCTGTGCCAGAAAATGTTGTGGAAACTCGATCGACTGTAGACTCGAAAAATCGCTTTCAAGAATGGGTACAATCCAACGGTGACACGACTCCCCCCAAATATGTGACAGTCCAAGCAGGAGGCACACCCCACAAGCCGGAATTTATCGCTAAAGTTTATGTTGCAGAGAAACTCTATGGAGAAGGTAAAGGCAAAAGCAAAAAAGATGCTGAGAAAAATGCGGCTGAAGATGCGCTAGCAAAGCTGAAAAAACGCGGATTGATCTAAACTTGAAAACATGGGTAAAAACTACTAGCTTTTTTGTGCGCTTCCGGCGTTGGCCCAGCCCTCGAAGACGATCGCCCGAATTGATGGCCAGAGCACACAATGGTCTATAATCAGGACTT
This sequence comes from Microcoleus sp. D3_18_C2, assembly GCF_036702395.1. Classification (NCBI taxonomy): domain Bacteria; kingdom Bacillati; phylum Cyanobacteriota; class Cyanophyceae; order Oscillatoriales; family Microcoleaceae; genus Microcoleus; species Microcoleus sp. D3_18_C2. The sequence continues at coordinate 33,587 of NZ_JAUBTG010000060.1, read as the reverse complement.
GTGCAAGTGTTACCGCCGTCGATCGAGGGTTGCAAGGGCAGAAATTCGTTGACGAGTACCCCCAGTGTCGATCGTAATTTTGGGAAATATCAGAGCAATTCATGTCTACTCAAAACCAGACTACCCTAACTGTTGAAGAAGCACACCAAATCCTCAAGGATTTCACTTGTCTGGATATGCAATCTGTAGCATCGCCGCTGGAAAAACAGGCACTCCGTCAAGCGATTTTGCTGGTAGCAAGTTTGTCGGATTATCAAATGTTGGGAGTGTGCGCTGCTTCGACGGATGAGGGGTTTTTAGCTTTAGAAGCTTATTTGAAAGCTTTGGGATATCAAGCTGTTTTAGATCCCAATGCAGTCACTTCATTTGCTGGTTCGGTTTATATTAAGTTCAATACTTTGAAGGGGTCGTATTATGTTGACGGCTATCCCGGAACTTACCGGGGCGTTTTGATTTCTTGTCAATCTTCCTCAGAAGATGGAGTTAGTGGAACTTACGGTCATTTACCTCTCGATTTATTTGATTAATTTCTCAGTAGTCAGTAGTCAGTAGTCAGTAGTCATTAGTCAGTAGCAGTAGTCCGTAGTCCGTAGTCAGTCGATCGATTAAATTGAATCAAAAACCCACTGAAAGCATCCAGGATACAAGCCCCCGAATTTATCCGTGGCGTCAATGCTTCAATCTAAAATCTAAAATCTAAAATCTAAAATCGATTGACTGATGCACCTTACTAAGCTGTAGGGTGCGTCAGCCCGCCCTTCGATTCAGTTGAATCTCATATGTTGCACCATTCTCAATTAGTCTTTTAGGAACAGGCTTTTCGGCCTGTTCCACAAGAAAATTTATCTTTTGTGGAACGGGCCGAAGAGCCCGTTTTTGAGAATGGTGCAAGATGTAAGTTGAATCAAACACCGACTGACGCACCTTACTAAAATTAACCCTTACCAACGATCAATTCTGCCTCTGGTGCCGATGTGGTTTCTTCGGGCTGCAGTCCCAAAATATCGCTGTACAAGTTGATGTATTTCCGGGCCGAAATATCCCAGCTAAAATCTTCTCTCATGCCGCGCTGTTGCAGTTCTCTCCACTTATCTTTGTAGCGGAAACCTTCCCAAGTTCTGATCATGCAGGTGAACAAGTCTAGGGGTTCGTAGCGATCGAAACAGTAACCGGTACCGGTATTGTCGATCGGGTTGTTGTGGGAAACGGTATCGACTAAACCGCCGGTGCGACGAACCATTGGCACGCACCCGTAGCGGAGGGCGAGCATTTGGCTGATGCCGCAGGGCTCGAAACGGCTGGGCATCAGGAAGCTGTCGCAGCCTGCGTAAACGCGCCGGGAGAGGGCCTCGTTGTAAAGTAGTTGGGTGGACATCCTACCGGGATAGCGGGCTGTCATTTGCCAGAGTTGGGTTTCGTAGTAGCGATCGCCCGTTCCGAGTACAATAAATTGAGCGTCGGTATAGGCCATGAACAGATCGAGCATTTGAATTATCAAATCCAATCCCTTCTGTTCTACCAGCCTTGTCACCATGCCGATCAAAAAGGCATTTTTATTCACTTCCAAACCGACTTCTTCTTGCAGCGCAATTTTATTAGCGGGGCGCTTTTCAATAGTATCAACACTAAATTGTTGATGGAGGTACTTGTCAGTTGCTGGGTTGTAAGATTCTGTATCAATTCCGTTCAAAATGCCCGATACTTTACCGCCGATGTAAGACAGCAAACCTTCCAAAGTTTCCCCATAAGCTGGGGTTTTGATTTGCTCGGCGTAAGTCGGCGAAACTGTATTTACTCGATCGGCAAACTGTACTGCAGCAGCCATTGTATTGTGACCTTGCATATACCAAGGACACCAAGTCATCTGCTCCAAACGCCAGCGCCACGGCCCTTGATAAGCTAAATTGTGAATAGTAAAAACCGTGCTGATATCGGGATCTTGGCTCATCCAAACAGGTATCATCCCCGTATGCCAGTCGTGACAGTGGATAATTTGGGGCTTCCAATGATTCCAGGCAAATTCAGCCGCAGCATTGGCAAAGAAAGTGAACCTCCAATCTTCATCTACACCGCCGTAAACGCGGCGCGGTAAGAAAGATGGATGTTGTAATAAGTATAAAGGTACATCGGTTCCCGGCAAAACAGTTTCAAACACCGAGAAGCTTTGGAACATGGCAGATCCATCCCAAACAGGTTTTTTGGGAACGTCCATTTTGTCGGGGACGAAACCGTAGTAGGGCATGAAGATGCGGACATCGTGGCCCATGCGCCGCAGAAATTTCGGCAAAGCGCCGACGACATCGCCCATACCGCCCACTTTGGCGAGGGGTGATGCTTCGGCGGATACAAATAAAATACGCATTATTTTTTTGTGTTCCTTGAGATTGTTACTCTAGATTAAGTTTAAATGGCGAGTGGCACAATATTAACGCGCCTTTCAAAAACAAGTATAAATCTGAGTTGCTGTAGCGATCGCACTTTACTCAAGAATGCGATCGCCCTTTTTCCATCCGCGTCGCTGTGCGGTGAAAAAAATAGCGATCGCCCCACCTTTTACTAGCCAAAAACTTATTTCTGATTGAGGCGTTGACAGGCTGTTGAAAAGGATTTACAATAATGATTAACAATAGAGAAAAAAACTCAAGTGTATCTATTAGTGTATCTATTGTAGCTGTACGGTTGTGAATATCGACAGCATTTGACCTTAAAAACTACTGAATATCAAGTCACTGCGCCTAGTCTGTGACGAATGTGAGTTTCGCGGGGCTGGGGGAAGTGGCAAAGAACTTTGTATCTTTTTGCCACTTCCCCCAGCCTGTTGTTTTAGGAAACAAATTGTAATGTGAGGTAAAGTTGATGAAAAGTGAGATTAAACGACAATTTCTAACTGTCTTAGCGGGGGCGATCGCGATCGGCAGCCTAGCTTTGAGCGCTAAACCCAGCCAAAGCCAATCAACGTCAGGCTTTATGTGCGATGCCTCCTCCGGTTCACCCGCCACGGTGTACCAAAACCGCCAAGGGGTACGGGAGGTTTGGATTAACTGGGTTTCCGACTACTTCCGCGACTCTGGCTACGATCCCATGACGCGCTGCCGCGAAGTTAGCGGGCGCTTGGAAACCTTCCGCCAGAACAAACAGCTAAAGTTTGTGACAGTTGGCTACATGAACGGACAGCGAGTGATTTGCACCGCTAGTCAAGTCAACTCACGCTGCGACGGCTTGATTTATACACTCAAACCAGGTCAAGACGCGGTTCGCACATTGTATCAATTCATGGGGTTGCGCGAGGGGCAAGCGGGTGCGCCTGCCCTGTCTGAAAGCGATGCGATGCCTTACATTGACGCGCGCCCGCGGTTAGGGGACGAAGGCGGCAACTCTGTAGCGCCTCCTGCGCCGGCTAACAATCAGCCAGCACCGGCTAACAATCAGCCGGCACCTCAACAGCCCACTGGTGGTGGAATGCGGGAGCTTTAAGGTGAGCAATTTGCTACGCATCGTGGCAATTTGTGCGATCGCGGCGAGTCTTTTTCCAATAAGAATCGCCGCTCAACCGGTGATGACGAATTATGGGGTTGCTGATAGTCAAAGTGCCAATATTGAGCGCTTGGCGAGGTTGATGACGGTGCGAATTTTAACACCGAATGCTTCTGGATCGGGGGCGATCGTCCGGCGACAGGGGCAAGTTTATACGGTGCTGACGAGTTGGCACGTTGTGGCTTTTAGCCAGCAGCATACCATGATTGCGCCTGACGGCCAGAAGTATCGGCTTTTGGGAGCGCCGTTGCAGTTGGGAAATGCGGATCTGGCGATCGTCCAATTTCGCAGTTCCATTCAGTATCAAGTAACCAGAATTAGCACTGATTTATTAACAGTAGGAGCACCTGTATTTGCCGCAGGATTTCCGATGTATCGGGGAGGTAGTTCAACTACTACATTCGACCAAGGAATTCGGGCATTTCGGTTTACTCAAGGTGTTGTATCAGTGCTGCCGCCAAAATCACTCGCTCAAGGCTATCGTTTGGGTTACACAAACGATATTGCTGTCGGGATGAGTGGCGGGCCAATTTTTAACAGTCAGGGGTTATTAATTGGCATTAATGGGCGGGTAAAAAATCGCGATCCAGATTTTGGAGTGTATGCGTTTGAAGATGGAACAGAACCGTCAGGGACAATGTTAGAGCAAATGGTTAATTCTAGTTGGGGAATTCCAATTAGTACCTATTTGCGATTTATTTCGTCTTACAGTCGATCGGCGAATTACCCACTATCCGCCAGGGATTAAAATCCACGGGGCTTTTAGCTAAAGTCCTCTAAAGAGGACTGAATTTTTCAGTCACTCGGCGATTGAAATCGCTTCTACAAAAACGAAGTCCGCCTACGCGGACTAAGAAATAAATGGGATATTTAGTCCACTTAAGTGGACTTATGCTTTGAGACAGGGATTAAAATCCCTGTCGGATCGGCGAGAAAGTGCAAGATATTTAGTTTCACCTTATCAACGGAGTTAGTTTATGAATTTAGGTTTTAATCGGTCTAATTACATTCCCGGCATTCTAGCCGGAACGGCAGTGGTAGCAACAGTTTTAATCAGTCAGCCCGCAATGGCAAAAACGGCTAGAGAAGTAGCTCGAATTGCCGTTCCAACTACAGTACAAATTAATAATACTCTAGCTAGCGATAAAGGCGGTTCAGGGGTAATCATTGCTAAGAAAGGCAAGATTTACACGGTGTTGACGGCGAATCATGTGGTGATAAATCCTAATTCCGAGTACGTGATTGTTACTTCTAAGAAGAAAGAGCATAAAGTGACGGAAGTGAAAGGTTTTCAGAATAATGACAGCGGGCCGGATTTAGCAGTTGTGATGTTTGAGAGTGACGAGGAATATTCAGTTGCACCGATTAGTAATTCCGATGAAGCCGAAATCGGTTCAGGGGTTTATATTTCGGGGTATCCTTTGCCTGCGGGTGTGGGAAGTCAAGAACGGGAATATCAGTTTACGAATGGGCAAGTTACTAATGTGCGATCGAGTAACGATCAAGGATATACGATGCGTTACGACGCAGTGACGCGGCGGGGAATGAGTGGTGGGCCAGTATTTGATGTTAGCGGCCGAGTGATTGGCATTCACGGACAGGGAGATACAGTTGGGCGAGTGCAAAATGAGGCAGGGGGAAGGCAAGAAGAAGTAAAAACGGGGTTTAATTCAGCGATTCCGATTAATACTTTTGTGGGGATGATGTCGCAGGTGGGGATGGAGAAATCTGCTTTGAAGGTTGATGAGAAACCTGCGGAAAATGCGGATGCGGAAGAGGTAAAACCTGGGGAAGCGCAGGGTTGGTTTGGAGATTTTGCTCAAGAGGTATTTAAGGATGTGATTCAGAGGGGAATTCGGAGACTTTTGCCGTTTTAGAGTTGTAGGGGCGGGTTCACCGATCGATTTTGCCACCCACCGATAATCTTAATAAACCCGCCCCCACCCAATCAATAACCCCCGAATAACTATTCCCGCCTCACCGTTAAATTCAATTAATTCTCGATCTATGGGTGGGGTGGGGGCGGGTTTACATAATTTTGGGATGGGTGTCGAATATCTAGGCGAACCCGCCCCTACAGGGTTAATGGGAACATTATTTAATCATTGAGTTGAGGTAAATTATGCGTCGTATTCGTCTTTTTGCTCTGGGTATTGTCAGCTTTTTTGCAGTTTTAATGAGTGCTTTGCTGGCTCCTGGTACGATTGTCAATCGGGCTTTATCGGCTGCACTTTGTACGGTTTTTAGTTTTAATACTACTATTTGCACGGTGAATTTAGTTAATTCGTCCGATCGGGTGGTGGCGGCGACTCCGCCTGCTATGGAAAGGAATATTTCGGATTGGTTGGTGCAGCGAGATCCGGGGGAGTTTGATGATGCACCGAGTGTGCCGGCTGGGAGTAATCCGCAGGCGCCGCCGTTTCCTCAAGATCCGGGGCCGAATCAGCCATTGCGTCCTGATTTTGATAATCCGGGTTCGGGTCAACCGGAAACTAGACCTCAAGTTGATCAACCTAATCCAAGTCAACCTATTCAGCAACAACCAAATTTTAGTTTTGTAGAGGGAATTTGGATTTACAGTGCTTATGCAGATATTTCACCTGATTCTCTCATTTTTACTAAGACTGTCAAAATTACTAATACTGGTGATGACCCCATTTTTTCTGTCTGTGAAAACTGCCAAAAATCTCAATTACCATCTAGTTTTTTTGCAAGTAAGATTCCCCAAGAACAAGCTTTAGTCGCAGATATTCAAGATTTAAACTCAAGTATTGAAGTTTTAGAAAGTACAGATAGTGAAGCTATTTGGGGAGTAATTTATGAACACAACAGCACAAATGCAATTTACTTCACTTTAGGGAAAATTCCCAATACTTCTCCAAGAATTAGCCTCATAAATGATACTTTTAGCAAAGGCAAAAATTTAATTTTAGCAAGTAATAACTTTCTTCAAGATTTTCTGGAGTTTTCCCCTATATCAATTGATAAAAATAGCTATCCAGCAAGTCAAGAGGTAATATTGAACTCACAGATTGACTGTAGTAAGTTTTTTCAGAGTGTTCAGAGAGTTTTCAATAATGTTAAAAATATCCCTAGAAAGGAGACAAAAATACCTAATACTAATCAAACATCCCTCCCCAATCCTCCGCGAAACGTGAACAGAGTTGATATCGAGCTAGGGACGAAAGGTGGGGAAGCTCAAGGCGCTGCTGACGGAGCTAGAAAAATGTTTTTGGAAAGATTTTTCGAGAAGATGCGAGAAATCGAGGAACTGTTAAGAAGAAACAAAAACAAGGGTGATACTTTTTATCCGCAAAAAAACCAGTATAATAGCCAATTATGGGCAACTACTTCTTTTCCCAAACAAGAACCTTATATTGTTGCTCAATGTATTCCACCAAGGGTATTAGCAGGAGTTGCAAGATGGGCTCCTCTTGCAGCCCTTGCTGGAGCTACCGGAGCTGTTGCTGATTGGTGTATAAAAAATCCTGAAGGCTGTAAGCTACTAGCAAGAAACCCAGGGGCTACAGCACGCGCTATAGGTGGGCAAATAAATCACCAACTTCAAAACTTTTGTTATGGTTGCTATACAGGTAAGCCACCTAATCCTGGTATGCAATCTTTTGCTTGGACTCCGAATCCTGGACTTAGTAACACTACCAGCAACTTGAAGCCTGAGATCCTAGCTCAAAGCTTAGAGAGCAAATTTGAAACTTATGCCAAAAATTTCAGGCAAAAAGAAAGCATAAATTTCACCGAACAGCTAGCCAGTCACACTCAAGTAAATCATCATTTAAGCAACACTCGTCTTGCTCAACTTAACATCCCCGGCCTTCCTAATATTCCTGGTGTTCCAGGCGGTGCAGGTAACATTCTCAAAGATGCTGTTTTGACTCAAATTGCTGGACAGCTAGGCGGATTTGTCGAAAATGAACGCGCTTTCACTACAGGGATAAAAGACATTTACCCGACAGTTGCAGAGGCACCTGGGGGTGAATTCAAAGCAAATCCAGCCAATCTACAAATCTTTTCACAAGCCTTGCGATCGGCGAATGGTAGTCCAGAAGTTCAGCTACCTCCGGGAGACTATGAAATACCAGGTCAAGTGTTTTGCTTTAAACCTCGGAGTTATGGCCCTCAAACCAGTGTCGGTTATCCTTTAGCCCCCATTAAAGGCAAGCAAGCTGATGCCTTAATAGCGCTCAATTCCCGACATATTGCCGCAGGCATTCCTCATGACAGTGCTCAAGTGCTTTCTTGGAACATTCAGTTAGGCGTAAAGTATGAGGATATGCCCCCTGAAAGCAAAGCCATTGTAGACAAAATTATGCCTGAGTTTAAACAGCAACTTTCTCGCAGCTTTTGGGAAGATTTACAGGCAAAATGGGGACAGATTTCTAGCACGATTCCCGGCGTACCTTCTTTTGATAGCGTGTTAGGTCAGCTACCTGGTGAAATGAGTCAAATCTTAAAAACTTATCAAGAAGGTCGCGCTGCTTTACAGCGGTATCGCGATAATTTTGACCAGTTACAAAATGAAATGGTTTTGCAGGGTGAAGCACCTAGCGATTCAGGAGATAGTAAATACCCTCGCGGCATTTGGAGCAAAGTGAGCGATCGCGTTTATGCCCGCTTGCTTCCAACAACCTACAATGGGCCGGCAACCATGCAAATTCGTGTGTTAGATCCTAATGGAAACGCGGTCAAATAAACTGCGATCGCTCTTTTCATACCCTTTAAAAAAAAGATCGATCGCCTTTCTGGATGGGAAGGGCGATCGATCTTTAAATAAGATAGAATTTTAAATCGCTTGTACTAATATTACAAAATTAAGTTAATGAAACTACCTAATGATACCATTATTGCTGAAGCAAAAATAACTCAATACTTGCTCAAGTTCTTACTAGAAGATGATAAATCTTTGTTTCTTGCACAAGCCAACTATACCCAAGACAACTGGCAACAACTAGAAAAAGACTTAAGAGAACAAATTTTGCCTCTGGATGCAACACCAACCGAAGAAACGCGCTATGGTAATAAGTATGAAATTCGTGGCACATTAACTGGCCCTAACGGAAGAGGTCTGCCAGTAGTAACTATTTGGATGACTGAGTTTCCATCCCAAAAAACCAAGTTTATTACCCTATATCCCAATAAGGAGGTATGAAAATGAAATTTCCCTTGTTTAAAAGAGTAGCATTACGAACAGATGTACCTAAGTACAAACTCTGTCGAGGAGATATTGCCACTATTGTTGAGCATCATCCCCACCCCGATGAGGATGGCTACAGTCTCGAAGTTTTTAATGCTTTAGGTGAAACTATAGCCGTAATTACCTTAGCTGAGTCGGAAATTGAACCGTTGATGTCTAATGAAGTTTTGCGTGTCAGGACTTTGACCGAGGCTGCATGAACATTCCTGGACGCACGGGCGGTCAGAAACCGGGTTTGTTACCAAATCTGCGATGTTCCAACGAAGTATTTTGGTAAAAAAACCCGGTTTTTTGGCTCTGACTCCCAAGTAATAGAAGTAGCACTGAAGTTATTGCGGAGTCTGGAACTAGAGTCGGCCTACCGAGAAGCATCTCTAGAAAATGACCCGGAGTGGGACGCGACAGTTGCAGATGGACTGACAGATGAAACGTGGTGAAATTTACTATATATCTGCGATCGAAAATAGCGAGAACTCTTTCGCAAAAAACAGGCAATCTTTCTTATCCCATCTGCGTTTATTTCCGGTAAAAAAAGAACGATCGCCCTTATTTCGATCGAGGGCGATCGCCCGAATGACATATTACAGAAACTCCCGACTAATTCTGAGAATTGTCCTCAATAGTCTCCTCAAATCCCGCTAGAAAATCATCCAAAGCTTCAGAGGCGATCGCCAAATTAATACTGTCGGCATCTTCCACTCCCCACGTATTCACACCAACCACTTGACCAGCCATATTAATCAACGGGCCGCCGGAATTTCCCGGATTAATCGCCGCATCAGTTTGCAACACCTTCACTTCAGCAAAATCATCTTCTTCATCGTCGCCTTCTTCATATTCCTCTGGTTCGCGAATTGCACTCACAATACCTTGAGTTACAGTTGAAGCAAACTGCCCCAAAGGATTGCCCACAGCAATTACTCGATCGCCCACTTTCACATCCAAAGACAACTCTAGGGGAGGATATTCTTGGGGAGAGTCCACTTGTTCCCCTGTGTTCGGGTCGAAGGTAAAATCGCTAATTAAGAGTAATGCTAAATCTTCTTCGGCATTACCAGTAAACACCACCTCTGCCAATCTCAATTTTCCGTCATGAGTTTCCACTAAAACCTGTTCGATTTCATCTTCTTCATAGAAGTAATCTTCATCGGCAATATCTTCTACAACGTGATAGTTCGTGACAATTATGTCCGGCGATACAAAGAACCCGCTTCCTGAAGAAATCTCTTCTTCTGTATCCCAATCCATGACGTAAATTGAAACTACGGACGGCAAGACTTGCTCGACTACATCCGAAAAACTTCCGGCTTGAGTTTTGAACTCTTTCAATTGCTTCTGCAAAGCTTGTTGGTCTGCTTGCATTTTGCTATAGAGTTGCTGAACCTTTTTCACTTCCAGCTTTAATTGAGTTTCTCTAGCGCTCATAGTGGGCTTTTACCTGAAATAAATTGCTGATTAATTTTGGATGTTTGATTGTAGATTTTGGATGGAGAGGTTAAGAACTCTAGGACTTACGAAAAAAAACCGGTTTTTACCATAAATCTTGGGCTATACAGCGAGACTTACATCAGAAACCGGGTTGCTTAACACCCGTGCGGAGCGTCCTAAATTAGTCAGATATTTTTGAAATCTATCCCGCAAGCCCTACTTAAAATCCCATCAAAAATCTACAATCAGACTGCTACTCTACCTGTTTTGCCAAAGCAAACCGCCTGTTATTTTTATTCTACAAAAGGCGATATATCGCGTCTAAAAGCATTGACAAAGAGATGCGGATCGGTTTTAGGAACCACGTTGAACTTCGACAAATATTTCCTCCAAAATTGCACTAGCACCCTGTTGGCGCAGGCGGTGAGCGAGGTCAATTCCGATCATTTCAGCAGTCTCGGCGGCGCCGGAAACACTATCTTTGACGAATCGCTGGCCGTCGAGACTCGATACCATTCCGGTTAAGGTTAATTGACCGTTTTCTATTTTGGTATTGACGCCGATCGGCACTTGACAGCCGCCTTCTAATTCCCGCAGAAATGCGCGTTCAGCATAACATCTTTGGGCGGTTTCCGAGTGTTCGAGAGCTTTAATCAGTGCCATGATTTCTGTGTCTCCGGCGCGGCATTCGATGCCCAAAGCACCTTGTCCGACGGCGTGAAGGGAGATTTCAGCAGGGATAATTTGGTGGATGCGATCGCCCATTCCCAATCTTTCGAGGCCGGCAACTGCTAAAATAATCGCGTCGTAACCGCCCTCATCTAATTTAGCGAGTCTAGTATTGAGATTGCCGCGAATATCTTTAAATTCAAAATGAGGGAAATGGTGTCGCAGTTGAGCTAGCCGCCGCAGGGAAGAAGTGCCGATTACTGAACCTTCTGGGAGGGTGTCGAGTTGCTTGTCTTTGTGCTTGGAGTGAACTACCAGGGCGTCAGCGGGATTTTCCCGTTCGGTGACGCATCCTAAAATTAAACCTTCGGGCAAATTGGTAGGCAAATCTTTGAGGGAATGAACGGCAAAGTCCGTTTCATTGTTAATCATCCCCGTTTCTAATTCTTTGGTGAAAAGTCCTTTATCGCCAATTTTAGCGAGGGCGACATCAAGAATTATGTCCCCTTGGGTGGACATGGTGTGGACTTCAAAAGTATGTTGCGGGAAGTGTTTCTGTAGCTGTTCTTGCACCCAGTGGGTTTGCACGAGAGCGAGTTGGCTTTTGCGGGAACCGATGCGAACGGTTCGGGAAGGGGCAGATGTGGTTGGGGACATAAGATCGATCGGAGGATAGCTTGAAATCAGCCAATATATTCACCTGATCTAGCGTACCGCAGGTGGGGACTTTAATTGCTGGTTGGGATAATTCGGGCGATAAAAGAGAAATACCAGATTTTGACCGCCTGTTTGAAAAAAGGATGCAACGGTAGGCAAGCTCCAAACCTTTACATAATAAGCCATTGCCAATCTAAAATCTAAAATCTAAAATCTAAAATGGTAGGACTGCCCGTAGCAGTGATTCCTGATGATGTTTCCCATCTAGCATTGGGCGTCGCTGGCACGGGGGCGATCGACATTCTGAAGCAAAGCCTGCGGGCGATGTAAGATTTACCTAGGGTCGAGCCGGATGAACCTGCTTGACATGAGGAGTTAGCTTAGCTGCTGCGAGAAAGAATTAGCTCAAAGGTTGCGAGATTTGGGGATAGAAATGTAGTTGCGAGGGGAAAAGGGCGATCGAAGTTGCGATCGTACTTCTCAAGCCACCAAACAGCTTAGGAATGAGAATTAAATAACTTCCACAAGTTTGTGGGATGGGCGGGACGCCCGTCCAAAAAGGACGGGCGTCCCGCCCATCCCACAATAACAATTAAAATTATAAGTTATTTAATTCGCGATCCTTAGCATAAAAAGTAGACTTATTGCATATATCTTCGATCGATCTACCGCAAATGCAAGGCAGATAAACACAGATAAACGGAGATAATTTCTAGATTGTTTGCGAATGAATGCAATTGGAGTCTAGTGATAGCCATTACCAAATCTAAAATCTAAAATCTAAAATCTAAAATGGTATTAACGTGGCCCTGCTTGAAGTGCCGAATTTGCTATCTGGACAACTTCTTGCTGCCGTGCGTTTTTCCTTGTGACTCGGTACAGCACCCCCAGCCTTTGCCACTCAACAAAAGCAGTGCAGTAAGCACCGCAATTATTGAAATAAATCCCCCTGAATCCGCCTGCCAATTCAACGCTTCTGTAAGTATCCTGCGGCAATTGCGAAGGAGGCGAAAACGGTTCATTTCTTTTAGCTTCGATTGTGCCGAAATAACAAGCTCCCGCACGGCATCCTTTGCCTAAATACATTCCCACAATGTAACCGTTGGCACCGGCTTGCACATCAAAATCAAGTTGCTGAATGTCAGATAAAGGAAGTCTACTCGGAAGAAAAACAGGCACTCGCGTTTTGCCTTTGATTTGTCTAAAGATGTTACTAGCAGGAAAACGACTGTTAGCCTGTTTTGCACCTGAGTTATCGGGGATTGGGGGAATTTTTTGGACAAAATTCCTCCACTGCACAACTCTATTTTTAGCAATGTTAAAAGTGGGAATCGAGTATTTTTCTAGCGCAAAAGAAGGGCGACCGTTTGTGAGGTTGAAGTTGCGGCGAATCACTGTAATTTCGGGTTTCCCTAAGCCGTAAGCTGTGGCTATGGAACGGGCGAGATTGCAGCTAATTTTGAAGCGTCCCATCTCAATATTGCCATTTTCCGCTTGATAAGACCAATTGTAACCCTCAGAAGCACGATCGCGATCGCACAGAAAATGAGAAATCTCAAACATCTTGGCAATATGAACATCGTACAATCGCAACTTACCGCCGTTGGCAGATTTTGCAGTGTTGCGATCGGGTACAATAAATTGTATCGGTTGCCAGCTATCTTCAGGGGAATAATTAAACCAGCGGATTTCTGTAATGGGGAGTTCAGTCCTTGCTAACGCTGAGTTTGGTGTCAAAGGTGCGATGGTAAAAGCAGTCACCACACAAGCAAAAATCGCCGCAAATAGCCATCTTCTCCTCATCCTGATTTCCCCCTAAGTAGGTCAGCGCAAAAAACCATAGCATCTTGTAAGAGGCGAGTGCGAGTTAAGATATATCATACAATAACGGTCAGGTACGCACGGAGCACCCTACAGATAAAAGTTGTGCGTCCCCACTACAAAACTTAACGCTTCCGAGCTAGAATAGCAGAATTTGCTATTAAAATTAAATCAGATTCTCGTCCGTTCTTAAGGGCTACGGTATACATAAAACCCCGACTTTTCCACTCGATAGTTGCTGTGCAGTAAGCCCCGCAACCGTTATGATAAACTCCTTTCACTCGGTCAGCCAGTTGAACATTTTTTAAAGTCTTAGTTACCCCTTCTACTTTGGTAGAAAACTCACCGCCTTTCTGACCTCTAATTTCCCCAAAACTGCAAGCTCCCGCACCTCGGCAATCTGCTGTATACTCCATAGAAATAGTATAGCTGTCTGTTTTCGCTTGACTTTGATAGTAAAGCTTCTGCGAAATAGGAAGCCGACTGGGGAGGAAAATTGGTACTTGTGTTTTGCCTTTTAACTTTTGCAAAATTTGACTTACCGGAACAGCCGTACCCGCTACAGCAACAGATTTTGTTTCCGGCGGTAGCTGCGACAATTCGCACGCACCAAAAACTCGCGATACAGGTACTAAAGCAGTCAATACACACGCCGAAGTCGCCAAAAGTAATAATTTATTGTTCACTGTGTTTTTCCCTGATGTCGAAACAGTCCTGTTTTTCGGTGAAGCACATTCACCTATTTACAACGATACTCGAAAATACCAAACTCCCAATAGGCATTCCGCAAAAAAGCAACTTTAACTTTTTTTTTACAAATGCCCTAAAATATGCAGTTACAGATAAAATAGAAAAGGCGACAATTTTAGGAATCGAAGGTGGAACTACAAGAGTATTTACGTCAGCACGGATTGGAAACTTTGTCCGAAACTTATCATATCAAAGTTACCCGCCACCGCCAATATCCCGATTTAGTCTGTCTGAAATACTCGCAGATAGAATCTCCCCTGGGCGAAAAAATAGTCCAGCAGTGCCGAGGCATTATTTTAGATTCATCTCAAGATTGGCAGATAGTTTCTTATCCCTACGACAAATTTTTTAATTACGGAGAAATTCACGCCGCTGCAATTGATTGGACAAATGCCAAAGTTTACCAAAAACTAGACGGTTCTTTGACTGTACTGTATTTTTACAAGGGAGAATGGAGAGTGCAATCTAGTGGCACTCCCGACGCCGCCGGCGAAGTTAACGGTTTTGGATTCAGCTTTGCCGAACTTTTTTGGAAAGTTTGGCAAGAATTGGGATATCAATTGCCACAAGAAACCGACCAGTGTTTTATCTTTGAGTTGATGACGCCTTACAATAGAATAGTTGTCCAGCAACAAAACAATCAAATCGTGCTGCACGGGGTTCGCAACACTCAAACGCTGCTAGAAACAGATCCGAGTATTTGGGCTAATAAATACGGCTGGGAATTGGTAGCATCCTATCCTTTAACTAGCTGGAAAGAAGTTATCGAAGCTGCTCAACATTTAGATCCGATGAATTCGGAAGGGTATATTATCTGCGATGCTGATTTCAACCGAGTTAAAGTAAAGTCTCCGCAATATGTCGCGATTTCCCATCTCCGCGAAGGGTTTTCTACCCGCAGGATGATCGAGATTGTTATAACTAATGAAGGAGAAGAGTTTTTAGCTTATTTTCCTGAGTGGAGTGAGTTGTATCAACAAGTTAAGGACAAATATCAATCTTTGGTTGAAGAAATCGAGGAGGTTTACCGACAGCACGAACATATCGAAGTTCAGAAAGATTTTGCCTTAGCTGTGAAACATTTGCCGTATTCCGGGATTTTGTTTTCTTTGCGGGCCCGAAGAGTTGCGGGAGTGAAAGAAGCTCTCCGCGATGTTACTATTCATAAGATAGAAGAGTTATTGGGTTTAGATTACCTCCATCTAGGTTTGTAGAAGAAGGAAGGCACGACACGGATTTTGACACGGATACACGGATTAATGATCGAGCGTGAGGCAGATGTTGAAGGAAGAGGGAAGTTCGGCAACGGATTATGTAACGGATGTAACGGATGGAATGAAGAGGTAAGCTGTTGCGCGTTTAAATTGCATATTCTGGACGGGCTCGCGTGCCCATCCCACAATAATTTGAGTGATTTTTGACACACAATTTAAATGGAGAACAGCTTAAGTATTTAAACAATGCCCAATGCCCAATGCCCAATGCCCAATTACCAATTACCAATTGCCAATTGCCATGAAAAGAGTTATTATACTTGTCGGCTTACCTGCTTCTGGAAAATCTCAATTTGCTAGGGAATTGCTGCTGTCGGAACCTGCAAAGTGGGTGCGTAGCAATAAAGATTTGCTCAGAGAAATGGCTCACGCTTCTCATTGGTCGCCGGCGAATGAAAAGTTTATTTTGCAGTTGAGAGATACGATTATTTTGATGGCTTTGGAAAGTGGCAAGCACGTCATTGTTGATGATACTAATTTTGGGCCTCACATCGAGCATATCAAGGAGTTGGTTAAAGGTAAAGCTGTTGTCGAAGTTAATGATTCTTTCCTACAAGTTCCGGTTGAGGAATGTATTAAACGGGATTTGAAAAGGCTTAATTCGGTGGGCAAAGATGTGATAATGAAGATGTACAATAAGTACGTGCGGGTTCCCGTTGTGCCGCCGGAATATAACCCGGATTTGCCGGATGCAATTATTGTTGATATGGACGGCACGCTGGCACTTCTCAACGGTAGAAATCCTTTTGATGCTTCGACGTGCGATCGCGATTTACCAAATCAGCCCGTCTTAGATACCGTTCGCAAGTGGCAAACCAGCGCCCATATTATTGTAGTGTCGGGCCGCACAGATGACTGTCAACCTCAAACTGAAAAATGGTTGCAGCAGTACGATGTCAATTATGCTGCTCTTTATATGCGGAAAACGGGAGATATGAGGAAGGATGCGATTATTAAAGATGAATTCTATCGGCAGCATATTGATGGAAAGTATAACATAAAGTTTGTTTTGGACGATCGCCAGCAAGTTGTTGATATGTGGAGAGGCTTGGGATTGACGGTATTCCAAGTAGATGAAGGGGATTTTTGACCTATGGTTTTTCTGAAAATTGTCCCATGCCTAATGCTATAATCAAAGTAACAGTGACAAAAAAATTGTTATGGTAGCCATTCCCCAAGCACCCCAAAAAATGACCGTTGAGGAATATCTCGAATGGGAAGCTCAACAAGAGATTCGCCACGAATATGTCAACGGCGAAGTTTTTGCCATGACGGGTAGTACAATTCCCCATAACGATATTGCACTTAACTTTTACACTGCATTGCGCCCGCATCTACGTTCCACAGGCTGTCGGATGAACGTATCAGACGTGAAATTGCAAGTCAGTTTTCAAAGCCGTTACTACTACCCTGATGTGATAGTCAGTTGCGATCCAGAAGACATTAATTCACGCAATTTCATTCAGAATCCTAAAATCATTGTGGAAGTTCTTTCTCCCAGTACAAGTGCTAAAGATCGGGATGAAAAATTCACTTGTTACCTGAAAATTCCGACTTTGCAAGAGTATATCTTGATTGATTCACAAAAGATTTTTGTTGAGCGTTACTGTCGGGGAGAGGGGAGAATGTGGCTGTACTATTCTTACACTGCTGGGGAGATTATCACTTTATCAAGTATTGGGTTTGATTTGCCGATCGCACTTTTGTATGAAGGTGTTGGATTGGAAACAGAAACAGAAACGTAAATGGGAAGATTGAAACCGCAATCTCTGTAGGGGCGGGTTCACCGAAATCTCGAACAGAAATCAAACAATCTGATAAACCCGCCCCGCCACGGCCCAATTTTACATCAACATTTGATTCAATAAATTAATGGTAAATTTGTATTTGCGATCGGGTGGGGGCGGGTTTAGGAGATTATTAATTTTTTCCATAGATGGTTGGTGAACCCGCCCCTACGGTTCAATTGTACCTGGTGTTGATTCAATACAGTTCAAACTATCGCGTCCAAGCCAGCCAGCGGTTAAACAAATTTTTCACAAACGGAGTCAAACGAGTGCGATTGTAAGCATCTCCCGCTTTCCGAATTGCATCAGCTTGTGTTGGATACGGGTGAATTGTGCTAGCAATCTTTCCCAAACCAATATTGTTAACCATTGCTAAAGTAATTTCGCTTATCATATCCCCAGCGTGTCGCGCTACAATAGTTGCACCTAATATTTTATCGCTGCCTTTCTTGACGTGAATTTTCACAAATCCTTCCTCTTCGCCGTCAATAATTGCCCGATCGACTTGACTGAAAGGAATTAAAAATGTATCGAGATCAATGCCTTTTTCCTTAGCCTCGTGTTCCCCAATTCCGACGCGCGCAATTTCCGGGTTTGTGTAAGTACACCAAGGTATCGTCAAAGCGCTGAGCTTTTTGCGCCCGAAAAATAGAGTGTTTTGAATTACTATTCTCGCGGCAAAATCAGCAGCGTGAGTAAATTTATGTTTCATGCAAATATCGCCGGCGGCATAAATGCGGGGATTAGTAGTTTGCAAGTTGTCGTTGACAAATACGCCTGTTTGTGTATCGTATTCGACGCCGATCGCCTCCAGATTCAATCCTTCGACGTTGGGCGATCGCCCTGTACTCACAATAATTTCATCTACTGTTACCGAGGCTTCCTTACCTTGAGATTGATAATAAATTACTTTGCCTGCATTTGTTTGCTCAACGCGCTCTATTGTGGATTCTAGTATTAGTTGAATTTCTTCGCGTAGAAAAGCCTGCTGCACGATTTTAGCAGCATCCGCATCTTCTTTGTCTAAAATCTGAGCATTTTTGTGCAGCAATACGACTTCCGAACCCAGCCGCCGAAAGGCTTGAGCCAATTCGCAGCCGATCGGCCCTGCGCCAATTACAGCTAAGCGTTGTGGCCTTTCCGTGAGGTTAAAGACAGTTTCATTTGTCAGATATCCAGCTTCCTGCAACCCGGGAATTTCTGGTTGTAGCGCCCTTGCACCTGTGGCAATTACTGCTTTTTTAAAGCGGAGAGTTTGCCCCCCAACTTCTACTGTATTATTGCTAGTAAAACGACCAGAACCTAAAAAAACATCAACTCCTAATTTGTACTGGTAGCGTTCAACAGAATCAACATCGCTGATTCCCGCCCTAATCCGGCGCAGCCGTTCCATCACAGCGGCAAAATCCACTTCTACACTGTCAGAAACATTAACACCAAATTTACTTGCTTCCCAGATATCGCCGACAGTGCGAGACGCTCGAATTAAAGCTTTTGACGGCACGCAACCGACATTCAAACAGTCGCCGCCCATCAAATGTTTTTCAATCAAAGCAACTTTCGCGCCCAAACCTGCCGCACCGGCAGCCACAATTAATCCGGCGGGTCCCGCACCAATTACTACTAAATTATAAGAACTAGCCGGCTGCGGATTTACCCAATCGGGCGGATGCAAATAGGAGACTAATTTCTGGTTGTGTTCGTCCATCGGGGGGACAGTTACGCGATCGACTTTTGATTGTGACATGGGCAAATTCTCCTAATTAAATACTTTTTTCCAAAGCTTTGCTGGCTATGCGAGTGATAAAGACAGTAACAGCGACAGTAGCGAGAAAACTGATAATATTAATCAACCATTTTACTGCGGAATCTTGAGGACTGGCATACACAGTTGCCGTGCCTATCGCCGCAACCTCTCCCACCAAAGAACCGGAGTAAACGTACATAATTGTACCCGGTATCATGCCAAAGGAACCCAGCACATAATCTTTCAAAGAAACTTGAGTAATTCCTAGAGCGTAATTCAATAAATTGAAAGGAAATAAAGGACAAAGACGAGTCAAAAAAACTATTTTTAATCCTTGTTGGGAAACTGCGCGATCGAGAGCTTTAAACTTGGGGTGAGATTCCATATATTTTACCACGCGATCGCGGCATAAATAGCGCCCGATCGCAAAAGCAAATACCGCACCTAAAATGGACGCCGCAAATACGTAAACTGAACCCCACCACAGACCAAAAATCGCTCCCCCTCCCAGCGTCAGTACCGAACCCGGTACAAACAGCACAGTAGCCAAGTTATAAGTAGCTACAAAAGCCACTGGCCCCCACCACCCTAAATCCTCGATCCGCATTAACAGAGTTCTCAAAACATCTTGAACGTAGGCAGAGCGAGTTGCTACAATTAAGAGAGCGAGCAAAAGTGCGATCGAAAAAAACAACACTATGCGTTTAAATTTTACCCTAGCATAATCTTGGATTCGTGCTTTTGCCATGATTCACCCGCAAATATTTATCAGCATTATACTCCAAACTTAAATTATTACTGTAAACAACCCTAAAAGCGATCGTCATGACACCACCAGCCCAACTTCCAATCCCCGAATATTTCGACCCCAAAAAAGTAGGCGAAGTCTGGCGAGTACCCTACCTAGAACGCGCCGCCCAAGCGAAAGATTGGGCTACACAGCACAACATCCCGCCCGCCGCCAGCGACAAAAATCAGATTTGTTTGCTGATAATAGACGCCCAAAATACATTTTGCTTGCCCGAATTTGAATTATTTGTGGGCGGGCGATCCGGTAGTGGTGCCGTTGATGATAACCTGCGACTGTGCGAATTTATTTATCGCAATTTAAACGCAATTACAACCATTGCGCCGACAATGGACACCCACACCGCCATGCAAATTTTTCATCCAATCTTTTGGATAAACGAAGCTGGCGAACACCCCCTACCAGCCGCAACTTCTATTACACTCGAAGATGTCCAAAAAGGCATTTGGAAAGTCAATCCCGCCGTAGCCGATAGCATCAGCGGGGCTAATTTTTCAGCACTGGAAAAACAGGCTTTCCACTACGTCAAAAAACTCAGCGCCGATGGGAAATATCCCCTGACAATTTGGCCCTATCACTCAATGTTAGGTGGCATCGGACACGCGCTGGTTTCTGCGGTGGAAGAAGCTGTATTTTTTCATACTATAGCCCGCAACAGCCAAGCACTTTTTGAGATCAAAGGCGGGAATCCACTGACTGAAAACTATTCGGTTTTGCGGCCGGAAGTTTTAGAGGGATTCGACGGCAATCCGATTGCGGAAAAGAATGCTAAGTTTATTGATAAATTACTCGATTTTGATGCAGTAGTTATTGCCGGACAAGCGAAAAGTCACTGCGTTGCTTGGACAATTGATGATTTGTTAACGGAAATTTTGGCGCGAGATCCGAGTTTGGCAAAGAAGGTTTATTTGCTGGAAGATTGCACTTCGCCTGTGGTTGTTCCGGGTGTTGTTGATTTCACGGAACAAGCCGATGCAGCTTATCAAAAATTTGCGGTGGCGGGAATGAATGTGGTTAAATCTACTGAGTTAATTTTGGGCGATTAAAGACGTTTTTTTAGGTGGGGTTTTTCAGAGCAAAAAAAGTATCCATGATTAACCAGATGCGGTAATTTTTGTTCGATTAGCACTCGGCTGCGATCGCATTTACAGCGTATTCCAGGTTGATGAAGTATACCCCAGAAACCGGGTTTCTTTACAGTTCTCCCATCCTTACTGATTCTGTTGCTCGAAACCCGGTTTCTCGCCCTCTACATCTACATGGAATATGCTGTAACTGATAGCTTATGATATCATATCCAAAATGCACACTGACTATATAAGTTTAATCAAGGAGTTTCCCGATGGCTGAAAGCGGAATTTATAGTGTTGTTCTGTTTCGGGATGCGAGTGTGCGAGCAATTTTAAAACTCTCTGTAGCCATCGCCACGACTCTTCTGAGCACAGTTGTAACTGCAACCCAAGCCGACGCAGTTCCCGTCACCTACGATTTCACGATCGCTGTTACCAAAGGCGGGTTAGCGGGCAATACATTCAACGGTTCTTTCACTTACGATGATGCCAAATTGAAGGGAACGGGAGTGGAAGAATTGGGAATTAATGAGGGATTAACGACGTGCCTAAATTACCTGGGACGCACTTATCGCGAAACCGATGATACCAGTTATCCTACCTTTCCCACACTCAGATTTGAGGATGGTAAGATTACACAACTAAACTTTTGGATTCAGCCGAATCAGCGAGTTAATTGGTGGAATTTACCTGGATGGGAAGTCAAGCTGTCTGAGCCTAAAATGAGGGATTCAACTGTTCCCAACTGTCAAAAACGGTGAGGCGTGACCAAGGTGCGATCGACCGTAAAAATATAGCAGGAATTAGATGCAACTGCCTACGCTTACGGTAATTTCATGCAGCCACGCTACCAATGTGCGATCGCCGATTATCTGCTGGGGCGATCGCAAATATTCGATCGCTAGGAACGGATGATATCATGTGCGATCGAGCGATTAAAAGGGCGGGTTTTTGAGATTGTCAATTATTAGCAGATATTTTCCGTGAGGGGAACCCCTACGGTATTAGGGGTAATATACCGAACATAATATGACTCAAAGATTGTTTGAAAAAAAACCGCATGATTCCTATTTTCTGTTGGTCAAGAGTGCCTCGGCGCTTGATGATTTTTAGGATCGCTAATTAAATAACTTACAATTTTAATTGTTATTGTGGGATGGGCGTCCCGCCCGTCCCACAATCTTGTGGAAGTTATTTAATTCTCATTCCTTAATAACTATTTCCCATCCAATCTGGGGACTTCTTCCAAAAAACTGCCGCTCAACATTAACTCAGTCATCCGGTCTAAGTTGCCGCTGACTTGCAATTTTTTGTCTTTTTGAAAGCGCTCGATATCTGCTTTTAAATTGCCGCCATTATATCCTAATTTACTCAAATAGTCAATAGCTTGCTGATTGCTTAACAAGATATCAGCAGACCGGAAAATCGGCACGTATTGATCGCGCCAAACTTTGGCAAAAGTTGCCCTATCTAAATAGAAAATCCTGCCCCGCGCCGGGTCTCCAATGACAGCTACACGGTCATTCATTCCCAGCAAAGCGACCGCGTGGGGTAGCTTCCGAGGGCCGTCAAATAGCCAAACTGCTAGCACTCCGGGGCGATTAATTTGCTGAATTTGCTCCCAAGTTGGCGTTAGTTCGATCGCATTTACGCCCAAAGCTCTTGCTGCTATAATTAACTGTGGCATGGAAGTTCCCAAGCGACTCGTGCCGGCCTCTCTAGCTACACTCGATTCCGTCGCATCCATCCCCCAACGCCTTAACACTGTTGCTAGCGCCGCCGGCGCGCAACTGCTGTTAGATGTTTGCCGAAATACACCGTTTGGCCGCAAATTATCTATTAAATCAGCGTAAATTGGCGCCAGAAAATAGTTTTCAGCGCCTGTAAATCCTCCCAATCCCAACAAGCCAATTAAAATTACTGCGATTACTTGCGATCGCGCTGTCAACCAACTTATACTAAACCCAATACCGCAGACTCCCATCAGCATCACTCTGAGCAAAGTCCAAGTAACTCGCATCCCGTGAAAGCGCCACTCGATCGGCAAAACAGGCATTTGAGGCATATTTAGAGCCAGTAGCAGCAAGGCAATATAAAAACCCAAAAACAGCAGGGCGATCGAATTTCTGCCCTTAAACAAGTCGTTAGCCGTCACTCCCGATCGAACTAACACCCGCCCGAACCGCATTCCCCAGACAAACAGCACTGAACCCAGCACCAGCGTCACTACTATTTCCATGAACTCAAAATTTTGTTGCTTAACTAGGTTGTAACATTTCTGCGATCGATAACTCCTGACTCGTGTTCAATAATGAATCCGTCTATCCGTGACTTCCGTGTCCTCCCTTTCTTCAACCACACCTAAAACTTGCAAAATGTCAAGGGATTCGATCGACTTTTCCCCACCTTAGCCACCAAGTCCCAAACCAGATTTAGCACCGAAAAAAATTCCCCACATCTCTTGCCACAAACGGCCACATCCGTTGTAATATAGATGTAAGTCACAGCCCGTTAAAGTAATCAACAAACAATTAAGCCGCTCAATATATTCACGCTCCAACGAGCGCTGAGTTGTATTTAGCGTGCCTATTAAAGAGCGATCGAAGCTCCTCACACACCCCCAATATTCAGGAAGAATAATGCCATCAAGATCCGCCAACGATGTAGACTTAGCAGAGCAATATTGGCACTACCTAGAAATATCCAAGGTTGCAACTATCTTAGAAACCAACCTGGAAAGCGGTTTAGAACCGACAGAAGCCAACCATCGCCAACAGAAATTCGGGCCCAACGAACTAACAGTTAAAGCAGGGAAACCAGCCTGGTTAAAATTTATCCTGCAATTTAACCAACCCCTCCTGATCATCTTGCTGAGTGCAGGTTTAATCAAAGCAGTGATCGGAGAATGGCTAAACGCTAGCGTAATTTGGGGCGTAACAACCACAAACGCTACTATTAGTTTCATCCAAGAAGCTGGAGCCGAGAAAAAAATTGAAGCCCTCGCCCAAGCTGTCACCACTGAAGCCACAGTTATTCGGGGCGGCAAAAAATTAAAAATTCCCTCCAAAGAACTCGTTGTTGGCGACTTAGTAACCCTGACTTCCGGCGACAAAGTACCGGCAGACTTGCGCTTAGTGAAAGTCCGCGACTTGCAAATCGACGAATCGGGACTCACCGGGGAATCAGTTGCTGTCGAAAAAGAATTAGGACAATCTGGAGACATAGTTCTGCCAAAAGAAACGCCACTAGCAGAACGGGATAACATGGCCTATGCCGGCAGTTTTGTCACTTTTGGCCAAGGTAGCGGCATCGTAATTGCGATCGCCAATAAAACCGAAACCGGCAAAATCTCCCAACTATTAGATCGGCACATCGACCTCACCACCCCCTTAACCCGCAAATTCAACCAATTCAGTCAAAACTGGCTGTTATTCGTGTTGGGAATGGCAACCTTGACCTTCGCCGTCAGATTGGGCAGACCTGTCCCAGAGGGAGTTTCAGCCTTTAAAGAAGCAGTCGAACCCGCAGTCGCCCTGATTGTCGGCGCAATTCCCGAAGGCTTACCCGCCGTCATCACCGTCACCCTAGCCGTAGGCGTTTCCCGGATGGCAAATCGCCACGCGATCGTCCGCAAATTGCCCGCTGTAGAGACCCTAGGCGGCGCTACAGTCATCTGTTCCGACAAAACCGGAACTTTGACGGAAAACCAAATGACGGTGCAAGAAATCTATTCGGGCGGCGAATCCTACTCGGTTACGGGTACGGGATACAGCCCCGAAGGTGAAATTCAACTCAACCAACTGCCAATTACTGTTAGCCAAGCTCCAACTTTGCAAGAATGTTTGCAAGCTGGACTGCTTTGCAACGACTCTCACTTGGAATTCAAAGACGATAATTGGATAGTCGTCGGAGATCCGACAGAAGGAGCGTTAATTGCTGCGGGCAAAAAAGCCGAATTGAGTCAGCAAGCTTTGTCCAAATCAATGCAGCGGCTGGATTCAATTCCCTTTGAATCTCAGTTTCAATACATGGCGACGCTGCACCGAACTCCCAGTGGCAAAATTTTGTACGTCAAAGGTTCAGTAGAATCAATTCTCGGCCGCTGCGGTTCCAGTCTCGATACCCAAGGAAATCCGGTAGAAGTCGATCGCGAACAAATCCACCACCAAGTCGATGAAATGGCGCATCAAGGCTTGCGCGTCTTGGCTTTAGCGAAAAAGCCAGTACCGCAAAGCCAAAATTCCGTCGATCACTCGGATTTGGAGTCAGGGCTGGTTTTCTTGGGACTGCAAGGCATGATTGACCCGCCGCGGGCAGAAGCGATCGCAGCCGTCCAAGCTTGTCAAACCGCCGGCATCCAAGTCAAAATGATTACCGGCGACCACATAGCTACAGCCAAGGCGATCGCCCGCCGCATGGGATTCCGCAAAACTAAACACCACAGAGAACTTGTAGCCTACACCGGCGCCGAGCTCGCCTCCATGAGCAAGCAGGAACTCGGCGAAGCCGTAGAAGCCGGCTCAGTTTTTGCCCGCGTCGCCCCAGAACAAAAACTCCGCCTCGTAGAAGCTTTGCAAAATCAAGGCGAAATTGTGGCGATGACGGGAGACGGCGTTAACGACGCGCCGGCGCTGAAACAAGCGGATATCGGGATTGCGATGGGCAGCGGTACGGAGGTTTCTAAGGAAGCCGCCGACATGATTCTTACCGATGATAACTTTGCGTCGATCGAATCTGCTGTCGAAGAAGGGCGATCGGTTTACAAAAATCTGCTCAAAGCAATCAGCTTCATTCTCCCAGTCAACGGCGGAGAATCGATGACAATTTTGCTCAGCACCCTCCTCGGTCGAGAATTGCCGATTTTGTCGCTACAAATTCTCTGGCTGAATATGCTCAACTCGATCACCATGACTGTGCCCCTGGCTTTCGAGCCCAAGTCAGCGGGAGTCATGAAACAGCAGCCCCGACCGGTCAACGAACCTTTCCTCACCGGAAATCGGATCAAGCGGATCATCGCTATTTCTCTTTACAACTGGACTCTGATTTTCGGAATGTTTGAATGGGTGCGCCAAGCGGATTGGGGAACCTTAGAACTAGCCCGCACGATGGCGATTCAAGCCTTGGTAATGGGGAGAATTTTTTACCTGTTGAGTCTCAGCCAGTTGTTGCCTTCTTTGATTGCTAAATTTAGCGGTTCTAAGGAAGAAGTTAGCGGCGCTCCCGCCCTCGGTGTGGGAATTGTCCTGGCGATAATTTTGCAGATTATCTTTGCTAACTCTCCGTTTGTCAATAGCATATTTGAGACGGCTCCGATGAATCTGGATCAGTGGCTGATTTGCTTCGGCGTCGCTCTGCCGATGATCGGTGTTGCTCTCTCCGTCAACCGCTTTGACCCGCCCAACTAAGCTGCTGTACAAAAGTGCGAGCGATTAGTAATTTCGGGTGTTTAGAAACCGGGTTTCTTGAAGAAACCCGGTTTCTCGGTATTACAGAAATCGAACCTGAAAGCGCACGTCATATCCTATCCGGTAAATCACTTACGATTAAGCGCCAATTTTAGTCCAATGAAAACCAGTTAAGCCTTTTAAAACAGCCGAATCCTAAAAAGTTTATTATTTCTGTATAATAAACTACAATTTTCTAAAAAAAATATAGACGTATATTAACAAAGTAAATGTGCGGTGGCTGCGATGTTTGCAACTTATTGACAATACAGTTGAAGGCTGCCCGATCGCCCTTCGCTACAACCTTTACCCTGGAAGCCTTGGTTTAAACCAGTTTTGATAAGCAAACCCGATCGCCCTTCCCAACCCTTCCTTATCGATAGCACACAGCTAAAAGATTTACTTATCAATCAAATTTAATAATTGTTTTATAATTTCAGCAAGAGTACGGTAAGCTAATAACGAAGCCAAGAAAATGTGCTGCTCGCTTTTTGCCACCTCACACAACTGGGCCGATCGAAATATCGATATTAATCAAACAAGTCAAATCAGCAGGGATAGTTTAAAGACTTATACTAGCGATAAATCTTTTTCTCCCTCCTGCCAAGGATCGCTCAAAACAGTTCGCTAAATTCCATTAGCGAACAGAAAAAAAGCGCCTTGATAAACTTCAGTGAATGTTGTTACAGAAGATTATGAATTGCAGCGAGGCTAGACTATGACAAGATTTTCAGATGAATTTTCTGCGCTTTCTCGGCGTAAATTTATCGTTACAGCAGGTGCATCTGCAGTCAGTTCAATACTGCTCAAAGGGTGTTTGGGAAATCCTCCCGAACCGGGTGCTAGTGCTGGCGGTGGTGGAGCCACTGCTGGTGGCGGGGCAGTGCCGGTGGCAACCTCAGCAGTTGCTGTGGCCAACGAGAAAAGAGTAGAAGGAATTGAAAGCACTAAAATCGCATTGGGATACATCCCGATCGTCGAAGCAGCACCTTTAATCATTGCCCAAGAAAAAGGCTTTTTTGCCAAATACGGAATGACAGAGGTAACAGTTGCCAAGCAAGCCAACTGGGGTTCGGCCAGAGATAACGTAGAAATCGGATCGGCCGGGGGCGGCATAGACGGCGGCCAGTGGCAAATGCCGATGCCTTATCAAATTAGTCAAGGCCTGATCACCAAAAACAGCACCAAAATCCCGATGTATGTTCTGGCCCAGTTGAACACTCACGGAAATGGAATTGCGATCGCGGGCAAACACCAAGGCAAAGGCCTCGGACTCAAACTAGACCAAGCAGCCCAAGACTACATCAAAGGTTTGGCGCAAGCAGGCACTCCCTTCAAAGCAGCCTACACCTTTCCCAAAGCCAACCAAGACTTGTGGATTCGCTACTGGCTTGCAGCTAACGGCATCAATCCCGATACAGATGTCAGCTTGCTAACAGTACCGGCTGCCCAAACCGTGGCCAACATGAAAACCGGAAGTATGGACGCTTTCAGCACCGGCGATCCCTGGCCTTTGCGGATTGTCAAAGAAAACATCGGCTTCATGTCAGCCCTGACTGGCGAAATCTGGAAAGCACATCCAGAGGAATATTTAGCCATTCGCGGCGACTGGGTGGACAAACACCCGAAAGCCACAGAAGCCGTGATAGCAGCAATCATCGAAGCGCAACAGTGGTGCGACAAGCCAGAAAATCGCGCCGAATTAGTTGCCATTGTTTCGGGCAAAAACTTCTTTGACGTATCTCCGGCTGTTTTGACTCCTCCCTATGAAGGCAAGTATGTCATGGGCGACGGCAAACCCGACATCAACGACTTCAAGAGCAGCCCCCTATACTGGAACGATGGTGTCGGCAACGTTTCTTATCCCTACAAGAGCCACGATTTGTGGTTCTTAACCGAAAGCGTTCGCTGGGGTTTCTTGCCAACAAAAACCTTGGCAGACAAAAAGACACTCATCGATAAAGTCAACCGCGAAGATTTGTGGAAAGCAGCAGCCAAATTAGCCGGAGTTGCTGATGCTGATATTCCGAAAAGTACGTCTCGCGGTATTGAGAAGTTCTTTGACGGCAAAGAATTCAACCCGGATCAGCCCGAAGCTTATCTGAGCAGTTTGGCGATTAAAAAAGTGTGATGGGTAAAAGCTTCCCATAATTTAGCCTCGAAAATTTACTCTCGAAAGAAAACACCGCAGAAACAGAGGAGATAAGCAGGATGGCTGTAAGTACAAGTCGGAGAGGTGGAGCCGCTCCGCAAGCGGCGCTGGGCGAGTTTTGGAAGAAGAATTCCCCGAATATATTGCCGCCAATCTTGGGGGTAATTGGATTTCTGTTTGTTTGGCAATTCCTGTCAAGTTCTGGAATTATTAAATTGCCGGGGCCGACAAGCGTTTGGACAGATGAACGGACGCGGATTTTGCTGATGTATCCTTTCATGAACTCCAAAACCTACGGAGTCGGACTATTTTGGCAAACTTTAGCTAGTTTGGAACGGGTGGCAAAAGGCTATACTCTCGCCGCGGCTGTGGGAATTGGCATGGGGGTTGTGGTAGGTACAAATCCTTTTCTAAATAAGGCTTTAGATCCGCTTTTTCAGTTTTTGCGGATGGTGGCTCCTTTGGCTTGGGTGCCGATCGCCCTGGCTGCACTGCAACAAAACGAACCTGCTGCTTTGTTCGTGATTTTTATCACTTCAGTTTGGCCGATTTTGATCAACACGGCTGAAGGTGTGCGCCAAATTCCAGACGACTATAACAACGTTGCGAAAGTGCTGCAACTTACTCGGAAAGAGTATTACCTCAATATCTTGTTTCCGTCGGCACTTCCTTACATCTTCACAGGATTGAGAATTGCGATCGGTTTGGCTTGGTTGGCAATTATCGCTGCGGAAATTGTGATGTCCGGGATTACAGGTATCGGCTTCTTTATTTGGAACGCTTACCAGCAAAACTACATCAGCGAAATTTTGTTAGCTGTAGTCTACATCGGGGCTGTTGGTTTGCTGCTCGATCGCATGATGGCTTGGTTGCAGCAAAAAATTGCTCCCCCTCAAGGAAAATAGTTGTGCAAGTAACTCGCTAAATAATTTTGAGTTTTGAGTTGAAAGATTTGAGTTCAAAACTCGATATTTATATTTCAGGAAACTGCAATCTACACAGGGTTACGAAATCTCCAACAAGCGACAGTTAAAGCTAGCTGCTAATCAAGAAAAACGGGCAGCTAGCGAAATAAGAAACCTACAAAAAAGGCAAGAAAATCATGTCTATTTTGATTGAAATAGAACAACTGGAAAAAGTATTTAATTTATCAGACGGCGGCACATACGTTGCTCTCAAAGGCATCGATCTGGAAATTGAAAAAGGCGAATTTATCTCCTTAATCGGACACTCCGGCTGCGGCAAATCTACGCTGCTAAATATGGTGGCAGGTTTGGATTTGCCGACAGAAGGATTGGTGACAATTGAAGGACAAAGAATCACCCAGCCAGGCCCCGATCGCATGGTAGTATTCCAAAACTATTCCCTGCTACCTTGGCGGACGGTCAGAGAAAACATTACCCTAGCTGTAGACTCGGTGATGAGCGGCTTACCCAAAGCCGAACGCCTCGAAATCATTCAAAAACACATCGACATGGTGGGCTTAACTCCCCACGCCGAAAAACAACCTGCATTGCTATCAGGGGGACAAAAACAGCGCGTGGCGATCGCCCGTGCTCTGGCCCTGCGCCCCAAACTGTTACTTCTAGACGAACCCTTCGGCGCTTTGGATGCTTTGACTCGCGGCAACTTGCAAGAAAAGTTGATGGAAATTTGCCAAGAGTACGAAATCAGCGCCCTGATGGTAACTCACGACGTGGATGAGGCGGTGTTGCTGAGCGATCGCATCGTCATGCTCACCAACGGCCCAGAATCGAAGATTGGCGGGATTCTCGAAGTAGACATCCCCCGCCCCCGCAAGCGGATGGAAGTAGTCTCACACCCCAGCTACTACGCTCTACGTAGCGAAATGATTTACTTCCTCAACCAGCAGAAGCGCGTCAAAAAACTGCGGGCGCGGAAAGTACCCGCGATCGCCCGCCACGGCCTGGAAAAAGTCAACCTCGAACTCGGCTTTATTCCCCTCGCAGCCTGTGCTCCCCTAGCTGTCGCCAAAGAAAAAGGCTTTTTTGCCAAGCACGGCCTCGATGAAGTCCACCTCGTGCGGGAAACAAGCTGGCGCGGCATCGTAGACGGCATCGCCGCAGGTTACTTAGACGCAGCCCAAATGCCCTCTGGGATGGCGATGTGGTTGAGCTTGGGGGGCCACCAAGAGCAGCCGATTCCAACGGTTACAGCCCTCACCATGAGCCGCAATGGCAACGGAATTACCCTGGCGAGGCGCTTTTACGACCAAGGAATCTACACTCTGGCAGACTTTAAAAAAATGCTCCAGAGAACGCCAGCGCAAACGCACCGCATGGGCATCGTTCACCCTTCTTCGATGCACAACCTGTTGCTGCGTTACTGGCTGGCTTCCGGCGGGATTGACCCGGATCACGATGTGTTGCTGACAAATATCCCACCAGCCCAAATGATCGTTGACTTGCAGGGCGGCACTATTGACGGTTTCTGTGTCGGCGAACCTTGGAACTTGCGGGCCTCGATGGAAGGAGTCGGCTTTACGGTGGCGACAGATTTGGAACTGTGGCCGGGGCATCCGGGAAAAATTTTGGGGGTGCGGGAAGACTGGGCAAATGCTTATCCCAACACTCACATTGCTCTAGTCAAAGCTTTGCTCGAAGCTTGCAACTATTGCGCCGATCCAAGTCGCGCCGCCGAGGTTTCGGAAATTGTCGCGGGAAGGGAGTACGTCGCTACTGATAAGAGTTACATCCAACTCGGCGACCCCAAATCTTCTGCTTGCAACCTCGATACTCCGATGCGGGAATACGCCCACCACTTGTTTTCTGGAGAGGGGGTGAATCGCCCAAGCCGCACCGAACAACTCTGGCACATGGTGCAGATGGCGCGCTGGGGCGATACTGTGTTCCCGCGCAACTGGGTGGAAATTCTGGAGCGGGTGGTGCGAGTCGGTGCGTTCAGCACGGCGGCGCGAGAGCTGGGGATGGCTGATATTACTTACACTCGCGGTTCTCTCAGCTTGTTTGACGGCTCGGTGTTTAATGCTGACGATCCGATCGGCTATCTCAACAGTCTGGCGATTAAACGCGATTTCACGATGGCGGAAGTTGTACTTGATTCCGACCGTAGAGTTGCTTAGAGTTGCGTCTGACGATGAGCAACTCGATTCTCTCTAGGGGATATTTTTAAACCCGAAGATCCCCCCTAACCCCCCTTAACAAGGGGGGAACAAGAGAGTTCAAAGTCTCCCTAAAAAAGGGGAAAAAGAGAGTTCAAAGTCAACCCCTACTCCCCAACAACCAGGGGGATTTAGGGGAAAGGAGACTTCAATACAAACGAGAAAAACAGAGGATTTAAGTAGTCTCAAATCGCAACTCACCGTTCAAAATTCCATTATTCGCAATTGCCAATAACCCACTAACAAGTTCCCAAATTATGCTCAACACCACTACAAACCAGACGAATACCAAAACCCAAATCAAGTCTAAGAAAGATCGCCGGAAGCCTTTTTTGGTGATGGAAAATGTTCACAAATCATACCCAAATGGTTACAAGGCTTTAGAAAACGTTAACTTGACTGTAGCTGAGGGAGAGTTTATTACGCTGATCGGACACTCGGGTTGTGGCAAGTCAACGCTGTTGAATATGGTGTCGGGTTTTAGCCATCCGACTCAAGGCAGCGTCAGAATTAGCGGGCAAAAAATTGAGAAGCCGGGCCCCGATCGCATGGTGGTGTTTCAGGGTTACGCTTTGCTGCCTTGGCGGACGGTGTTTGAAAATGTTTATCTGGCGGTTAATGCTGTATTTCCGAATAAGTCGAAGGTGGAAAAAAATGCGATCGTCAACGAGCATTTGGCGATGGTGGGGTTGACTGAAGCTGCCCAGAAAAGACCGCCGCAAATTTCGGGGGGGATGAAGCAGCGGGTTTCGATCGCCCGCGCTTTGGCAATTCGCCCGAAAGTGTTGATTTTAGACGAACCTTTTGGTGCTCTGGACGCAATTACTAAGGAGGAATTGCAAGAAGAGTTGCTGAAAATCTGGAACGATCACCGCTGTACGGTGTTGATGATTACTCACGATATTGATGAAGCGCTGTTTTTGGCAGATCGACTGGTGATGATGACTAATGGCCCGTCGGCGACAATTGGCGAAGTTTTGGAGATTCCTTTTCCGCGTCCGCGCGATCGGGTTCAAATGATGGAAGATCCGGAATACTACAATTTGCGGAACTACGCCCTAGATTTCCTGTTCCGTCGTTTTGCACACGATCACGATGCCTAATCAGTTGGGAAATCAAAGTTAAAGAGCAGAATTAGGAGACTTCTCGAACAAGTTTAATTCTTGTGCGGAGTAGGGGTTGGGCATCCTGCCGGCCCAAGACGAGCTTTTTTGCAGAAGTCTATTGAAAAGTTTAAGCCCCAGTGTTCCCCGATGTCAGGGGAACAGCGCTGCGGGCGCAATTTTCCCGATCCGGTTGGGTAAACTGAAGCTTAATGGTGGGCGAGAAGTTTTTTCAGACGTTCGGATCTTTTTCCGATATTTTACGTCTACCAGCGAAGAGACCCGATTGCCTAGCTGTCGGTAAGCTGGCATGAACAGAGCCCACCTTCGATCCGAGGGTGGGCTTCTTCTTGATGTTATTAACCGTTTGTGGGCGATCGGTGGTTGGTACATTCCACCCTTGGAAGTGGCACACTGCGGGAACGTTTATCGGTGTTTCATGGGTTAAGGCTGTTGTCAATATAGCGGTTTTCAGTGGAGTGAAGTACAGACGATCGGGTAGGGAAACGGTTTAGCCTAAGTCCGGGGCGGGGTTCTGTGACTTTTAACAATTGGTATAAGAGTGATGATTGTAGCAAGACTTTTTTAAATTTGTATTACTCAGGTTTGTACGGAA
The DNA here is from genome assembly GCF_036702395.1 of Microcoleus sp. D3_18_C2. Lineage (NCBI taxonomy): Bacteria > Bacillati > Cyanobacteriota > Cyanophyceae > Oscillatoriales > Microcoleaceae > Microcoleus > Microcoleus sp. D3_18_C2. The sequence goes on along the minus strand of NZ_JAUBTG010000060.1, from coordinate 373 downwards.
AACTCCTCTGGGTCAATATCCCAATTTACCCAGCGAATTGCTTCTTTAGCTGATTCTATCTCAGGCGGCACTCGCAAAGCGTGAATGAATCCCGTACTCGGACAAGTCATTTTTAACAAATAAACAGGATTTGCACTATTCACCCGATCAAAATCATCGTCAAACTCGATGCTTAATAAAGTGTATTCCTGCCAACTATCTAATTCTGTCACCGCGAATTCTTGAATTATGCGATCGTAAGTAATTCCCTGAATTAACCCGCGCCGAATTTCTGCATTCTGTTCCTTCAACACCCACTTAGGATCGCGAATTAAATAACTTACAATTTTAATTGTTATTGTGGGATGGGCGTCCCGCCCGTCCACTCATGACG
>NZ_JAUBTG010000059.1:0-36623 GCF_036702395.1 Microcoleus sp. D3_18_C2 | reverse complement strand
CTCACCCTTGTCTCGGGTGATTCACTTTTACCCCCTCAATCCGACTATGTGCCAGTTTGGGGTGCGGAATGTGGGTTTTAATCTATTCTTATTGTACCTCATAACACCCGGAAGTGCTGTAAGAGTTCCCGCCCTTGGCGCCGAGGGGATCGACCTTAACTGAACCGTATGGCGCTATATTCGAGAAAATATTTATGGAAAAAAGAGAGCATTGCGTTACTGGGAAATCACAACATATATAGATACCATTTCCGAAAACTAAACCTGCTATATGATGACACAAATTCCGGAAGTCTTAGCTAAAGAAGTTGGGAATTTGTATGGAAATACGACTTGGATTGAATATGGTTTTCGACAAAGTAAGAGTGAATTAGGGTGGGCGGATTTCCGAGTCACCCAATATTCACAGATTGAAAAATGGTGGGAAATCGTTTGTAGTGCTTACGTGATGATCGGCCTCTATACTAGGTCTAATAGAGCCGTTAACTCCCAGACTCCATCACCCAGCTCTTTATCCGCAAAAAACTTCTCACTTCTCCACCGCTTTGAGAAACATCAAGACGCTTGATGAAAAAAAAGTTGGAAGAGGCATCTAAACAATTTGAGATTAATATTACAAGCTTTAATTAGCTTTAACTTGATACAATAGTGGCTAAAAATTTTTCCGATTCCACAATTATCTACAGGCTCGATTAAGATCGTTAATGAATTTTTACCCAAATCCCTTCTCTTACTTAATAAATGAGAGTGAATTCTTATTTTCTTCTGCCGCTTAGTGACAGAAGAGAGGTATCTTGCCTACGGCATCTAGTTTAACGTTGTAAGCCCGGTTAAGCATGGCGATCGAGCCGTCGTGGCCGAGCACGGTATAAGAGGAGAAGTGAACATTGTTGCCGATGCGGACCTAGGCGGGATCTCCAAAGACCGTATTGAGCCAGATGCTGCAATTTTCGCCTAGCGCTTACAAGTTGCCATGGCGGGGGAGAAATTCTGTGTATTCTGGGGCACAGGCGTTACAGAATTGGATGTAAAGGCCACGGAACTTGCCGTAACGCATCGCAAGATGGCGGATAATTTTTTGCAATATTGATCTAAGCATTTTCCTGGTTTTTGGTAGATTGAAGAATCTTGGCAGGAATACCTACTGCTGTTTTGCCTGCGGGAATATCTGATAAAACTACAGCATTAGCACCGATATTTACGTCGTCTCCCAAGTTTACTTTTCCGAGGATTTTTGCACCAGCGCCGACGTTAACCCGATCGCCCAATTGAGGGGATTCCAGCGGCTTGTCCAAATAGCGGTTTCCCAACGTTACACCTTGGCGGATAATGCAGTCGTCGCCGATCGTAGAATATCCGTGAATAATAATAGCGTTTTGATGTTCAATCACCACGCGACGACCGAGCTTCACAGTGTAAGGCAAGTCTATCCCGTAACTATTGCGGACTTTTCGGTAGAGTGCTCGATAAATAATGCTCAAAGGAGCTCGCAGTAATTTCGGTTCTACCTGCATTCTCCAGACGCCAAAACGCTGCACTGCTACGGCGCGAAATCCCGGTTTTGTCCAATCTCGACCATGAGCAATCCAGTCTTCTTTAATTTGCTGCCACAGTCCCAGGCCGGGGTCTTCTACTTGATTTTCAGTGGTGATTAAGTTTTGCTCAGTTACCATAAGCTCTAATTGACATTATTTATTGTTTACTCTATTGCTAGATGCCGACGATATTAATGGGTCTATCAGGTTTGTGAGGAAGGAGCAATCCGGTTTTCTCGATCGAGAATACTAATTCCTCGGCTGCATCATAAAATATTTTGCTTGCCTAGGCTAACCTGGTTTAGTTGGCTTTGACCGATTTACCAACTCCCTTTAAAAGTTTTTGGATTTTTCAATCTTACCCCCCTTAAAAAATACACTATTTAATACAAAATCTCTCAGCAATTGTGGTGGATCGCCATCTGGTTTGCCTTGAAGTACGCGACGCACCCTCCAGGCTGCAAAACCCGAAGCCCAGGATACATCAGTTAATGCTGTGTAAACCAAGCCGTAGTTTTTGATAAAGTACCTGCGCCGGGAATCAAACCAATAGGTAGGCAGCCGCTTGGCGGGCTTTTTGGTGTCAGTGACGCCTGAGCTTTGGCCGACTAAGTGCACAACGCGACTTTCAGGTACGTACCAGCAACTCCAGCCAGCTTTGTTCGCTTGCAGACAAAAGTCCATTTCTTCGCAGTACATGAAATAAGCTTCATCCATCAAGCCAATCTTTTCAAATACTTCGCGACGGACGATCATGCTGGCTCCAGCTACCCAATCAGTTTGACAGGTTTCTTGGGAAATCGGAGGCGCTGCGGCCCAGTTGGCTAATAACTTGGATATAAAGCCTGTCCGCCAACCAAAATCGAGTTCTGTCAAGATGTTGTGAAACCGAAAAGCTGACTCCTGGGGCGTGCCGTCGGGGTCTTCCAAGCGGCTGCCGGCGATGCCGGCTTCGGGATGAGTGTCCATGAAATCGACGAGGGCTTTTAATGCACCTGGGCGAACTATGGTGTCTGGGTTAAGCAGCAGGAAGTAAGGGGGGGGATTGGTGGATTGGAGGGCGGGACGGATCAGGGCGTTGTTGCCGAAAGCAAATCCGCCGTTGCGCTCTAGGGGAACGAAGGATGCCCATTCATTCCAGCCTTCTGAGGCGATCGCACTACTAATTTCTTCGACAGAGCGATCGCCTGAAGCATTGTCGCCAACTACAACTCGCATACCGGGCAGCGATTGAACTTCGCTAACTAGAGAGCGCAAGCAGTCAATTGTCAAACTAGAGGTTCGGTAGTTAACAATGACAACCAGCAGTGGATAGGGGTGATTGGACTCGCTGGCCTTCGACATAAGTACCGTTGTTTGTTTAACAACTTTTTAGCTCAAGTTGTACCCATCTGGCAAGCTGGAGCGATCGCCCGGAGTACAGGTATCGCCTAAGTAGATGAGTCGGAAAATACACAAGTAGTCAAAAGCGAGGGTCACTCCGTGAAACGAAGCAATCCCAAAGCTTCTGACAGCTTTACATTCCTTTACACAGCCCGGTTTATTTGCGCCTACCTACTTACTTTTTTGATTGCTCCAACATTCTTAACAAAAGCTGCCACCGCTGCCGGTGCATTTCTTCGTGAGTCAGGCTGCGAGCCTGTTTCAGACCTGCCATGCCCATATTTTGAAGTAGGTTCAAGTTTTCTCCCGACTGTTTGAGCAAGTTTGCTAAATCAACTGGGTCATTGCAATTACCGATCGAGCCTGTGATGCCGTTTTCGATGCAGTCGCGGAGTCCGGCAGTGTTGTTTGCCAGTACAGGTACGGCCTGGGAATAAGCATCGTATACTATTCTGGGCTGTTCGTCTGAGGTGCTGGGAACCACAACAGCATGATATTGTTGCAGCCGGCTGAAGAATTCTCTCCCGTAAGGAATAGTTCCCAAAACTTCGATCTGTACCGATTTTTGCATTGCCTTGCTGGCTGCTTGGCAGTTGCTTAACAGTTCGCCTTCACCTAGTATGTCCAGCTTGACGGCAATGTTTTCCTCGTCCAAGATTTTCATTGCTTCTAGGAGAACTAACAGACCTTTCTGTGGATGCAATCTGCCGGCAAATAGAATTTTTAGTTGTTTGGGCGAGGCTGACAGTTTTTCCTGCCATATTTTAGTCGCCTCTGCTTCCGAAATGATATTTTCTTCATCTATCCACGAAGCGTGAATTATGTGACTTTTGTTGTGTCGTTTTTTTAATAAACTTTGCTGATATTCTCCCTGTGTAAAGATTGTCAAGTCGGCGCTGTTTATGCACCAGCGATTCAATGTTTCGTATATGTAAGCTTGAATTTTGGCTTTAATGCTGGCAGGGGTTCCCGGCTGCAGCCGCCACGGTGCGGACTCGACTATGAGCAGGTATGGTTTCCGCTGTATCAGGACTATGGGCGTCACTAACCATGCCATCGGAATCGGCCAGCCTGCTACGCCGCTATGTACGATATCTGAAGATGCGATCGCGCCCCAAAGCTGGGCAACCGTTGCCGGCAGCAGAAATATTCCTTTGGCCAAGCTATTTGGGGAGGGAAGGTCAATAAATTTAGCATCAGCAAATGATGTTTCCGAATCCACCTCTATGGTATTTTCGGGGAGGGTTTCTCGCACGCACGGAGATGCTAGCGTCAAGTTTTTCAAATACTTAAAGTGTTGAGTTAGGTCTTTAGCCCACATTAAATCGAGATACCTGCAGCCTTTGGAGTCGCGGAAGGATGGGATGTTGAGGACTAGCAGGTAGTGCTTGTCTATGGGCATCAAAGTCGGTTCTTTGGCCCCATCTTCTGTGATATTTAACGAGTTGGAGTCCATAAAATACACTAGGATTGAATGCGATATATCTATTTTAATGCCACTTTAGCCAGTTTTTAGTATTAATTGACACCCTAAACACGCAATCATATCGCCAAAGAATACTGAAGTCCATATTAAATCTCCCCAATCTGGGTCAATACTCCGCACAGTTTTTGGAACTATACTACAAGCCTTACAGGGCAAGCAGCATAAAAAAGTCGAATTAAATGCCGCGTCAGGGGTAGAGATGACATTGATTTCATTATTTACGCTAGCCTCAAAGTCAAGTAAGAATAAGCCATTGGGCAATAGAAAAAGTGTCCGGACTCTTGCTGGATCAAAGTCGATACTGCCTGTAGGCTTGACTGGCAGCTCGGTGCAGCAGCGAATGTCGGTAAACTAACCCCTTCGCGTCATCGGAATAGCCCCCGCCAATCACGCAGGCAACGGGATAGCCGCCGGCCAAACACGCCATCAAAACTTGCATTTCCCGGCGAAATAAGCCCGTATCAGTTAAAGCTAATTTTCCCAGTTTGTCACCGTGATGAGGGTCTACTCCAGCATCGTATAAAACTAAGTCGGGCTTGACATTTGAAAGCAAATCTGGTAAGAATTTATCCAAGGTTTGTAAATATTCGTCGTCCTCCATACCCACAGGCAAAGGTACATCTAAATCGCCCTTTTGTTTAGTGCCGGGAAAATTGACTTCGCAGTGCATCGAGAAAGTAAAAACACTGCTGTCATCTTGAAATATTACGGCGGTTCCGTCTCCTTGGTGGACATCTAAATCGACAATTAAAACTTTGCGAACTAAACCATTTTTTTGCAAGACGCGAGAGGCGATCGCCAAATCATTAAAAATACAAAAACCAGACCCAAAAGCAGGGAAGGCGTGATGAGTTCCGCCCGCAGTATTGCAAGCCAAACCGTAGTCTAAAGCGAGTTTTGCAGTTAGTACAGTTCCTGCAACCGCAGTGCAAGTGCGGTTAGCCAGGGCCCGACTCCAAGGCAGACCAATTCGCCGAGTCGCTTTGTTATCCAGCGTCCCGTTGCAGTAAGCTTGAACATAGGAGTGGTCGTGGACTAATTCAATCCATTCTTGAGGGGGAAGTTCGGGAGCGTGAAATTGCGATTTATCTGCTACCCCGTCCGCGAGCAGCATCTGGTAAAGCATCCGAAACTTTGCCATCGGGAAGCGGTGAGCCGGTGGCAGAGGTGCAACGTAATCTTCGTGGTAAATAATTGGTAAGTCCATTAAAATTATTGTATAACGAATGAATCTCCAATTGAACGCCTGCAATCTCAAATTTAAATTCGCTGGAGAACTTGTATATGCAACAACTAAAAACAGTCTGGCAGTCCGGCAGCACCGACCCCGAAAATGCTGACAATCTCGATAATATCAGTCAGTGGTGGGGAAACCTGAACGGGAAAGAAATTAGCTGGGTAGAGCGACTGATTCCGCAAATCGGCGGTTTGAGCGAAATTCACTGGCACCCCCAGCGTTTTGACGAAACATTTGTGATAGTCAATCCCGAAATTCGGGAGGAAACTCTCTATTGGTACAAACCAGATTCTCCTGTCCAACGTAACAACACAGTTGACAAATTAGAACTTGACAACTTGCAACAGCAATTGTACATCTATCCTCAGTTGGAATCGGAACTGGTAATTCGCGTAGGAATTCCCGAAGTTAAATATCAAACACTTGAATTAAACAATCCCGAAATCGCCTTGGGCGAAGATAATCTGCTGTTGCTGTGGGAATCTGACCAAGAACTAGAAATTAAAATTTACTTAAGCAATGAAAATATTGCTAAACTTAAGGAATTGCTGGCATAGAAAAGACCGAGAAAATATTTTATAGGGTAAGCTTTGGGTGCGGGGTGGATTGCTATTATATACTCTTAGTTACCTATAAATATCTTAAGACTCAGGAGTCGGTGGGTCAAAACCGAGGTTTTTCACAGCCATACTTTGTTGCAGCGACAAGAGTCAAAAACGGTTTCTTCACCTCGTGGTATGTCCATGTGTGTATCTGTGCTAAAACCCTTTGAACGTGCGAGCAAAATGTCCAGAAAGTTGTGTTATCCTCCGGGCAATTTTAATGCTAAACTCCAGCAAGAAACTGTCCTGGGCGAATCAACCGGGTTGTAGGAAAATACTTGGTCGCAGCCATTGAACAAAGTTAAGAAACCCGGTTGCTTTGGTCTGGAGTGCCTAAGCGATAATTGTTTTTCGGTAGAGTTAATTTGTACAGCAAATCAGGCGATTTCTTTTGACAAGAAAATGTAGTTAAGTACGGTTATTTTGAGTTAATAATTAAGAGAAGCAACCAAGAAATTGAAAAAACATAAGGTGCGTTAGTTGATGGCTAATATCTAAAGTTAATCCTCTATTTGCTGAGTGTGAAAATGTTTAATAAATAATGATGAGCAGAAAAAATCGCTAAATATATTAAATCATCAATCGGCTGCTAGAAATAAAAAAATCACAATGACCAGACAAAAAATGATATTTGACAAAGAAAGTATTCACATTTTAATTATTGACGATCAGCCCCACAACCTGCGGTTTATATCAAATATATTGACGAAAGAAGGGTATAAAGTTCAGCGGGCGATTTCGGGAGAAATGGCGGTCAATGCTAATTTAGCAGTTCTCCCAGACTTAATTTTGCTAGATATTGCTATGCCCAAAATGAACGGATATGAAGTCTGTGCTAGACTGAAATCCAACGAAAAAACTAAGGAAATTCCGGTTATTTTTTTGAGTGTTTTTGAGGAAACTTTTCACAAAGTCAAAGCTTTTGAAGTCGGCGGTGTTGACTACATTACTAAGCCTTTTCAAGTGGAAGAAGTTTTAGTGAGGATCGAAAGTCAATTGACTATACAACAGCTATCAAAACAATTAAAACAGCAGAATGCCCAACTGCAGCAAGAGGTAGAATTTCGCAAGCGAACAGAACAATCACTCCGGGAAAGCAAAGCGCGGTTGCAAAAATTGGCGGTCAATATACCGGGAGTTCTTTATCAATTTATCAAGAAACCAGAGGGAAATTTTAAGTTTGAATATATTAGTTATGCTTGTCGGGAGATTTACGAATTAGAGAGTGAGGAAATATTAAAATGTCCCGACTTTTGCTTCGATCAAAATCATCCAGATGACCACGAATATCTGGTAAAACAAATTGCTACTAGCGCCCAAACTTTAGAACCTTTTGCCTGTGAATGGCGGATTGTTACGCCGTCGGGTAAACTCAAATGGCTCCAATCTAATTCTCGACCAGAAATGCGCGATAATGGCGATATTGTTTGGTATGGCGTACTTTTTGATATCAGCGAGCGCAAGCACGCAGAAATAGAAATGGCTGGAGCTAAAGCTGCTTTAGAACGGCAAGTTCAGCGAGAATTGCTGATTGCAAAAATAACTCAAGAAATTCGCTCAAGCTTGCAGCCAGAACAAATATTTCAAATAGCTGCCACTCAAGTCGGTCTGGCATTCTGCGTCAATCGCTGTTTGATTCATACTTACGTCACTACTCCCCAAGTCGATATTCCTCTGGCGGCAGAGTATCTCGAACCCGATTGCGAATCTATTCGGAACGTACCTGTTCCAATTTGGGGCAATCCTCACGTCATACAAATGATGATACAAGATCTGGCGATCGCCTCGAACAATGTTTATTCAGACCCTCTTTTGCAAGCTGTTCAACCGATTTGCCAGAAGGTTGGGTTAAAATCGATGCTGGCAATTCGCACTTCTTACCAAGGCCGGGCCAACGGTGCTATCTGTTTGCACCAGTGCGATCGTTACCGGGAATGGACTTCCGAGGAAATCGACTTATTAGAAGCTGTGGCTGCTCAAGTAGGGCTCGCTATCGCTCAAGCTAAACTGATCGAACGAGAAAAAAACCGAATTCAGCAGCTCGATCGGCAAAATAAAGTGCTGCAAGCAGAAATTCGCACCCGCGTCCGTGCCGAGCAAGCTCTGCAAGAATCGGAAACAGAATTGCGGGCGATTTTTGCCGCCATGACTGACACAGTTTTAGTGAGAAATGCAGAAGGGCGCTGTATCAAAATCGCCCCGACAGCATCAACAAATTTGGTGAAACCTCCAAGCGAAATGATTAACAAAACCGCTCACGAAGTCTTGCCGAAACCTATAGCAGATTTAGTATTAAATGCGATCCAACAAGCTCTAAAAACGAAGCAAACTATCAATGTTGAATATAGCTTTAAAGTCGGAGAGCGCGACGTTTGCCTCGATGCTAAAGTTTCTCCGCTGACTCCAGATTCAGTGATTATCGTGGCGCGAGATATTAGCGTTCGTAAACAAACAGAATCCGCACTCAGAGAAAGCCAGCACTTCATTCAAGCAATCGCCGATTCCAATCCCAACCTGTTGTACGTTTACGATGTAATTGAACAGCGGAATGTTTATGCCAATCGACAAATTTCGACGATGCTCGGATATACCGCCCAAGAAATACAAGATATGGGTACAGCAATGATGCCAATTCTGCTCAACTCCGATGATTTGCCAAATTTTTTTGATAGCGTACAAAAAGTTGATCGAGCCAAAGACGGTGATGTCGTTGAATGTCAATACCGAATGAAACACAAAAACGGTGAATGGCGGTGGATGCACAGTTGGGATACAGTATTTCTCAGAACAGCCGATGGTAAACCCAAACAAATTCTCGGCACTGCTAATGACATCACAGACCGCAAATTAGCCGAAGAAAAACTGCTAGCATCCCAACAAAGAATCTCATTTTTATTGCAGCAAACGCCGATCGCGGTTATCGAGTTAAACCTCAATTTTGAAATTATTACTTGGAATCCCGCAGCCGTTGCTATTTTTGGCTACAGTGAGCAAGAAGCGATTGGTCGAGTCGCCTCCGATTTAATCGTACCTGAAAGCTATCAACCGCAATTATCTGAGATTTCCAATCACGACTTGAACGCCAAATCCAGTGGCACTACTGAAAATCTGACTAAAGACGGCAGAATTATCATCTGCGAGTGGTACAATACTCAGCTAATTGACGATAACGGTACAGCGATCGGCATTGCTTTAATGGCTGTAGATATTACCGAACGCAAGCAAGCAGAAACGGAACTGCAAGAAAGTGCTTTACGACAAAGAGCGATCGCCCGCATCATTGAAAGAATGCGGCAGACTTTAGATATCCGAGAAATTTTTCACGCCACAACCCGAGAATTGCGCCAAACCATGAAGTGCGATCGAGTCGCTATTTACCGTTTCAATCCAGACTGGAGTGGCGAATTTGTAGCCGAATCCCTTGATCGCAAGTGGGTTTCTTTCATCCAAGCACAGGATACAGATTCTAACCTTACTGAAGGCGCGTTAGACAGCGAACTTTGCCTAGTCCAAAAATTAGATAGTATCTCACCAGAAGTCCACGATACCTATTTGCAACAAACCAAAGGCGGAGCATACAGCCGAGGTAAAACTTACCTTTGTGTCCCAGATATTTACAAGCAAGGTTTCGATAATTGTTACATCCAATTGCTAGAAAGATTTCAAGCTAAATCATACATTATTGTACCAATTTTTTCTGGAAAAAAGCTCTGGGGATTACTAGCATCCTATCAAAATTCTGCCCCCCGCCAGTGGAGTGAAGCTGAAATCAACGTTGCAGTTGATGTAGGTACTCAGCTAGGAGTAGCATTACAGCAAGCGGAACTGCTTGCCCGCACTCAAAGGCAGTCCATGGAGCTGATTAAATCCAAAGAAAACGCCGAAGTTGCCAACCGCGCCAAAAGCCAATTTCTAGCTTCCATGAGCCACGAACTTCGCACGCCTCTCAACGCCATTCTCGGTTTTTCCCAAGTCATGGCCCGCAACAGTTCTATCACGGAAGAACAAAAAGAATACATAGAAATTATTAACCGCAGCGGCGAACATTTGCTAGAACTCATCAATGATGTTTTGTCAATGTCCAAAATAGAAGCAGGTCAAATTACTATCAATCCTAGCCGCTTTAATCTCTACGACTTTCTCAACAGTCTCAAAGAAATGCTGCAACTAAAAGCCAACTCAAAAGGCTTGTATCTAATTTTTGAAAATTCCCATAATTTGCCGCAGTACATTCAAACAGACGAAGCTAAATTGCGGCAAGTTTTAATTAACTTGGTCGGCAATGCAATTAAATTCACTCAACACGGAACCGTTACTTTGCGCGTCAGTAGCCACGCTGAAAAAGACGCCATAGAAGAAAACAAATCCCAATTGTATTTTGAAATTGCCGACACGGGACCCGGCATTTCTCCCTCAGAAATTTTCACATTATTTAAGCCCTTTGTACAAACCGAAACTGGTCGAAATTCCATGCAGGGGACTGGTCTGGGGTTGCCGATCAGCCAACAATTTGTCCGAATTATGGGAGGTGATATTGCGGTTGAAAGTAAACTCGGTCAAGGCACAATTTTTAGCTTTAATATCTGGGTTAACTTAGTAACACAAAGTGATGAACAAGAAAAACCGCCGATTAAACAAGTTATTGCTTTAGAAGCAGGACAGGAAACTTATCGGATATTAATAGTTGAAGATGTAGCGGAAAATCGCCAACTGCTGCTTAAGCTGCTAGTACCCCTGGGATTTGAAGTCCGGGAAGCAACTAACGGTCAAGAAGCAATTGCTTTGCATTCAACTTGGAAGCCGCACTTGATATTAATGGATATGCTGATGCCCGTGATAGATGGGTATGAAGCGACAAGAGAGATTAAGAAAACTATCGAAGGTAAAGAAACAATAATTATTGCCTTGACGGCCAGTGCTTTTGATGAGCAGCGACAAATAATTTTGTCTGCTGGTTGTAACGATTTGATATGTAAACCGTTTCGGGAAGAGGTACTTTTTGAAAAGATAGCGCATCACCTCAACCTGCGTTATATTTATGAAAAAGAGAACTTATCTACTTCTTTTTCTACACCGACGCTGCTTAAAAGTTTGACCACCGAGGATTTGAGTGTAATGCCCACAGACTGGGTGGTCGAGTTGCACCGAGCAGCACTTTGTGTTGACGACAACCGCATCCTCGATCTGATCAAGGAAATTCCCGAAACTGAGGCAAATCTCGCTAACGCTTTAACAGATTTAGTCGATAATTTTCGGATAGATATCATTATCGATTTAACTCAATTATATTATGATGAACGACCATCCATTATCAGCGACTCGTAAAGACATTCTGATCGTTGACGATATGCCGGATAATTTGCGACTTTTATCCACTATGCTGACATCTTACGGGTATCATGTCAGGAAGGCTATTAACGGACACTTGGCTTTGCAAGGGGCACAAATATCTCCTCCCGATCTAATTTTACTAGATATTAATATGCCACAAATGAACGGGTATGAAGTTTGTGAGCAGTTAAAGTTAAGCGAAAAAACTCAAGATATTCCGGTAATTTTTATTAGTGCGCTAGATGACGTGCTGGAAAAAGTTAAAGCTTTTCAAGTAGGAGGAGTGGATTATATTACTAAACCGTTTCAAGTAGAAGAAGTCTTAGCCCGCGTCCAAAACCAACTTTCTCTTCGTTCGCTGCAATGCAAACTGCAACTGCAAGCTAGGGAACTGCACGATCGCAATTCGAGATTGCAGGAAGAAATCGCAGAACGGCAGCGGGCTGAAGAATCAATCCGGTTTTTGCTGGAAACGACGCGGGCGATCGGCGAAGCTGTAGACTTTCACTCAGCTTTAGAAGTAATTTTGCACCAAGTGGGCGAAACAATCGGATGGGATGTAGGAGAAGCTTGGATTCCCAATGCAGAAGCAACTGTGCTGCAATCTGCCAGGGGCTGGTATGCCAGCAACGCGAGGATGGATGCGTTCCGCAAGCAAAGCGAACAACTAACATTTGCCATGAATATAGGCCTGCCGGGACGAGTTTGGGCATCCAAGCAACCGGAATGGGTAGAAGATATTTCCAGGGGCTACCCGCATTTTTTCCAAAGTCAAATAGCACTAGAACTCGGATTTAAAGCGGGTTTTGGTGTGCCGATTTTGGTAGGCGATGAAGTATTGGCAGTGCTAGTTTTCTTTAAAATTTCGTCGGATGGGAAAGACGCACAATTTATAGACGTTTTCAATGCGGTAGGCACTCAATTAGGTTCTTTGATTCAGCGCAAACAAGCAGAAGAATTGCTACGTATTGCCCAAGAAAAATATCACAGCATTGTAGAAAATGCGATCGAAGGCATTTTTCAAAGCACGCCTTCAGGAGGCTATATCAGCGCTAATCCAGCTTTGGCAAAATTGTACGGTTACGACTCGCCAGAAGAACTGATGTCCGAGATTAACAATATTGCTCAGCAACTGTACGTTGACCCGGAACGCCGCCTCGAGTTTGTGGCTGCTATGGATGCTGAAAATGCCGTTTCGGGGTTTGAATCTATGGTATGTCGCAAAGACGGGCGCCGGATTTGGGTGTCAGAAAATGTTCGGGCTGTTCGAGATTCAAAAGGTAATCTGATCTACTATGAGGGTACTGTTTCTGACATTACAGAACGTAAATTAGCGCAAGAAGCGCTAAAAGTTCAACAAGAACAAAGCGAGAAGTTGCTGTTAAATATTTTACCCAAACCAATCGCAGAACGGTTGAAGGCGGAGCAAAGTACGATCGCCGATAGTTTTGCCCAAGTAAGTGTTTTATTTGCTGATATTGTTGGCTTTACTGAGTTGTCTGCTAGAATGTCTCCCACCGAGTTGGTAAAGCGCTTGAACGTAATTTTTTCGCACTTCGACCAGTTAGCTGAAAAGTACGGTGTGGAGAAAATTAAGACTATTGGCGATGCTTACATGGTAGTCGGGGGGTTGCCTACGCCGACACAGGATCATGCCGAGGCGATCGCCCAAATGGCCCTGGGAATGCAGGAAAAAATAGCAAAGCTGTGCGCCGAGACAGGGGAAAAACTGGCAATTCGCGTCGGCATCAATTCCGGGCCGGTGGTTGCGGGAGTGATTGGTGTGAGCAAGTTTACTTATGATTTGTGGGGAGATACGGTGAATGTAGCGGCGAGGATGGAAGCTACGGGTTTTTCAGGCAGCATTCAAGTTACTGATGTTACTTATGAGCTTTTGAAAGATAAGTATATGTTTGAGAGGCGAGGCGTGATTCCGGTAAAAGGTAAGGGGGATATGATGACTTATTGGTTGCTAGGAAAAAAGTAAAAATTGGGAATGGGGCATTGGGAATGGGGCATTGGGAATGGGGCATTGGGAATTGGGAATGGGGCATTGGGCATGGGGAATTGGGCATTACAACAAATAACAAATAACCAATAACCAATAACCAATAACCAATAATTCCTGACTACTGACTACTGACTACTGACTACTGACTTCTGCTATGATGAAAGTAGTTAACGAAACTTTACATAATAGCCGTGACTGCACAACAATTAGTATCTGCAACGAGTTTTGAAAAGCTAATTTGGACTTGGAAAGGTCACAAAATCCAATATACCGTCCAAGGAACCGGCCGCCCTCTGATCTTGATTCACGGATTTGGGGCTTCGATCGGACATTGGCGGCAAAATATCCCCGTACTCGCAGCCGGCGGCTATCGCGTATTTGCGCTGGACTTGCTGGGATTCGGTGCTTCCGCCAAACCAGCCCTAGATTACACTCTGGAATTGTGGGAAGAATTGCTGACTGATTTCTGGGCGGATATGGTACTAGAACCGGCGGTATTTGTCGGGAATTCGATCGGCGCTTTGCTGAGTTTGATGGTAGTCGCCAACCATCCAGAAATATCAGCCGGCGGTGTCTTAATCAACTGTGCCGGCGGACTCAACCACCGGCCCGACGAACTGAATTTCCCGCTGCGAGTAGTGATGGGGACTTTTACTAAATTAGTTCGATCGCCCCTGATCGGCCCGTTTGTCTTCAACAACATCCGCCAAAAACACCGCATCCGCAACACCCTGCGCCAAGTCTACGGGAACCGCGAAGCCATCACTGACGAACTCGTAGAACTCCTCCACGCCCCCTCCTGCGATCCCGGAGCTCAACAAGTGTTTGCATCGATTCTCACAGCCCCTCCAGGCCCTCAACCGTCAGAATTGCTGCCCAAAGTCGATCGTCCGTTATTGGTACTTTGGGGCGCAGACGACCCCTGGACGCCGATCGCCGGCAGCCAGATTTATCAACAATTGGCCGCCAATGATAAACCCGTGAAATTTGTTTCCATTCCCAACACAGGCCACTGTCCCCACGACGAGCGGCCGAGTGAAGTCAACGCTCTGATTTTGGACTGGCTGGTGGAAGTGAAGTAAAATTTTTCCGATCGAGGCAACCCTTGAGCGATCGAGTCAAACCCTTGCAGTGCAAAAGTTTTGCCTCGCTCCACCGCACCGACACCCCGGCAGAAGCCGACTCAAAAAACAATTTTTGGAAAAAGTATTGACACAATTTACTGAGTCAGCTATATTGATGGACGTGTGAGGAGCGAACCAGAAGAAGCACCGAGACGAAACACGGCCAGTCGTCGGTGCTTTTTCTGTTGAAAGGCATTTTTAAGAGTTTGAAATTATTTATAATTCATATCCAGAATATCTGTAAGCCCGCCCCGCTTTCTTCAATTCTTCCTTCGCGTTATTCGCGTCTTCGCGGTTCGTTAAATAAATATTCTGATGTTGCAAAAAAAGTAATTGATTGCACTTGATCTCGAAAAATCCGAAAGTGTGGATTGTTTTTGATCGTCAAAATTTGATTGCATAGAACTCAAAACTAGAGAGTTACAGCACTTTCCAGGTAAGTGAAGTACAGAGAAACCGGGTTTCTTGAATAAAACCGGTTTCTGGCGAGAAATCCAGAAGAAACCCGGTTTCTGGGGTGTACTTTATAAACCTGGAATCCGCTGTATATAATAAATTGTCGCTGGGTCGGGGCGGGTTGATCTAGATTTTTTCCAGATGTCGCTAAACCCACCCCTGCGGTATTGGTGCTGCAAATATCAACGATCGCCCAAAACAAATTGTTCGATCGCAGCCGCCACCCCATCTTCCTCCACATCCGGCGCCACCCAATCAGCAGCAGCCTTCACCCCATCAGGAGCATTGCCCATCGCCACGCCCACGCCCGCATAGGCAATCATTTCTACATCATTAAAATTGTCGCCGATCGCCATCACATTCGCCGCCTGCAAACCCAAAAGTTCCTCCGCTAAATACTGCACCGCATCTCCCTTATTCGCCACAGGATGCGTAGCTTCAAAAAAAGTAGCAACGGATCGAGTCAAATAAAGCTCCGCAGGCGTGTAACGCAGCCGCATACTGCTGAGCAAGCCGTCGAGTACCCCCGGATTCTCGCACAATGCCAAAACTTTCGTCGGTTCCCCCGGAATATCTCGCCGCAAATCTTTAATCACCATTGGTTCAATGCCCGATCGTTCGGCATAAATTCGGGTAGCTGCAGTAATTTCCGGCACGTAAAGTTGGTCGTCAATGTAGAAATGGATCGAAAGCAGCGGTCGCAAATGCGGTTCTTCAAAATAATCTAACAGTTGCAGAGCAGTTTGTTTCGACAGCGGCAAGTGCCGCAGCCGCTTTTGAGTAGCGTGATCTTGAATCCACGCGCCCTGGTAGCAAATCAGTGGCAATGTTGAGCCGATGTCGCGGTGAAAACGCAAAGCTGATCGGTACATCCTGCCCGTAGCGACGGCTACTTTCACTCCCCGCGACTCGGCCGCCAAAATTGCCTGCTTGACTGGTTCTCGGATAGTATTTGACATACCTGCGATCGTGCCGTCTATATCCACTACCAGCAATTGAATGTCTGCGGTGCCAAAAGCGCGATCGGTCGCCTTAGCTGGATTTGAGGCAGTTATATTCTGCATGATTTTTTTAGATTTTAGCTGTTGATTTGCACGCACCCGTTTATTTTGCCACTGGTGGGATAGCAAAGTGCCACTTCTGATTTTTTGAATACTAAAATAATATAGATAACTAAATAAGCGACAAAAAAAGTATCTAGGAGGACTCTTTCGGGATGGATTTAGTTAAGCTATAGAATAGTAGCCAGTTTACTGCCGTAAAAACCGCACTCGACCGACGCTGTGTATTTTCACTTACTTAATAATACTTGTGTGCAAAAAGAATGCAACTCTAAGCCCGCGAGCCAAACCCTTATATCATCAATCATTCCCAATCTAAAATCTAAAATCTAAAATCTAAAATTGTCTAACCGCATCTTTGAAATTACCCCCAACTATCATGATTTCTATTCCGGGATACCGCATTGACGGAGAACTTTATACAAACTCTCACACAGTAATTTATCGAGGTCTGCTGCTTGAGGAAGAAAAACCCGTTATCCTCAAAACTCTCACGCCGCTATACCCTACCCCAGCCCAAATATCCCAACTGCTGCACGAATCCGAAATTCTTAAAAATTTGAATTTACCCGGAATAGTCAAGCTTTACAAAATAGAAACATACAATCACTTTCCTGTTTTAGTTTTAGAAGATTTTGGTGGGATTTCCCTAAAAGAGTTTCTCAGCAACAACCAGCTAGAGTTACCACAATTTCTGCATATTGGCATCAAACTAGCAGAAACTATTGGGCAACTCCACGAACACCACATCATCCATAAGGATATTAAACCCAGCAATATTATTGTCAATATCGAGACAGGAGATGTCAAGATTGCTGATTTTGCGATCGCCTCCCTGCTACCGGGCGAAAACCCCGCCCCCAGCCATCCCCATTTACTCGAAGGCACTCTCGCCTATATGTCTCCTGAACAAACGGGGCGCATGAATCGGGCGATCGACTACCGCACCGATTTTTATTCTTTAGGCGTCACCTTTTATGAAATGCTTTGTGGTGAATTGCCTTTTCAGGCGATCGATCCCATGGAATTAGTACACTGCCATATTGCTAAAACGCCAGTTTCTCCTTGGGAAAACAGAAATAAAAAAGTAGAAAGCAAAAGCATCGAAGGCAGAATCTATCAAGTAGGAACCAAGGAGATTCCTCAAGTCGTTTCCGATATCGTCATAAAACTCTTAGCAAAAACAGCCGAAGACAGGTATCAAAGTGCTTTCGGACTTTTGTACGACTTGGAAAATTGTCTCGATCAACTGCAAACTATAGGCGAAATTTCCCACATAACCCTCGGCGAGCAAGATCAGTCAAGTCACCTGCAAATTTCCCAAAAATTTTACGGGCGAGAAGCAGAAGTTAATCTGCTTCTCAGTATCTTCCAGCGTATGAGGCGGGGCAATACAGAAATCGTGCTGATTTCCGGTTCTGCAGGTGTGGGCAAATCCTCGTTAGTATATGAAGTTTACAAGCCGAGTCGGCGGGAAAATGGGTATTTTATTGACAGCAAATTTGAGCAATTTAAACGAGATATTCCTTACGCTTTTTTGCTCCAAGCTTTTCAAGATTTGTTGCGACAAATTTTTACAGAAAATGCCGCAGAAATTCATGTTTGGAAACAAAAAATTTTAAAAGCAATCGGCGGCAACTGCCAAGTAATTATTGAAGCTATTCCCGAAGTAGAACTGATTGTCGGGCCGCAGCCCCCCGTCCCAGATTTAGGAGCCAATGAATCTCAAAATCGCTTTAATTTAGTATTTCAAAACTTCATCCGCGTCTTTGCTCAAAAAGAACACCCCCTAGTAATTTTCCTGGACGATTTGCAGTGGATCGATTCAGCATCTCTCAAGTTAATAGAACTGCTAGCAACTGACATGGGGACTCAATATTTATTAATAATTGGAGCTTATAGAGAGCAGGAAGTAGATGCAAATCATCCCCTAATCATTACCGCCGAAGCAATTAAAAAAGCAGGCGGCACTGTGAGTGCGATCGCCCTTTCGCCTTTAGATATAAGCAGCGTCAACCAATTCCTTGCCGATACTTTGAACTGCGCCCCCGAAAAATCCCTAAGTTTAGCAGAATTGCTTTGGCGAAAAACCGCTGGCAATCCCTTCTTTTTAACTCAATTAATCAAATTTCTTTACTCAAAAAGCTTGATTCAATTTCAAATTTTACCCTCCCATAATTTGAGCGAGCTAGCTGAACCTAGCCTGTCGGCCTTAGCGCAACCAACCTCCGAGCAAATTGTGAAAAAATGCCATGTCACAGGCGAGTGGCAGTGGGATATCGAACAAATACAAGAAATGGGAATAACTGACAATGTTGTAGAATTAATGATAGATAACATTCAGAAACTTTCAGACAATACCCAGGAACTGCTTAAATTAGCCGCTTGTATCGGGAACAAATTTGATTTAAAAACTCTCTCGACAATCGCCGAAAAGCCTGTGGCGTCCGCAGCAACAGACCTTGGTGAGGCACTTCAGTCCGGTCTAATTTTGCTCGTGAATAACGCCTACAAAATTCCGATCGCACTAGCAGCAAGCACAGAAGTAACAGACACAATATCTAGAGACTTTACCGATAAATTTTCCCTACCAGTGGCTGATGTTTCGAGCGCCACTTACAAATTTTTGCATGAGCGAGTGCAGCAAGCAGCTTATGCTTTAATATCCGATTATCAAAAACAAGAAATTCATCTCAAGATAGGCAACTTTTTACTTCAAACTGCACCCCCAGAGCAATTAGAAGAGCATATCTTTGATACCGTAAACCAACTAAACTCTGCCAAAGAAATCATCAGCAGCAAATTAGAACAATTTCAATTATGCCAATTAAATTTAATTGCAGGCCGCAAAGCAAAAGCAAGTGCCGCTTACCAACTTGCCCTCAAATATCTAACCGCAGGTATTGAACTGCTTCCTCCCCAAAGTTGGCAAACTGACTACGACTTGACTCTGGCACTCTACGAGTCAGCAGCAGAAGCTGCTTACCTGAATACCGACTTTGAACCCATGGAGAAATGGGCGATAATTGTCCTGCAACACGCAACAAATGAACTAGACAAAATCAAAGTGTTTGAAATCAGAATCATAGCTTGTGCGATGCAAACCAAACTCCAAGAATCGGTAAAAATTGGTCGGGAAGCACTAAAAATGTTAGGAATTAACTTTCCCGACTCGCCGATTCCCCTCCACATTCAGCAAGCACTCGCTAAAACAGCAGCTTATTTAACAGACAAAAAAATAGAAGATTTAATAGACTTACCGATTATGACAAATCCGCACAAATTAGCCACTATGCGTGTGCTTTCCAGTATGTTTTCAGCTACATTTATAGTTGAACCTGTCCTGCTGCCGCTCATTGTGTGCGAGCAAGTAAATTTATCTATTAATTACGGAAACTCTACTTTTTCTGCTTTCGGTTATGCTAATTACGGAGCAATTTTAAAAGGAATAGTTAGAGATATTGAATCAGGCGATCGCTTTGGTCAATTAGCTTTAAATTTGAGCGATAGATTAAATGTGTTAGAATTCAAAAGCAAAACGCTTAATTTAGTAGCCTTCATTTTGATGAACGGCAAGCATCACGTTAAAGACTCTTTGCCGCTATTAGAGGACGCCTATCAAAGTGCGCTAGAAAATGGGGATTTAGAATGTGTCGGATATTCAGCCGTAAATATTTGTCAGTCTTTGTATTTCCTCGGTCAAGAATTGCCACAACTGGAACGAAGAATAGTAAGTTACAACCATTTGCTGTTTCAACTCAAGCAAGAAACTGTATTAACTTGGAATCAAATATATCTGCAAACTATTTTGCAATTGATGGGAAAATCGGAAAGTACACACCTGGTATTAGGTGAAGCATACAGCGAAGAAAAGTTGTTGTCGCTACTGTTAAAAGCTAACGATCGCGTGGGATTACAGCACTTTTATTTGCAGAAATTAATAATCTCCTATTTATTTGGAGATACCGCTACAGCCCTAGAAAATTCAGCGCTAGCCGAAGTATATTTAGACGGAGTAGCAGGCTTTATTAATGTTTCTGAATATCAGTTTTACGATTCTCTAGCCCGCCTAGCCGCCTATCCATCTGCAACAGAGGGGGAACAAGAAGAGCATATTTTTTACGCTGTCAGTAACCGAAAAAAACTGCAACAGAAAGCGCTTTATGCACCCATGAATCTTCAGCACAAATGCGACTTACTTACGGCAGAAAAAGCGCGTGTTTTGGGCAATATTGTGAGAGCAATGGAATATTACGATCGCGCAATTGAAGGAGCCCAAGAAAACGGATACATACAAGTACAAGCACTAGCAGCAGAATTGGCAGGAGCATTTTATCTATCCATAGGAAGAGAAAAAAATTCTAAAACTTACTTAACAGAAGCGCGTTATTGCTATCAACGCTGGGGAGCAACAGCCAAAGCAGCGCATTTAGAATCCAAATACTCGCACTTGCTAACTTCAAGCTCGATTTCAACTAATATTGAAACTCACAAATCTACCAGCAGCGCTTCCACTACGAACGACGCTGCAGGCGTGCTAGACTTGACTACCGCAGTGAAAGCATCGCAAACCTTAGCCGGGGAAATAGTTCTAGACAAACTGCTGGCAAAAATGATGAAAATTGTTATTGAAAATGCCGGGGGGCAAAGAGGCTTTTTAATACTAGAAAAAGAGGGTCAATGGGTGATTGAAGCATCAGGATCTGTAGATGTCGATCGCGTTGCTGTCATGCAATCAATTCCGATAGATTTTGTAGCCGACGATCGAGAAGTAACTTTGCTGGCAGTTGCAGTTGTCAATTACGTTGCCCGCACCCAGGAAAGTATAGTTTTAAACGATGCCAGCAGCGAAGGACAATTTACTCGCACACCCTATATAATGGCCGTTCAACCTAAATCAATTCTTTGCACTCCGTTAATTAATCAAGGCCAACTCACGGGCATTCTATATTTAGAAAACAATCTGACTACAGGCGCTTTTACACAAGACAGGTTAGAAATATTAAAACTGCTGTCTTCTCAAATTTCTATCTCCATCGAAAATGCCCAACTTTACGCCAACTTGCACCAATTCAATCAGAATCTCGAAAATTTAGTACAGCAGCGTACCTCCGAACTCTCCCAAACTTTAGAAGACTTAAAATCGGCTCAAAATAAACTGGTAGAATCGGAAAAAATGGCGGCCCTCGGAGGGTTGGTGGCAGGTGTTGCCCACGAAATCAATACTCCCATCGGCATCGGCATCACCGCCGCCTCCCTGCTTGCTGAAAAAGCCACAAAGTTTTTTGAGGTTTACAGTAACGGCCAAATAAAACGTTCCGAGTTAGAAAAGTTTCTGGATACCGCCGTGCAAAGCAGTAATATGATCTTATCTAACCTCACGCGGGCAGCAGACTTGATTCACAGTTTTAAAGAAGTAGCTGTGGATCAGTCGAGCGAGTTAAAACGCACGTTTAATGTTAAAAACTATCTAGAGGAAATTTTGACATCCTTAAGTGCCAAACTCAAAAGAACTAAGCACAAAATAGAGATTAAGTGTGATGAAAATATTGTAGTGGACAGTTATCCCGGCGTAGTGTGTCAAATTGTGACAAATCTGGTGTTGAATTCGCTAATTCACGCCTACGATGGAGAAGACGCAGGAATTCTGGCTTTTGATTTCAAACTAGAGGGCGATCGGCTAATATTTGAATATGCCGATAACGGCAAAGGAATTGACCCAGAAAATCTCAGTAAAATTTTTGAACCATTTTTTACCACCAAAAGAGGTCAGGGAGGCACGGGATTGGGACTGCACATTATTTATAACCTTGTTACTCAAAAACTAAAAGGCACAATTAGCTGTAGAAGTCAAGTAAATAAAGGCACAAGATTTATGATTGAATTTCCCGCTAAAATGAGCAGTTAGTTATTATACGGCCAACATGGATATAAGTTTTATATAGGAGAACGATATATGTCAGAAGCTAGTAAAAACCTGTTGGCTGCAGGCGATGACGAATTAATCGCGGCGGGCGACGATGAATTAATATTTGCCGAGGAAGACGAGGCGGAACAAAAACCGCTAGAAGAAAGTTGGAAAATATTAATTGTAGATGATGAAATAGAAATTCATAATATTACTAAACTAGCGTTAAATGATTTTATATTTGAAGGTAAAAGTATAACATTTATCAGCGCTTACTCAGGAAAAGAAGCTAAAGAAATCATCCAAAACAACTACGACATAGCATTGATTTTACTCGATGTAGTTATGGAAACAGAAGAAGCAGGCTTGGAAGTAGTTAAATACATCCGTGATATTTTAAATAATCAAGTAGTGCGAATTATTTTACGCACTGGGCAGCCCGGACAAGTGCCAGAAGATGTAGTAATTGTCAGCTACGATATCAATGATTACAAAACCAAAACAGAACTTACTAACAAAAAGTTATTTACCACAGTAGTCACCGCACTGAGAGCATTTAGGTCGCTCAATCAAATCGAGTCCAGCAAAAGCGAACTAGAAAAAATTGCAGCCGCATCAGCCCGTTTTGTACCCCGTGAATTTTTGAAGTTTCTCAAAAGAGAAAGCATCGTTGATGCCAGACTAGGAGACTCTGTACAAGCAGAAATGACGATTATGTTTGCCGACATTCGCTCATTTACAAGTCTGTCAGAAAGTATGTCTCCGCGAGAAAACTTTGAATTTCTTAACTCTTACTTAAGCCGAGTTGGCCCAGTTATCCGCGAGTACAACGGTTTTATAGATAAATATATTGGTGACGGGATTATGGCTTTGTTTCCTAACAGGGCTGAAGATGCTGTGCAAGCAGCAATTGAGATGCAGCATCAAGTAAAAATTTATAACAGACACAGGCAAAACAGTGGCTATCAACCTATTTCGATAGGGATTGGTTTGCATACGGGGACTTTAATGTTAGGTACGATTGGCGAAGCGGAACGAATGGAAAGTACGGTGATTTCTGATGCTGTTAATTTAGCTTCCCGCGTGGAAGGATTGACAAAGCTTTATGGAGTTGCTATTGTAGCTAGCGTCCAAACCCTTTGCCGGATAGACGATCCTCAACATTACAAGTGCCGGTTTCTCGATCGCGTTCAAGTAAAAGGAAAACAAACACCTGTTGCGGTATTTGAAATTTACGATGGCGACTCGGCGACAATGATCGAACTAAAAGCACAAACTCAAACTTATTTTGAACAGGGAATTTTTTTTCACTACCAGCAGCAATTCGCGCAAGCAAGGCAAATGTTTCTGCGCGTTTTACAAATCAACAAGTATGATAAGGCAGCATCTTTTTATGCAGAACGCTGCGATATGTTGATGAAGAATGCAGTCATTATGACTCTGGAAGGTATTGAAATTTAGTTAATGGGTAATGGGTACTTGAGAATTGTAATTAGTAGTTTTTCTTACTTCCCTCTTCCTTCTTCCTTCTTCCCCATGCGCTTCAAATCCCTTGATGTTTTTCGCGGAATTGCGATCGCCTCGATGATTCTAGTCAACAACCCCGGTAGTTGGGAACAGGTGTATCCACCGCTAGAACACGCAGAATGGCACGGCTGCACCCCGACAGACTTAGTATTTCCGTTTTTCTTGTTCATCGTTGGCTGCGCGATGTCTTTCTCGCTGTCTAAATATCTTCAAAATCATCCAAAAATTGGAATAGAAACCTCAATAATTACACAAACACAGGAAAAATCCGAATCCGCCAAAAACCCTCTTCCTTTTTCCTCCTTCCTTCTTCCTTCTTCAAATATTTACTGGCGAATTGCGCGTCGCGCCGCGATTCTATTTATATTAGGATTGCTGCTAAATACATCTTCGATCGCCCTTGACGTACTTCTCAACAACGCCCCAGTGGAAAACTTCGATAAAATCCGCATCATGGGAGTATTGCAGCGCATCGGCTTAGCTTATTTCATCAGTGCGATCGCCATTCTCAACCTCTATCCCCGCCATCAAAAACTGCTCGCTGTGGCCGTGCTTTTGGGCTATTGGGGCGCACTAACCGTATTTGCTGTAGGGGGGTACACTGCCGGCGAACTCACCCCAGAAGGAAATTTAGGAGGATATGTCGATCGGCTAATTCTCGGTAGCCAACACCTGTACAAAGGCGGCCCCTTCGACCCAGAAGGATTGTTGAGTACCTTACCAGCAAGCGTTACAGTCCTAATCGGCTACTTTACCGGAGAATGGCTGCGTGTGCAGCCAATCAAACCCCGCACCAGTATCAACTTAGCAATCTGCGGCCTCTCTGGCGTGGTAATCGGCCACTTGTGGGGATTTTTATTTCCGATCAACAAACAACTTTGGACGAGTTCCTATGTAGTTTTTACGGCTGGTTGGGCCTTGCTATTGCTAGCAGCTTGCTACGAAACAATTGAAGTGCGAGGCTGGAAATGGGGGAGGCTGTTTGAAATCATGGGATTGAATGCAATTTTCCTGTTTGTGGCTTCCGGTATTGTCGCCAGACTTCTGTTAAAAACTCATATCGGTACTGGTGAAAATGCTCCAACAACTTACAGTTGGATTTATGAAAACTGGTTTGTGCCGTGGGCGGGGCCGCTGAATGGTTCTCTGGCATTTGCCGTGACTGCGGTATTATTTTGGTGGTTAATTTTGTATGGGATGTACCGCCGTGGTTGGGCGATTAAAATTTGAATGGTGGGTTGTTAAACAAGCGCGTTTGCTGGTAAGTGGTGAGCAAGGGGCTTGACAATTAAAAGCTGTTTGTAGTATAATGTTTATATATTTTTTACGGTTTTTGACGTGGATATTCTAATTGAGTCAACAAGGGAATTTGAGAAAGATATTGCGCTGCTAAATGAAGATGAGAAAGCCGCAGTAATTCAAAAAATTAATTATTGTGCCAGCCTTTTTCCTACTCAAAAATCAAATGTGTATCGCAAGCTGCGTCGTCTCCCGCTATCGTCAGACCTGAATGGTTACGAGTCTTCGCTTTATACGCTACGAATTTCTCAAAAACTAAGAGTGGTTTTGGCGGTTGACGAAGACCCAATTTTTGGGCAAGCTATTTTTACTCTTTTTCGAGCAATTCAACACGACGAACTCGATCGAGCGTATAAGGGTGTAGCAGAGTCTTTGTATCAAGACCTACTTCAGCGCGATCGAGAAACTGCCTAGATATAATCAGCTTAAGTTATGGCGCAAAACCTTATTCTCTGTGATGAATATGGCATTATTTACGAAGCTATGAAAATTTTGCCAGATGACTAGCTAAAGATTAGTTTTCTGGAAGCTTTAGCAGAACTTGAAGACCAGGAATGTCACAGGACGAGACAATTTCCCAAAACGAGACTGCATAAAGTTAAGGGTGTGAAGCAGGCAGTTTATCGTGCTGATATTGATAAAGTCTCAGGCTGGCGCATCCACGTTCAGTACGTCAACGGACAGATTCATCTCAAGGATATTATTGAAGGGAAAAGACACGACAATGTAATTGAGGTGATTAAATCAAAGAAATCCCGCTACCAGTAATCCTAGCAAAGATATAATCTATAAAAATCCAGTGGGGATTTAGCGATGGAAACTAACAGATCGTTCGAGCAAAGTGATACCTGGAGTGAAGAAGATTGTCTTGATGTCACAGCCTTTTCTTTGCAATACGCAGCTACTATCTTTCATAGCGACCCCGATATTTTAGGTGGAACTCCTGTCTTTATTGGTGCTCGCGTCCCGATCGAGACTGTGCTTGATTGTCTCGAAGCTGGTGATTCGGTCGATGAATTTTTAGACCATTTTCCTACTGTCAGCCGCGATCGAGCGATTTCACTTCTCTCAATGATACGATCGCCACAAAACAACGTTGATTGATGTCCGTTTCCTCAAAATCGATCGCCTGCAGGATCGGAAATCCGATCGCACCCCCGCCACAACTTCCACAAATTACCGCCCCAACCCCGCCCAGCTTAAGGATTTTGCCGATTTCTCGATCGCACGCCACCGATCGCTAACTATAACTGAGCCCTAGTCGCTAAAATTAAAAAAAGATACGTAATAGGCAGGCAGGCGTCAATGATCCCAACAGTTATAGAACAATCCGGTCGCGGCGAACGCGCCTTTGACATTTACTCGCGACTCCTGCGCGATCGCATCGTCTTCTTGGGCCAACAGGTTGACTCAGACTTGGCTAACCTGATCGTTGCCCAATTGCTATTTTTAGACGCCGAAGACCCGGAGAAAGATATTTACCTCTATATCAACTCCCCAGGGGGTTCGGTAACAGCAGGTATGGGCATTTTTGACACGATGAACCACATCCGCCCCGACATTTGCACTATTTGTCTCGGTTTGGCTGCCAGCATGGGCGCTTTTCTGTTGAGTGCCGGCGCTAAAGGCAAGCGGATGAGTTTGCCTCACTCCCGGATTATGATCCACCAACCTCTAGGCGGAGCTCAAGGACAAGCAACCGATATTGAAATTCAGGCTAAAGAGATTTTGTACCACAAACGCCGCCTGAACGAACATCTTGCCAACCATACCGGTCAGCCGCTTTCCCGCATTGAAGAAGATACCGAACGGGATTTCTTCATGTCGGCTGAAGAAGCAAAGGACTACGGATTAGTCGATCAAGTGATCGATCGCCGTCCTTCCGCCAGCCGCCCGATCGCCGCTGTCGTCTAAATGAAAAGTTAAAAATCAAAAATGAGGAAATATTCTTCATTTTTGATTTTTAATTTTTAACGTTCAAAAGTAGCTCTTTAATGGATAAAGGGGGGGCGAGAAACCGGGTTTTTTACCCTAATCTTTGGTTCTCAACCTTAATCTCTGTAAAAAACCCGGTTTCTTTAATCCGGGAGCAACGGGGGGCGAGAAACCGGGTTTTTTACCCTAATCTTTGGTTCTCAACCTTAATCTCTGTAAAAAACCCGGTTTCTTTAATCTAATAGCCTCCAGCGCCTTGTTTAGTTGCCGAATTCCTAGGGCAAAGATTCGAGATATTGCAGGAAGTCGAGCAATTCTACTTGATTTAAGAAATGGCGCGCTTCTTTGCCATAACCTTGTTTGAGATAATCTTTTCCTTGGTTGGCAGTCCAGCCCAGCCGCTGGATTTCCTCAGTGGTTCTGCTATAGATTTCTAGATATTCTAGGAAATCTACTAACTCTTCGCTAGAAAGCTCTCTCTGCGACGACTTGCCGTAATTGTGTTCCAGACACTGGGTTTCCTGTGGTTTTTTCCATCGCAGGCGTTTGAGGATGGCGTCTATTTGGGCGATCGTATCAGAATTATCCTCGATCGCATCGCTGGGAATTCCCACTGCGATCGGTTGCAATTCCCTGACTTCGGCCGCACCCTGTAGCAGTTCACTTTGGCTAGAAGTCGGCACCTCCAGTTCCGCGATCGGTTCGCCGTAGCTAGAAGAAAGCCAAGCGTCTGAGTCTAACTGCTTTGGTACAAATCCAGTAGCCTCCGCGCGATCGACCGTTGGCGGCAGCGGTGCAGGTACAGGTGCGATCGGCTCTTCATTTAATTTCGCTTCAGTCTTGACAAAATTGCTTTGATCTGTTTCCGGCAATTTGTCAGCAACAGGCATTTCTAGAACCGGAAGAGGAACACTTGTCGGCCCAACAGGAACCGGAACAGCAGGAGGAGGGGGAGGGGGAACAGCAGCAACCGGGGGAACAGCAGGAGGAGGGGGAGGGGGAACAGCAGCAACCGAAGCAACCGGAGCAACCGGAGCAACCGGAGGCGGCTCAACACTCGCGATCGCACGATCGGGCGCAGCAGATCCAAGAACAGCGATCGCTCGCAACCGGGCACGGTCTTCAGCATCCTCAACAGACTCAGCAGCCGACATAGCCGTAGCCAGAGTTTTGCCGTCAACCTGAACCAGACAGCGAACAACAAACTTACCGTGATGAACAGTCAGCAACTCACAAATTAACTGTCCAGCGGGATAAAGGGCGCGAAATTCAGCAAACATAATTTTTTGACCCCGAAACCAGAAGGGGCTTATGACGTGAACAAACCTGACGGTCAACTGAGTACAGTTACACCGCAGGCTTCTTTTTCCTTTTTTTCAAAGGCTTTTTATAGTGAGGTAGTTCCACCCCCACTTGCTAATATAGTATCAGAGTATTTCCAGATCATCTTGGGCTATAAAAGAATAATTGTCGCTTTGGGTACCTACACCCGACGAGCCTTTGATCGCGCGGGCGTAATTCCCAACGGGGTACGGGGCCCAGCGCTCTGATTAATCCCCTCTAAATATACCGAGGGACTTCCCGGCTGGTAGTTAAGTTTAGTACACAACCACGCATTAGTTGCTTGATTCTTCAACATTTCTTGAAAACGTGAGGGCGATCGTGTAAGCCCAGGTGCTTCTCATTCTTACAGACAAGTTTGATGAAATTCTTGCGGGGAGTAGGGGTTGGGCGTCAATCGATTTTAGATTTTAGATTTTAGATTTTAGATTTAAGCATTGACCCCACGGATAAATTCGGGGGCTCCTTTATCGGATACAGGTTTTTTATTTCTGGACGGATCAATCCGGGGGCTTGTATCCTGGATGCTTTCGGTCACGCCCGCCCAAAAAGACAATTGAAATGCCCAACAGCTTAACAGAAAGCGACTAAAGCCAAGCTCGATCGTCCCAGAGATCGCGAAAATTTTAAAAATTACCCCAGGTCACGCTTGGCTCAACAACAGCTCAGAGAAAACAATTTTCTGAAAGCACGTATTCAACGTACAATAAATCAAAGGTGAATCATCCGCGCAACCTTTCACGCCACTAAACCCCATCCCACATCCGGCAGTTTAAGCTAACAAGCACCGGGCGTCATTTCTACCTATAAGAGATGGCACAGCAACTAAGCAAAAGTAGTAAAAGTCTCCGGTTTGCGTACCTGCACTTTCTACAGCACAGATTGCTCCCGACCCGCTCGTTGCACCTCTGTCCGCAAGGGCCGATCGCGTGCAAAAAACAGGGGCATCGCAGCGGCGAGCTACTAGCAATTTTGCCTTGATCCGGTAAGTTCTTTGCTAAAGCAAGAGGCAAGAGGCACTTCAAAAGGAAGAAGGAACAACGCAGAAGGAAACAAGGCAGAAGGCAGAAATGCACATTTTCTCCCTCTCCATCCCTCCATCGGCTCATCCTCGACTCAAGCCGTTGCTTTCAGTATCGAGCCATCTTTTAAGAACCGACAGAGGCTTTCTAATTCGCCAAGTGCTCGGCGCTGCTGACCTAAAAGCAAACAAACCAACGCTAAAAAATTGTATTGGGGAATAGCGTGCGGGACAGTTGTCTGCACCGTCAGCAGTCAGTTCAAGACAGACAGCAGACAATTAGCACGAAGCCGGTGTCGGGAGAGAATCTCAAAAAAACCTCGCGATGAAACAAGGTGGCTGTGCTTGCGTCTCCACCTATCAACCCGCGTATTTGTTGGGAAGCAGGCACTGCGAGGGCCCGAGGGGGTGCGGCTGATTTCGCCAAAATTTAGACTAATTGCTGGAAACAAGAGGATCGATCGCTACATGGAATTTTCTATCGCTGCACTGCTGGCAAATTTTACAGAAGACAAATTAGTGGCTCCTAAAGCATTGGAGAAAAAACTCGACTGCAACGACGCCACCAGTCAACTCAAACTTCAAATCGCATTAGAAGCTCTAGAGAAAATTGGCATATTAGTCAAAGACAAAGGCCGCTATCGCCGAGTAGCTGAAGACGACGTAGTAGAAGCAAAACTGCGCTGTTCGAGCAAAGGATTTTGCTTTGCAATTCAAGACGCCGAAGGCTCAGAAGACGTTTACGTGCGGGAAAGTCACCTCTCGACAGCTTGGAACGGCGATCGAGTCTTAGTCAAAATCATCAAAGAAGGTAGCCGCCGCCGATCGCCCGAAGGCGAAGTCATGCTCATCCTCGAACGCGCCAACCCCTCGGTACTGGCGCGAGTCAAGCAAACCGCCACCCCCACAGGCCGCGTCAGCTACAGAGCAATCCCCCTGGACGATCGCCTGTTGTTTGAACTAGACTTGCTCGCAAATGGCACAAATCTCCAAGAGGCGATCGACCACCTAGTACACGTCGAAGTCAAACGCTACCCCCTCGGCACCCATCGCCCAGTCGGCAAAGTAGTACAGGTACTCGGTTCCGACGCCGAAGCCGCGGACGACCTCGACATCGTATGCTGCAAACACGACTTGCCGCGATCGTTCCCCGCCGCCGTCCTCAAAGCAGCCGAAAATTTGCCCAGCAAAGTCAAAAAAACCGACATCAAAAAACGCCTAGATTTGCGTAACATTCTGACTGTTAGCTTCAGCAAAAACGAACCGGGAACAACCAACAGCGAAAACCATGCCCCCCGAGTTGAGGAGGAAAATCTCTCCGAAGAAGGAGGCGAAAAGGAGTTTGATCCAACGTCATTCCTGTCCGATCCGCCAGTGGAACGCGCATTGTCGATCGAAACCCTGAAGCCCGGCCGCTGGCAAATAGGAATCCACATCAGCGACGCCGCCGAGTACGTGCAGCCAGAAACCCCGATCGACCGTGAAGCCCGCAAGCGAGGAACCGCCGCCCATCTGGGAGAAAAAATCATCGCCGTACTGCCAGAAACCCTCAACGAGCGCTGCTCCCTCCTGCCAGACAGCGAACGGCTGGCCTTCAGCATACTGCTCACCCTAGACGAATCAGGAGAACTCCTAGAATACGAGATTCAAGCCAGCGTCATTCAAATTGACTACCACCTCACCTACGAGCAAGCTCAAGCAATTCTCGAACCAGACGATGCCGAAGAGCACCCTTTATCCTCCACCCTCCGTCCTTTCCTAGATCAAATCGGGGCCGCCTCACAGGCAGCCAGACAGACAAGGCTCAAGCGAGGAGCTTTTGAACTAAATTTGCCCGATGCTAACTCTCACTTCGACGACGAAGGCGAATTAGGAGCTTTTGCAACAGCTCCCCCCGCCCAGTCGGCTGTCTCCGAGTTGGTGGTACTCGCCAACCAAGCTGTCGCCACCCACCTGCAAGCCTTGGGAGTCCCAGCAATTTACCGCGTCCAACCGATGCCAGACCCGGCAGACATTCAAGAGTTCATCAAACTCTCCAACAACCTCGGAGGCGAACTGTATCTCGAAACCGAAGAAGAAGTTTTGCCCTTGGACTTTCAGCGATTTACCCAGCAGTTTGCCGGCCTGAAGTCCGAAAGAGTTCTCACCTACCTGCTAGAAGACACCATGAAGCCCGCTGTTTACAGCACAACTCCCAAGCCGCACTTCGGTTTGGGGCTGTCAGAGGGTTACACGCGCTGCACTTCGCCGCTTTCCCGCTACGCCGATTTGCTGGTACTGCGGGTGTTGCAAGCGGTGTTCGAGCAAGGCCGCAGCAGCCGCACAACACGGGCTAAGGAAAAAGTTGACTTGCACCATTCCTCCTGTCACGGTCAAATTACTTGGAATGTTCTCCCCCCAGATTTGCACCACGAATTTGAGACGGAGTTTGCATCGGTAGTTGTACACCTAACCGAACGCGAAAGAGTTGCTGAGGATGCCGAAAGCGATTTGCAGGGATTGAAGAAAACCGGATTGATGAAAGAACGCACCGGCCAAACTTTCCAAGGTTTGATTACAGGCGTGCAGTCTTACGGTTTCTTTGTGGAAATTGAGGTGCGGCCGCCGGAGAGCGACATTTTGCGTGTTGAGGGATTGGTGCACGTTTCTTCGCTGAAGGATGACTGGTACGAATATCGATCGCGCCAGCAAACTCTGGTGGGCCGCAAAAACCGCAATCAGTACCGTTTGGGCGATCGGGTAGAAGTTCAAGTCAAGAGTGTTGATTACTACCGCCAGCAAATTGATTTAGTTGCAGTTGGCGGCGGCAGTCAAGCTTTTGATGATGATGAGTAGTTAGTTGATAGTTGATAGTTGATAGTTGATAGCTAACAGTAAAGGTAGGGTGCGTCGCCAGTTTCCAACTCTCGCCTGTTTCTAACAAACGTCTGCTGTTCAGAAACCGGGTTTCTTGATGAAACCCGGTTTCTGAAGTCCGCTTCAAGAAAAATCAGGCTTTTTTGCAAATATTGCGGTGCTAAAATTCGATACTTTCCCAAAAAATCAGGTTTCTGGACTCGAGTCAGTGAAGGATCTAGAGCATCTGTGAGGAGGTGGGGTGGAAGGCTTTCCCGCACACCAAGGCGCATATTTCTAGTCTCTCCGAACAAGACCAGCTTTTGGCTAAGTCTTTTTGATACCAAACATTTTCTAGCACTTCTTTGATAGATTTGCTGCGGAGGTTGTTAAATCCTTGCCCATATTTTTCAAACAGAGCGATCGCCTGGGTCCTATAAGTGTCGCTGTAATGAGCGTATTTGGTCTGAGCTGTATAGCAGCAGGGCCACAGTTCAGCGTCAAAACTAACGTAAATTTCAGCTTTCTTTTGCGACTGGCAGTTAATTTCAATGCCCTGAAAATAATTTTCTAATCCTCCATATTCTTGGACGGCTTTGCGAAAGTTGGGGATTTCTGGATTTTGATACTGGGGTAAGGAAGCCGGCTTGAGTTCTACGGAGCTTTCTTTGTTCGCTTTAGCAGCTTTAGCCGGAGCAATTTCTTGAGCGAGTTGGAGTTTAACGGCTTGCTGAAAAGCTTCATTTGCTTCTTCTATTTTACCTAATTGTGTCCAGATTTTGGCTAAATTTCGATACACTCCTGAAAAATTTGGTCTAATTTCAAGCGCTTTTTGATAGTGATAAATTGCGGATTCCCATTGTTTTTGAGAAGCATAAACGCTGCCCATATTTGCATAAACTTCGGCAAATTCTGGCTGAATTTCTAGGGCAGTTTTATAGGAGTTCATCGCTTCCTCCAGACAGTCTGTGAGCTGTAGCAGATTGCCTAATGTTTTGTGAGCGACGGCAAAGTTTGACTGAATTTCAAGTGCTTTTTGACAAGCTAAAAATGCTTGTTCTAAATTTTTTTCCGCTAAATAATCTTCAGCTTGTCGGTGAAAATTGAGAGCTGCTTTTTCTAGGGTGATGGGGGTAGAACGATCGCGCTTTTCCTGCGTCTGGGAGTCCACCTCTGCGATCGCCTCCTCCTTTTCTCCGACTTCATCAACCTCTGACAGCGCAAAGCGAGACGTTGCTTTAGCTTGAAATTTAATAAACCCCAGTCTACGGGCCAAAGCGCGAGCTTCTTCGACTTGGTGTTGATTGTGTTCAAAGACTAAATATTGCCACTCTGCTTGGCCACCGGCGCCAATAAAGGCCTCGACGGATTCCATAATCCGGTTCCAGTTTGTATTGCGACGGTAGAGGTGGTTGGTATCCGCTAATCCATCGATGGCAAAAATAACGCGATCTTCTGGTTGATTCAAAATTTTGGCCAATTGTCGCCACCAATCAGGGCTGCGTCCGCTACCATTGGTGTACATCCAAAGGTAATTGACTCCCATTTTGTGAAAATACTTTAGCGCCGGGAGAGTGGTATTACTCACCATCGCATCCCCAAAGTTGCCGCACAGGTAAATCCAAGACAACTGAGAGCAGAATTCTTTAGGGAAGATTCTCTTAATATCTGCTATTGTCAATTCTGTCATTGGCAAAATAGGGTTCCCCGTGCGCGGACACTGAGGACAACCGGCATTACATCGGGAGGTAATGTCTAATTGCACTATTTCGATATCTTCGTATCTTAAGAACATTGTCTGCCTCCCCTGATGTTAATAAAGTAAAGTTAGTAGTTCTATTGTGACACAGAGTTGGTCGTGGCTATCAGGATGTAAGATGGAGCTGGGATCTGGAACTCTGGCGATCGCAGTTAGCCTTTGTTTTTGTTAACGAAGAATAGGGTAATGATAATCCTGGCGATCGCAGTCGCATACTTTATTGTAGTATCCGGGGGTGTTGCAGGTGGCTATAGGTTTCGCCTTTTATTGTTATTAAGAGCGATCGCCACGCAATCATTGAATTGATTGATGAGTGTTGTGGCTGTTATTAGCACCTATCGCGCTATAATTAGTGAGCTTATTGCTGGATAATTGCCCATGACTAATTCTGTTTCAGTCCCCGCCCAACCTCTAATTGTAGGAGTTACCGGTGCATCGGGACTGATTTACGCGGTGCGAACTTTGAAATATTTGTTGGAAGCCGATCGCGCGATCGAACTGGTCGCTTCCAAGTCTACTTACATGGTTTGGCAAAGCGAACAGAACACTCGAATGCCCGCAGAACCCACGCTTCAAGAGGAATTCTGGCGGGAACAAGCAGGAGTAGCCACAATGGGTAAACTTCGGTGCCATCCCTGGCAAGATGTCGGTGCTAATATTGCTAGTGGCTCCTTTCGCACCCAAGGGATGATGATTATTCCCTGTAGCATGAGTACGCTGGGCAAGTTGGCGGCTGGCTTGAGCTCGGATTTGCTCGAAAGAGCGGCCGACGTTCAGCTCAAGGAAGGGCGAAAATTGGTACTCGTGCCTCGCGAAACGCCTTTTAGCTTGATTCACCTGCGGAATTTGACTACCTTGGCGGAAGCTGGAGCTAGAATTGTACCAGCGATTCCTGCTTGGTATCACAATCCGCAAACTATTGAAGATTTGGTAGACTTTGTGGTGGCTCGCGCTTTAGACCAGTTGGGGATTGATTGCGTTCCTCTCAAACGCTGGAAGGAAGAGGAGTAATAATTAGTCATTAGTCATTAGTCATTAGTTATTAGTTATTAGTGATTTACAAATTACAAATTAAAATTTGATATGCGTCCTGTTTTTTTGCTAGTAATTGTGGTAGGGCTAACTATTTTTGCCCTGCAAAATGTGGAGCCGGCATTATCGCTGGTATTTTTGGGAGTTCGATCGCCTGCTTTGCCTTTATCTATCTGGATTTTGCTGAGCATGGCGGTGGGATCTGTCACATCTTTATTGATTTCGGGTTTGCTCGCTTTTTCAAATTACCTATCTCCAACGGGAGACCGCAGCGGCAGATCCAGTCGCAGCGGTCCCGATACTTTCCCAGAGGACAGCAGAACACCTTACACGCCGCCTCCCCCTCCTAGAAAACAGGGAATTGACCCGGATCTGAATAGGGAAAATAGCCAAACTCAAGCTCCTGGTTCCTACCGAACTGAGTACGGCACGTCGGCGGGTTACAGTGCCCGGACTTTCCAGCAAGAAACTCCGAACCCGGATGGGGCGAAGGATTATGCTCAACCGGGGAGTTATGCAGCGGCAGACGATGAGGATGATTGGGTCTCAGATGGCTCAAAATCGCGTTCTCAAGGGGGCGATGATGATTGGGGGGACGATCGCGATTTTCCCGATCGACCGCAGGTAAATGATGTTCCAGCGACAAATCCGAGGGCTTACGAAGCTCAGCAGGAACCGAAAAGCAAGTCTTGGGCTGGCTCAGTATACTCTTACGGCTATCGAGATCCAAACCAGTCTGGGGTGGGGCAAACAGAGTCTGTATACGATGCGGAGTATCGAGTGCTGATTCCTCTGGAAGGGCAGATTCCTAAACCCGCTGATGAAACACCAATAAATCCTATGGCAGAAGCAGATGAGGATTGGGGATTGGATGAGGGTGATGAGTTTGATGACGATGATGGCCTCAGTGGCAGATCGATTAACCTGAAAAAATAGAAAAATATCGGAGGATTTGGCAGTGGATGGGTTGAGGGGAGTAAATATCTATCTTGTCGGGATGATGGGTGCGGGAAAAACAACGGTGGGGCGGATTTTGGCAAAAAAATTAAAATACCGTTTTTTTGATACTGATGAACTAATTGTTCGAGTTGCTAATCAGTCAATTGCTGAGATTTTCGATCGAGAAGGGGAAGAGGCTTTTCGGGAACTAGAAAGTAAAGTGCTTGGGGAGTTGTCTGCGTATCAAAATTCGGTCGTGGCTACGGGCGGTGGCATTGTGACGCGATCGATGAATTGGGGTTACTTGCACTACGGTGTAGTGGTTTGGCTGGATGTGCCTGTAGATCAATTGTACGATCGACTGCGTTCGGACACCGCTCGACCCCTACTGCAGGAGGGCGAGCTCAAATCTAAGCTGCAAAGCCTTTTTAAAGAGCGAGAGCGTTTCTACACTCAAGCAGATGTCCGAGTCTATGCTGGTGTGGGTGAAAGGCCTGAAACAGTGGCGACTAGGGCGATCGAGGAAATCCAAAAAGTTATCAAACCAGAAACCGGGCCCGAGCTCAATTGATACATTCCGAAACCGATTTTCTCAGAAAATAACAGGTTTCTGAGGACTTTTGATACCAGTTCAAAAAAATAATGCAACCCTACGCAAACTCTAAACCACAAGCTTCCTCTGTCATTCCCAAAATCTAAAATCTAAAATCTAAAATCTAAAATGGTATTATAAAACTTCATTAAGTTTATAAGCAGTAGTAAGCAAGAATGATAATATGTAGTCAGGAGGTTAACAATGAA
>NZ_JAUBTG010000058.1:0-39972 GCF_036702395.1 Microcoleus sp. D3_18_C2 | reverse complement strand
CTAACCGCTGGGTTAATATTATCAATGGGCACTGTGGAAAGGTCAGCAACCGTAGCATTTCGTGCCGTAGTGCTGTCAAACAAAGGCAGCCCGACACCCCGACCTTTAGCATCAATTTGAAATTGACCGGGGTTTGTCACTGTTTTCACGAATTCTTCAGTGTCAAAGACATACACCTTGCCATTAGCACCGC
The DNA here is from genome assembly GCF_036702395.1 of Microcoleus sp. D3_18_C2. Lineage (NCBI taxonomy): Bacteria > Bacillati > Cyanobacteriota > Cyanophyceae > Oscillatoriales > Microcoleaceae > Microcoleus > Microcoleus sp. D3_18_C2. The sequence goes on along the minus strand of NZ_JAUBTG010000058.1, from coordinate 39,779 downwards.
TCAAATTGGGATAGGAAGCATAGAGGTACTTGCTATCACTTGAAAGTGCTAAGTCGGTAGCGAATCCATCTGGAATTGGTCTAGTTCCCGCCATTAATTGCGGATTTGTTAGCGGGTCTTTGATAATGCCGATATTGCTCCCGGCCCGGGGGTCTCCATCCACGCTGGGCAATTCCTGACCGAAAAATTTCGCGTCCGCATTGCGACCCACAACAAACGCATAGCTAGCATCCGGTAAAACCGTTACCGAAACTCCCTCATTCACATCGAAGTAATCAAAGTCGGAACCCAACCCTAAATTTGTATAGCGAGTAGTAGCAGCAAAACTTACCGGGTCATTATTAGTAATATCCAGTACCCCAAATCCTTTGCTATCTTTCCCGCTGTTTGTAAACGTCATCTTCAGCGGATAGACCGTAGAAGCTAATCCTTCTACGCCTTCATCGGCTGTTATATTTCCGATTAATTGATTCCACTTTTGAGGGTTCTGACTGGGGTCGCTGGGTCGGTCTTTGGGGTCAATATTCACAACGTAAATCTGGCTGTTCAAACCGTTCGGTGCGGTAACAAATAGCTTCTTTCCGTCGCTGCTAATTGCCATCTGTCGCAAACCGCTAGGTGCTGCACCAACTGTGATAGTTTGGGTAACTTGGTGATACTTGGATGAGAACGGGTTGATATCGAGAACGTAGATGGAATTGCCGCCAGCTTTGCCGTCAGCAATGTAAGCGTATTGGTCGCGAGAATCAAGTACAATTGAACGAGGCGTTGCACCGCTAGGCAAGTCGATCGGGTTTAAGCCAGCTACATCCGCTTTAGTATCTACCTGCTGTCGGGTTATCGGATCGACTAAAGCGACTCTACCGGAAGCTTCCAGCGGGACGTACACGCGAGAACCGTCGCTAGTTACAGTCAAATCTCTGGCTCTATCTAGTCGATCGTCCGTACCTACAGCAATGTTACCAATTAGCAAGTCGCTGCTGTTCGTTATCGCCACAACAGATTCGGGGTCGGAACCGTTGAGTACGGCGATTCTATCCGCTGTCCACTGGGCCCCAAAAACATATTCTGTATCGTTTTCAATCCGGTAGGAATTGCTGTTGTAGAGAATTTCTGTTGCTGGTTCTGCCGGATTTGAACTGACTTTTTCGTTCTGTTTGCGACTGAGGACAATTCGCGAATCGCCCAAGGGTACGGTGTCGGGAACTCTGACAGCTACTTCAAATTTATTGTCTGCTAATTCGCGACTGAGGTTGGTTAGTATTGTGCCTTCGTAAGCTTGGTCACCAACATAAAATTTTACCACTAAATCGCTAAATTGGCTACCTTTGGGGTCGCCAAAGTTGTCTGCTAAAACGTTGCTTCCCGTCAGAAACAAAACTGGTAGATTGTTCTCAAAAGGTTGATTGTTTGCGTCTTTGAATTTGACTTCGGCACTTTCAATCAGTGGAGGATTTTTGGGATTTGCCGCATTTGGAGCGAGTTGAGATGCGCGTCTTTCCGCAAAAATACCCTCTTTACCGAAGTAGTCGATTTGTCTTTCGTTTACAGGTTCGCCAGTGAGAGTATCGAGTTCAAGAGATTTTTTTACGGGGGGGGTAAAACTGAAATCCTTTAATTTGGGGCTAAAATTGATGGATTTGGAGGAGATTGCGGTGTCTTCGGGGTTATTGTTAAAACTGTCTGGAAGTCCGGGGAGTGCTGGCTCTGGGGTAGGGCTGCTAAGGGCTTGAGGATTGAGTAAGTTTGCGGTATTTAGGTCGAATTCAGGTATTAAGGTCGTTTCACCAATAGGGAACGGCTCTTGACTGTTGAAGGGCGATTTATTGGAAAATTTCATTAAGATGCGAACAAGCGATACAGTAACTTGTTGTGATTCTTAGTATCTCACCATAAGAAAATTGTTTTTGTCAAGCTGTTGAGGCAGAAATGTGGATTTTTGTTATAAAACTTTACATTGTGTTCTAGATTCCCAGTACGATCGCCCTTAATGCCGCAAATACAATTTCTCTAATATCGCGATCGAACTTCCAGTAGCATAATTAAGAACGAGAAACTAAAGAACGGACGTAAAAAGACACCGCTCCAATTATGTAAAAAGCATTCACCAAAATCAACAATACTTTACCAGCATAAGAATTAACAAAACCAAAAACCCGGAAAGTTGACAGCAGCACTAACAACATTTCAACCACAGAAACAATTGACCCGTAGTGCTTTCTATCCCAATAAGAAAACGGACTGATAAAACGGTAATTGCTGAACGGAAAAAAGTGGCGGTGAGCGTCGTCATTGTGGACAGGCAAATCTCCCAGAGAGTGTAGTATCATGCTGATAAACAAAATTTGCACGCTTTGCCACCCAAAGTAATAAGCAATTAGCCAACCAATAACCGCAAGGGGAATTGAATGAAACAGAGCCACAATATTTTGTACAAAAGGCTCATAATATGCTTTTGACCAAATTGTAGCTTCGGGCAAGCGAGCAATGTATTTCGCCCAAAAGTAAAATAAAAATATTGGGATGTCGGGTAAGATTCCGCCGATCGCAATAATGAGATTAGCTTGCGGCAGTTGCGGTTTGCCGAGAATTGCCAGATTGATAATAGCGTGGCTGGGAGTCTTCATCAGTAGGGTGCGTCAACTAGGATTATCTTATTCATAATGAATCAGATATTAGACATCTCCCATAATTGTTGTGGAACAGGCATCCTGCCTGTTCTTGAATATCTTTTTGGGAGATGTCTATTAGCTGACGCACCCTACGTGTGAGATGATGAGCTCGTGCTACAAGAAAGGTTGCACTCGATCGATCAACTGCGCCGCTTGCATCACTCCCTCAATGCGATCGACCTCAGCGCCATTTTTGAACAACACCAAAGTCGGCAAAGCATAAATGTGATGCTGCGACGCCAACTGTTCGTACTTATCGGTGTCAATTTTGACAACCATCAGCTTGTCTTTCATCTGACCACTCACTTGCTCCAAAATCGGTGCCATCATCTGACAAGGCCCGCACCAAGTAGCGTAAAAATCTACCAACACCGGCAAGTCAGAGCCCGATAGTAACTCTTCAAAACTGCTGAACTGTTTTTGAACTGCCATAAGACAAAATAATTTTTTGGGTTCTGGCTCGATTTTAGTGCAAAATTCTCTGGTAGATTGCGAGGATACAATTATGGAACTATTACCAGAGACTTTTCAGAGATTGCGGGGTCAAGTTGCTGTCGTGACCGGTGCGTCGCGGGGAATCGGCCGCGCCGTTGCTTTAACCCTAGCAGCAGAGGGCGCTAAAGTCGCCGTCAACTATGCGAGTTCGAGTGCGGCTGCTGATGAGGTGGTAGCAGAAATAGTCGCTGCTGGAGGAGAAGCTGTCGCACTTGCAGCAGATGTCTCGAAAACTGAGCAAGTAGATTTACTCACCAGTAATGTCATGGAAAAATGGGGACGGATTGACATTTTGGTGAACAATGCGGGCATTACTCGCGATACTTTGCTGCTGCGGATGAAGTTGGAAGATTGGCAAGCGGTGATTGATTTGAATTTAACTGGCGTGTTTTTGTGTGCGAAAGCTGCCAGTAAAATCATGCTGAAACAGCGAAGCGGCCGAATTATTAATATTGCTTCGGTTGCTGGACAAATGGGCAATCCGGGACAAGCTAATTACAGTGCGGCAAAGGCTGGGGTAATTGGATTTACTAAAACTGTGGCGAAAGAGTTGGCGAGTCGCGGGATTACTGTGAATGCAGTTGCACCGGGTTTTATCACTACAGATATGACTAAGGATGTCAAGTCTGATGAGATTTTGAAGTATATTCCGCTGGGGAGATATGGGGAAGTTGAGGAAGTTGCGGGGATGGTGAAGTTTTTGGCGGCAGATGCGGCGGCTGCTTATATAACTGGGCAGGTTTTTAATGTGGATGGGGGGATGGTGATGGCTTAGATTTGGGGATTTTTTTAACCGCAGATATCGCACAGGCATGATGCCTAGATATCGCACAGGCAAGATGCCTGTGCCACGATGAAGGCGGATATCTGCGGTTAATAATTACTTTAAGGCGGCACGCAACTGACGGAGGACTTTTTGGTATTTTGCAATGCGTTGAAAATCTGCCTCTGTCGGATTGGCGATGCGACTAATATCAAGGTTATGAGTAACATCAGCGATTTTGACTCGCAGTGCGATCGGGTTTGCAATCACACGTTCTAAATAAGCTGCATAAGCTTCTCCTTTTATTTTGGTAATTGCGGCGATCGCCTTTACTATAAATTCAGGAAAACCTTCGCTTCTGAGTTGGTCGAGTGTAAGTTCAGAATCTTCGACCGCATCGTGTAGAACCGCTACGATTTTCTGGTCTAGAGAATTTACATTTTCCATCACAAATAGGGGATGATATAGATAGGGCTTGCCTGCCTTATCAACCTGTCCATCATGAGCTTTGGCGGCGATCGCGATCGCGCGTTGTAGTAATGATTCGTACTCTGAATTCGTAGTTGACAGCATCGTAAAGAAGTTCTCTATTATAGTTTCATCCCCCTAGCGGGGAAAAGCTAAGCAGTCGGAAATAAATAGAACTTACGCAAGAGAGGATTTTTTTCACTGTCTATCTATGGTGTAAGCTACGCACTCTGCACCCTACATACACAGGTTATTTGATTTTAAATATTCTTGCAACAATTTCCAAGCCATTTGAGTCCCCTCCCCTGCATTGACTTTCTCGAAATCGACATCTTTTCTCAAAACTACAAAACCCACACCTTCTTGAATTTCAATTTTTTCAATATTGCTAACTTTTGCCAAAAATAGGTGATTTTTTTGGATAAATTCGGGATTGTTGTTTTTTATGTAAAGAAAAGTTGTGATAAATTCAACTTTGCAATCGCTTTTTATGCTAGTTTCTTCCTCCAGTTCTCGCACTGCTGCTTGCTGTGGACTTTCTCCAATGTCCACGCCACCACCAAAAGTAGAAAGCATTCCTTGGCTTGCAATACCTGGAATATTATCTCGCATTTGTGCGACGATCTGACCGTTCGGGAGCATTATAAAAATGCGGACAATTGAATTGGGAATATTCATATTATTGAGGAAATAACCAAACTCCAAAAAGTTGCTCTATAGTTTTTTGATGTGACTCCAAATTTTCCTAATCCAATTGTACGCCACAGCATACAAAGCCAACAATTTATTGACAAAACTTTGCCAAATAGAACCTTCCCTTACCTCAGAAACTTCTTCGATTTCCACGGGCAGCGGCGGCATCCCGACTACTTCATACAGCGGATATTCGCCACTTTTCCCCGGAATTGGCACGGATACGCGCCGATCGACGATCGCCAATTCTTTCACTTCCTGATAAGTCTCCTCGGAAATCAGTAAACTTGTTCCTACTTGCTTATTAGCCGCCTCGATCCGGCTGGCCAAATTCACCGCATCCCCGATCGCCGTAACTGTCTGACTCTTCGACGCCCCCAAATTCCCCACAACCACCCAGCCGCAGTGAATGCCAATCCCAATCCGCAACCGGTGACGGTATAAAGTCTCAAAATAGGGATTGAGTTTCTCTAGTTCCTCCAGCATCTCCACCCCAGCCCTCACTGCTTGTTGGGCCGCCTTGTCTGAATTTTCCAACCCAAACAGCGCCATAAAACCATCTCCCATGTAATTATTAATCATCCCGCCGTTGCGGTTGATAACATAACCCATTTTTTGGAAATAGCGATTTAAAACATAAATTATATCGTAGGGCAACAGCGATTCTGCAAACGCAGTAAACCCTCGAATATCGGCAAACAAAATTGCAATTTTCTTCTCTTGACCCACAGGATTAGAAATCAACTTTCCGACCATTTCGTCGTTAAATGATTCCAAGTCTTCAGAATCGATCGCCAGTCGGCGCAAAATCACCCTGCCGCCCGCAACCTGTGTCTGACAAGCTAGCCTAATTTCCGGTTCTAGGCGCAATTTTTTGGCAAGTTCCTCTTCCGGCGAAGTGCGGGGAGAACAAAATTCCAAACCTTCGACAATCAATACCCGGCAAGTCGAACATCGGGCGCTACCGCCGCAGATGTGGGTGTGGGGAATGTCGGCACGCAGGGAAGCTTCGAGAATTATATCGTCGTCGTCTATCTCGATCGTGCGATCGTCCGGCAGATAGTGAATCTGTGGCATATATGGCGCGTCTAGCTAATTAGCGAGAAATCTCGCGGACATCTGTTATTGCAGTGAACCTGTATGCAAACCCGGTTTCTGGGCATTTTTTCTGTATCCCTGATACCTTAACTATAAGTCGCGATCGGCACTTGCTTCTCGTTTCCTCACCTCAAGCGCCCAACTGACCACGAATTTCTTCATGTGGTACCCGCCACGTGATTTATCTCGCGCAAATCAATCCCAAATCGAAAATCGAAAATCCTCAAGAAAGAGCATTTATCCGTGGGGTCGCCTCTAAAATCTAAAATCTAAAATCTAAAATCGATTGACACCAGTTTAAAAAAAGAATGCAACTCTAGGCAAGAGTCCAACTCTTAGCTCATCATTCATTTTCAATTCTAATATCTAAAATGGTATAACTGAACACTAAAATTTTAATCTCAGCGTAAAAATACCCCAATTCAAGCTCTGGAGTTAATCTCAAATCTCAAATCTCAAATCTCAAATAGACTGACATAATTCTTAATAAAATTAAGATCACCCAAAGCCAGATAAATCCGTTATCAAATCCCCTTCAAGCGCCATATGTTTTTAGGATTTTGGGATGTTTTGCTGTGCAAACCTGACTTGACAATAGTTTCAGCTTTTTGGATCTCTAACAACCAGCTAATTTTCGTGAGATAGAATAGCAGCATCTTTAAAACCAATATAACCATGACTTCATCAACAGTCCTACAAAGCATCGAAAAACACATTCCCATCGTGGGAGATGTACATAGCAAAAGTCCGATCGCCTACGGAGCAACCCGCCTCGCAGTCAGTGCAGTTAACACGGTGCAAATGGCAGTAGCAGAGTCTTACATCAACGGATTAGAAGTCGCAGATTCAGTATTGCGATCGCTTTTTGATACCTGTATGCCCGTCTTTTTTAAGCATTTCCCCTCCCTGCTTGCACCCTATGAATGGGTACTAACAGAAACAGACCATACAGCCGAAGGGCCGCGGGATTTAATGAAGATTCAGTACGACTTACCTCAAGCAATGCTGAATCCGATGTTAGGCGATGGAAAACTCATTTATCCTAAATACAGCATGGGATTGTGGGAAAAAGGAGCAGCCAACCTTGAACAATCGCAAATGCAGATGATTGATGATGATGTGATTGAGAAGCTAGAGATTCAAGATGGCGACAATATTTTAGACTTTGGTTGCGGCTGGGGTTGCGTTCCCAATTACATTCTTTCCAAATTCCCCAATGTCCAGTCTACTGGCATTAACCTCAGCCACCACCAATGCGAGTATATGCGTCAGAAGATGCAAGAGCCCGAAAGCTACCTTAGTTCAGGTCGATTTACCCTATATGAAGGCGATTTTAACGACGCCAACTTCGAGACCAAATTTGACAAAATTCTCTCCATCGGAGTTTTTGAGCATATAGGCAATTTAACGAAAGCTTTCCAAAAGCTAGAATCTTTCCTGAAGGATAACGGCAAAGTTTTCATTCACATCATCACAGTTCGCACTCCCAACAATATATCCAGCGTTTTCACCCACAAATACATTTTTCCCCACGGCCGTTACTGGAAATATGATGCAATTCCCAGCCACAACAAAGACCTCAAGACCATTAAAAGATGGTATCTCAACGGATACAATTACTCCACAACGTTTGCTAACTGGTTGAAAAACTTTGACGATTCTCAGGAAATAGTCAAAGATTTGGACTACGGCATCGACTCTGCCAAATTTCGCCGCATCTGGCGGTTTTACTTGATTTGGTTTGTGTCTAATTTCGCGAGTTGCGAGGGCGAATATAACGGCAACGGTCAATATTTAATGGTTCGTGCCTAACCGCTAATGAGTAGACTCAGCTCAAAAAACCGAACTCCCCGAACCCCGACATCTCAAAGAAGTCGGGGTTCTTGAGTGCGAGCTACTTATCGGGAGGATGAAACCTTTCAACATAGATTTAGGGCGATCGAGAAGTGTTGCCTTCTTTTGAGGAATTTTTCTGAGCTTTAAAAAATCCGGAATAAGATTATCGATCGGTGAATAAGACCTATATCAAGCGTGAGCCTGCACAATACTTTTTAAATTCCATCCTCGATCGGTAGTGATGATCTCCGATATTTTACTACAAAAAGAGAGTTGATTTATACAATGGTAGACAATATGAAACCTTCTCTTCCTCAAGACGACCCGAACCAAAAACAGCGTCGCGATTCCTTGAATCGGCAGCAACAAGCTTATCAGTTTGACTTTGAGAGTTTATCACCTTTGGCATTATTGAAAGATGTGCCACCAGTCGAGAACTTTTCGAGCAAGTATATTGGAGAGCGGATACTAGCAACATCGGAACTTCCAGGAAATATGCTGGCGGCCGATTCGAGAAGTTTTCTCGATCCTCTCGACGAGCTCCAAGACTATGAAGATTTCTTTACTCTGCTGCCGCTACCTGCTGTTGCCAAAATCTACCAAACCGATCGCTCTTTTGCAGAACAGCGCCTGTCTGGAGCAAATCCGATGGTGCTTCGTTTGTTAGATGCCGGCGATCCTCGGGCGCAAACACTGGGACAAATTTCCAGCTTTCACCCATTATTCGATCTGGGCCAAGAGTTGCAACAAAAAAACATTTACATTGCCGATTATACGGGTAGCGACCAACACTATCGCGCGCCTTCAAAAATAGGAGGTGGCAGCTATGAAAAAGGCAGAAAATTCTTGCCGAAACCGCGAGCTTTTTTCGCTTGGCGGTGGACGGGAATCCGCGATCGCGGTGAACTGGTGCCGATCGCCATTCAACTAGATCCGACCCCAAATAGCCATCTTTACACCCCGTTCGATCCTCCTGTGGATTGGCTGTTTGCGAAACTCTGCGTGCAAGTAGCAGATGCCAATCACCACGAAATGAGCTCGCATTTAGGTCGAACTCATTTGGTGATGGAACCAATCGCGATCGTCACCGCCCGACAGTTGGCTAAAAATCACCCCCTTAGCCTGCTGCTGAAACCGCACTTTCGGTTTATGTTGACTAACAACGAGCTGGCGCGTTCTTATTTGATCGCTCCGGGCGGGCCAGTCGATGACTTGCTAAGCGGTAGCTTGCCAGAGACAATGGAAATAGCTAGAGAGGCTTGCAGTAACTGGAGTCTGGATCAATTTGCCTTCCCAACTGAACTGAAAAATCGGGAAATGGACGATCCAAATCAACTGCCTCACTACCCTTACCGAGATGATGGATTGCTACTGTGGAATGCGATCGAAACCTTTGTCTCCGGCTATCTCAAACACTTTTACCCGACGAAAGAGGCGATCGCAGAAGATGTGGAACTGCAAACCTGGGCACAAGAATTAGCCTCTGATAACGGCGGTAAAGTCAAAGGAATGCCCAGCAAAATCGACACAGTTGAACAATTAATTAAAATTGTCACAACTGTAATTTTCACCTGCGGCCCGCAGCATTCAGCCGTCAATTTTCCCCAGTACGAATACATGGCTTTTGCCGCCAATATGCCCTTGGCAGCCTACCGGGACATTCCCAAAATTACCGCTTCTGGCAATCTCGAAGTGATTACAGAAAAGGATATTTTACGGTTGCTTCCTCCGTACAAACGAGCGGCTGAGCAACTGAAAACTATGTTTATTTTGTCAGCTTATCGATATGACCGTTTGGGTTATTACGATAAATCTTTCCGAGAACTCTACCGGATGAGCTTCGACGAAGTTTTTGCGGGAACCCCGATCCAACTTTTAGCCAGACAGTTCCAGCAAAATTTGAATATGGCAGAACAAAGGATTGATGCTAACAATCAAAAACGAGTCATTCCTTATTTTGCTCTCAAGCCTTCGTTGGTGCTAAATAGCATCAGTATGTAGGAGTGTATTTTTGGGGCAGGCGAGACGCCCAACCCCTACTCCCCACAATAAAATTCATTCTTGGTGGAACAGGCACAAAAGCCTGTTCTTCAGCATAATTCAAGATGTGAGTTACAATGCGAATTCTCAGCTTTTATAGTCTTCAACAATCGAGCAATTCACGGCCATTGTACCCGCAGAATCTGTGAATGTGACTTCATCTTGATAATGCCGTGGTGTTTGCATCAGCAACCGCCAAGCTTCTCCAGCATCGATTAAATTCATGCGTCCGGGATAGTGAATTTGCAACAACTCTTGCACCATCGGATAATAGTCTGAGTTGATGCTGGGGAAAATATGATGCTCTGTGTGGTAAGAAAAATTCAAGTGCAGCAGGTCAAATATTTTAGGAACCCGCACAGAAGCACTGTTGATCAGCGGGTCATTAATCGCGGTCATCCGGCAACCCATATGGTTGGTATAGATGTAAAACATTGCGCCTGCATGACCAATTGCGATCGGCAAAAAGTACGCAAGGGCGATTTTGAGCGGATGAAAATTTAGGTAGAATAAAATGCTCGCATGAATTCCTAAAATTCCCAGACATTCAAATGCGATTGTCAATCTATCTTTAGGACTAACTGTAAAGGCAGCCGGTACGTAATCAACAGATTTATCGTTAAATAACAGCACCGAGGTGAGATTGCGGAAATTATGCACTAACCACGAACCCGCCATCCCTACAATTAACCACACCGGATTTACTTCTACCGACGGGACAAACAGATTTTGAATCCATTTTCCCCAAGTATCTGGTTGCTGGTACAGATAGTTGCGATCGGGGTCTGCCACAGAATTCGTGTTATTGTGATGTACGAGGTTGTGCAGATTTTTCCACTGAGTAGGCGGCATAAACAGCATACTTAGTCCCAAAAAGGCGATCGGATAAGTGAGGCGCGACTTTTTCTGAACGCTACCGTGCATCAAATCGTGGGAGCTAAATAGCAAAACTATGATACTATTGCCCATGATGACGGCTAAAGGTAAGTACAGCCCTAAAAGATAGACAGGCCAGCGATCGAGATTAGCAGCAATTCCCCATCCCAGCAATAAAATAGCAGCGTTGATGAATAGTATTGCTAACTTGCTAGGCTCTGGTTCAAAGGCATCTGATGGCAGCAGCGGACGCAATTTTTTAACATATACCGAGTGGTGAAGTAGCGTTTCTTCGCCTAAAGTCTGCGTTGTCGCCTTGTCTAGAGTATTGAGTGATTTTTCTGATTTCATGTGATCGCTAAGAGAATTTTCATGTGAGTTAATAAGTTTCTAAATTTAATTAGATCCCGTACCTGATTTTAGATTGAACCCACACATAAATCCGGCGGCTTATTATTAGGATGCGGAGATTTTATCTGTCTCCACTGCGGCTATCCGAGAGCTGGCGATCAAATTGCTTTAGATCGAGGCTGCCTGATTGTTCTACGAAGATATTATATCCCATAAATAAAATTTTAGAAACAACTATTAAAGGCTTACGCATTGATAATAGTCTCGCACTTTTCAGTTTGGTTTAATCCCAATAACCAATCCTAAATAACCTATAGCAATCCTAAATTATTTGTGTAATTATTTTAGGGACTCTCCCCACGCCCGGTTGCCCCGATGCAGGCTGGGGTAGGCACTATTAGCACGACCCCTACATATTTTTAGGAGCGCGAATTAAATAACTTACAATGGGAGCATCTCATTAAAAGCAGGCCTCCGCTAGAAATTGGAGTTTTGAGGCAGGAGGGAAGAGGGAAGAGGGAAGAGGAAGAAGGAAGGAGCCAGAAGAAGTGTTTTTACAAATATGAGATGCTCCCCTTACAATTTTTATTGTTATTGTGGGATGGGCTCTTATAGCCCGTCCACTCATGACGGGCTATAAGAGCCCATCCCACTTTCAAGAGTCCAAGTTATTTAATACTCATTCCTTACTGATGCGAGGATTGCTATATAAGATTAAAAAAGTCCGTTTCCCTGAACAATTTCTTTAATTGTCGTCAGCGTATCTAACCCGATCAATCCCCGGCGATAACCTTTTTGGTTGGACATTCCCAAAAATATCGCATCTCCCCGATTTTGATAGCGCCAAAACCGAGGTGAGGCATTAATAAAAGTTGAGGCGCTGTTAACATCCAGAGCAAATTGGCGACTTTCTAAGTAAGATTCAGTGGCAATACAGTCAGCGTGACCGCTGCTGTAGCGGTTGATCCAGCCGATCGCAATCTCTAAACTATCGACAACTTTAAACGCTATGGTTTTGTTTAAATACGGTTGAGTCCACTCGTATGTTTCAGCCAGCTTCAAGTCTGGGAAATCTGCGACGAGATCCGCATCGCCGCTAATTTGAAAGCCTTTTTCTTTTAAACTGTTCCACAGCCTGACTAAGGAAGAAGGCTTTTGGTTGCGATCGATGAGCACTTTCTCGATCGCATTAACAGGATCGGGCACGCTTTGATGGCTGTCCAAAATCATCCACCTTGCCATCTCCAAACTACCAGTCGGCGACCAATAAAGGTAACAATTTCCCATTGCCGACCTCAAAACTGGTGCTGTGCACAGCCTTACCACCTGCTGCACCAAACTTGGTCTACCGTAGGGAATAATTAAATTGAGATATTGGTCTTGAGTGACCAATTCTCGGATCGAAGCGCCCCGATCAGGCGGCAGTATCTGCAAACATCCCGATGGCAAACCTACCTCATCGATCGCCGACACCAAAGCTTCCCCAATTACAGCATTAGTTTGCCAGCTTTCGCTGCCGCCTTTTAGAATCAAACTGTTAGCGCTTTTGAGAGACAAACCCGCGGCGATCGCCCCCAACTCTGGAAACGCCTCGTAAATTAGAGCGATCGCCCCCAGTGGTAGCGACTGACAGTAAACCTGACAGCGATCGACCTGATAAGAAGCATTGATCACCCTGCCGATCGGATCTGGCATTTCCCCCAACCGTTCCAGAATTTGCACAGTTGTCTTGATCCGTTCCGGCGTCAGCTTCAGCCACTCCACAATCAATTCGGGAATCGCCATGTCCCGACTCGCTTCTAAATCCAGAGTATTTGCTTCTAAAATGTCATTTTGTCTGCGTTTCAGCGAGCCCGCCATCGCCTGCAAAGCTGCCGCCCGATCGGCACTCTTTGTCGCCGCCAACTCCAAAGAAGCTTGATAAGCCCGACGCGCGACATTTGCGGCATCTGATGAATGGGTAAAATCCTCTATTATCATCTAGCTAACGCCTGTAAGCCAGCCATACCATCAGCGCCGGCAGCATTGCTAGCAGCACGGCGACCATTGCCCACAGAATAATATTCGGGCCCGGCGAGTGTAGCGCCAAGGGCAACCAAATCACTAGCGGCACCAATATCATACCCAAAGCCAGTGGCAAGTAATGGGCTTTCAAACCCGGATGCGCTCTGTTCCACTGGTGCCCTGTCCACCGCCAAGCCTGCTTGTAAGGATAGTTCGTTGATAGTTGCTCGATCACGTCTCCACTTTCGTCCAATACAAATATTTGTTGACAGCGGTTGCAGCCAAAGGCTTCTGTCAACGTTATGGGAACTAGACGACCCCGGCGTCGGCAAGGACAGGGGTACTCATCGTTTAAGTCAATCTTGGGAGCTTTTTGAGATGGCACTAGCGATCGGATAAAAAAAGCGTTTTTGCAAAAATAATCGTTAACATATCCACTTAATCAAACTTGTCAATTCCGCCAAAGCGAGGCTTTCAACTGCCTATTCCGAGATATTGCCCGATCGGCAATTTTGACTTGCAAGTTCTGCATTCAATCTTACCACTAACTTAGGTATTTTCAACCATCATTAGGAGTATACCGAAAACTTTCTTGATCTACTTTCCGGTTTTCTTGATTTTGTTTATCTTCTAAAGCGGGTGACGCGATTCGAACGCGCGACATTCACCTTGGCAAGGTGACGCTCTACCACTGAGCTACACCCGCATTTCCTGCGGTATTAACAATATTGTCTCAATTCTCTAAATTTGTCAAGTCTTTTTAGTAAGTTTTTTTCACAAACCCAGTAACCCCCCCCCCAAACCCACTCCCCACCTGCAATTTCAGCAGCCAGATCATTAACCAAATCAGTAATTGCCGTGAAAATTGACCGCCATCGACCCACGGCAAAGCTACAATCAAGCTGGAATTGTGGGAGAACACTGTCATGTCAGATTTAAATCGCGGAATCATGAAGTTCAAGGGAGCTGACAGTCCTATAGCGATCGCCATTTCGGCGATTGTCATTGCCGGCGGAATCGGCTTCTTGATCTGGTGGGCGCTGCAATCAGCCTACACCTTCAGCTAACAGACTACTCAAAGGTAAAACTTATACAGCATATTCCATGTATATGTGGTACACATAATCTGATGGCCCGTGTAAGGTGCGTCGCCACCCGTCAATCTGTAAGTTATATCCAATATCTCGTAGCGACGCACCCGGAGGATTAACAGCACACAATTAAGGTTTCTACTGTACTTCATAAACCACCGAATATGCTGTAAGGCCTTGCTCAGAAGGCAGAATTTAAGAAAAATTCTGTCTTTTGCATTTTTTTGCCCTTAGTCTGGAATTGATTGCCCAGGAATGCGGATCGATTGCTGATGATCGAATGATTGCCATAAATCACCCGATCGGGCGAGTCGCTAGCATGATCCAAGATGACCAAGAATTTCTTCATGTGGTACCCGCCACGTGATTTATCCGTGGAATCAATCCAAAATCTAAAATCTAAAATCCTTGCGTCCCCCGCCTTTATCTCGCGCAAGTCAATCTAAAATCTAAAATCTAAAATCTAAAATCGATTGACTCCCCGATCGACTACTTTTGTAGTACAATTGTAAACAAAGCGCGCCGAGAGCGCAGTTTTAAATGCAAGTGTTTGCAAGGGTTGTATCTCAACACAAATTTATGGCAAGCTTTCAGGACATTTTCCAATACTACAGCCGCTACTGGAAAATATCACTTTACAGCATAGGCGCATCCAGCATTTTGGCACTAGCCGATTTGCTTGTTCCTTACGCGATCGGTCAAATATTAAACGTATTGTCGGGTCAACCTACAGATACAGTAACGCAAAAACTCATAGCAGCGATCGCCTCTGTTACCCAGCAGTCACCCAACAAAATATTATCGCTATCCGTCTTGCTCGGCATAATTTTTCTGGTAACAGTAGCCAAAGCACCGATCCAGCCTTGGGTAGCAAATTGGTTCCACTGGGCGATACCATTGAGGGCAAGGCGCGATCGAATGAGAAGTGCGATCGGCAAAATCCTCACCTTACCCCTAGAATTCTACGACGAAAACAACGCCGGACGGATTGCCAGCCGCATCGCCAAAGGCATCGCCAACCATACTTGGACTTACCCAGAAATTGCCGGCGACTTCATCCCCGAAGTCGTCCGCTTAATCGGCATTTTTGCCGTTATCTGCTTAATTGAGTGGCGGATTGGCTTATTAATTTTGGTTTCATTCCTATTTATCCTCAGTTTCACCCTCAAAGGCCTGCAACAGGTGACTGCGCGGGAAGAAATTCTGGATGAATACATCGAAGATACAGAAAGCCGCAACTCGGAAATTATCACCAACATCAAAACAGTCAAAGCTTTTGCGACAGAAAGCGATGAACTCAAAAGGCAAACCACCCGACTCGATCGCGAATTAAAAGTCGTGATCCACCGCATTCACAAAGGATACGTCACCTTGGGGACATACCAGCAGACGATCGTCCAGTTGTGTTTGTTTTCAGTTCTTGGTTTTAGCCTAGCAGCCACGGTTGCAGGCAAAATTTCCCTCGGATATTTTGTTACCGTCTACACGTTGGCAAGCATGGCATATTCCCAACTGCGTCCGATTAGCATTATCGCCGAATCATTGGCGCGGCGTTATTCTTCAATGATCCGGTTCCACGAGTTTATGCAAACGCCCGACGGTGTTGATGCGGTTAATTTAGCAGAAAATGCTCGATCGGCACAGCCACCTTATAAATTTACCGGCAAAGTTGAGATCAGCGGTTTGACCTTCGGGTACGACAGTCAAAAACCCGTTTTGCAAGATGTGAATTTGTTGATTCATCCCCGTCAGACTGTAGCATTAGTCGGGCGATCGGGTTCCGGGAAATCGACTTTAGTTAAACTTCTGTTTCGCTACTTTGAACCCAACTCCGGCCGCATTCTGATCGACGGCGAAGACATTCGCAGCTTAGACGTGACTCGCTACCGCCAGCGTTTAGCCATTGTCCACCAAGAAGTAGACGTTTTTAACGGTACTTTGCTGGAAAATTTGACTTACGGAAACAGAAACGCCACTTTCGAGCAAGTTGAGGATGCTTGTCGCATTGCCAAAGTAGACGATTTTGTGCGGCTGTTGCCCCAAGGTTACTATACCGTGGTCGGGGAGAGAGGAATGCGGTTGTCCGGCGGCCAGCGGCAGCGGTTGGGGATTGCCAGGGCGCTGTTGGTGGAGCCGGATGTGTTAATTTTTGATGAGGCTACTTCTAGTTTGGACTATGAAAGCGAGCGATCGATCCAGATAGCCATGCGAAATATTCTCGGTACGCGCACCACCATAATTATTGCCCACAGACTGAGTACAATTCGCGAAGCCGATGCGATCGTCGTACTCGACGGCGGTAGAATCGTCGAAGTTGGCAGCCACGAAGAACTTTTGAGTCAACAAGGTATTTACCGCCGCCTGCACTCCCTGCAAGAAACCGGGGAATTAGTGAATTAGGGATTTTCTCTTAGTCTAGACTTAGGGTGCTCCGGGCACGCACCCAGCCTAGACTTAGCAATGCACACCTTAAACAGTGTTCAATTTTCCCGTCAGCCCCTAACTCACTTATGTGTTCTCAGCTAAATGATTAGAGTTTTAAATATAATGTTGCAAATAAAGATTCTGGTGCTAGGATGTATAACTGTGATGGAAATGGGTCGATGCCCGAGCGGTTAATGGGGGCGGACTGTAAATCCGCTGGCTACGCCTACGCTAGTTCAAATCTAGCTCGGCCCACCTCAATTTAATAAAAAGTTAAAATTTAAGAATTAAAAATTAATTTTTTAATTGGAGGTTCTTAATTTTTTATGCCCGTGTAACTCAGTGGTAGAGTACCTCCTTGGTAAGGAGGAAGTCACGAGTTCAAATCTCGTCACGGGCTTTTTCTTCTATCCTATATACATCAAGGGTTTCAGGTTCATCGCACAGCAAGAAGGTTAGTTTTCCGCTGAACTTTCGTGCTGATGGTTTTCTAATATGTCCCAAACAACTTCCATATCTGCCAAGTCCGCCCTCGACTTTTTGCGTATGGCTTTTAACTGATTGAGCAAGTCGGCCGGCTTTAGGAAATCTGCGACTGTCGGAGAAACTTTGTTGCTATCTTTGGTAGTGTTGGGTCTGTTAATTAATATCGATCGTACCCAGAGTCTAGCTCATAAGCACAGTTTTGAGATCACTGTTAGGAATGAGAATTAAATAACTTGCATTTTTTGTAGGTTGGGTTGAGGGACGAACCCTGCGTTTCACTCCGCCCAACGCCACGCTTGATTGTTGGGTTTCGTTCCACGGGCCCAACCTACGAAGTTATTTAATCCACGATCCTTAGTGGCTGGCAGTATGGCTAGTTGAGAAGGGTGTAACATCTGAGTTCCAACTGACATCTTGCACCCTTCTCGATAAATCTTTTATGAACAGGCTTTCCGGCCTGTTCCACAATAAAATTCATCTCTTGTGGAACAGGCCGGAAAGCCTGTTCTTGAGAATGGTGTAACATCTCAGTTCCAAGCGACTTTAGCTATGAGACTGGGGTTTCACCCCCGGCGGACACGGCCACAAACTCAACACAATATTGTACCCGTATCGAAATCCCCGACTTCTTCAAGAAATCGTGAATCTAATCATCCTCATCCAATCCCAGCGGCACAAAATATTGACTGTAAACCACACTATCGGGCTCCCAAAGAGGCCGCCAATAAACATTTTGCATCACCGCTTTCTCCCCATCATCATCAGCAGGCCACTGAAAACTGACGATCGCAATATTGCTATATCCCACAATCTCATCACCCTCTTGCAGCCAGCGATTGCGCCACAACAGCGATATAAAATTCCATAACCTACGCCGGAATGACAATTGTTTATTTTTATGCGATCTATCTGACGCAGTTCCATTTTCTAGCTGCAAAAACACGCGAGCTCTTTGCCGTTTAATCCAGTCAATCCGATAGCCCCAATCAGGCAGAGATTGTCTATTTCTGACAGCAGCCGCCATAGCCTTCTTTCTGCCACCCCTAGAAATCTTCATTAATTCCAGCGGCTCATTCCATCCCAAACATTCGTGCGATCGCTCAGGAAACAGCGACTTAATCTTAGTATGAACTAAATGCGTTGTCCACTCCTCATTGATCAAAGCACTAGCAGTCAACTGCGCCAACACAGAATTTTGACAATTTGACTTATCATTCGCCCCCTTCAAAGGCTCAATGTTCGATCGAGAATCGCCAAAATGACAATCAGACCAATAACTCAGTCGCACAGCAGCAGCATAGTGAATATCCCCCGTCAACACAATCACCCGATTGCGCTGCTTAAAAAATTCCACCAACAGCTTCACAAAAGCTAACTCATGAAAATTCCAAGAATCCCCCGCATCACTATTAAAAACCTTCCCCTGTTCCACATCCCACTTTTGCACCGCATCAATAATCGACAAACCCACCAAATTTGTCGGCACAACCACCAGCGTCGCCTCAATCTCAAACTCCCCAGTTTTATTCAGCAACTCAGTCTCCCTCAAAGGTTTCTGAATTTGCTCCTCAAAACCTTTGTGAGTCAAAAGCATCGGTGGATCGATCGCACTTTCCACCGGATACCCCCGCCAATTCCGCGTATCCAGCACAATCACCTCGTGCTTAAAACTTCTCACAGTAAAATGCCAATTCAAAACCTCAGTTACACCCTCGCCCTCCCGATCCAAAATAAAAACGTCTTCATCTAATTTCAACTTAGGCAAATGAGTTTTCGGATCGAGTCCGGGAATTCCCAAATACGAAGCCGCCTCCTCCCAAGCAGAAACATCAGTCCCCGCCGAATTAGACCATTTTTCAGCAGTTGTTAATAATTTATCTCCAGGTTGTGCGCGATCGAACTGTGCAGGCGTATTTCCCCAAGCCTGAAACACAGCGTAAGCCAGCAAAGCATTCTGCACTACCCGGCGGCCCAGCGGCTTCCCCAGCACCCGGTAACACCACTCTCGATTCAAATAAAAATCGTCGCTAACATCATGGTCATCGCAAATCATATAAGTAGGAATATTCGCTAGCGCCCTCCTCACTCTCCACAAATTGCGAGCAAAACCGTTAAGTTCAACAACTTCTCTATCCCAGACTTTTGCCTGCTTAGAATTTGGGCAAATATCCTTACCCTTCGGAAAACTTGTGCACCAGAGTACCGGCGACCAAACTAACAAATACATCGCATAATATTCGCCCAAGCTAAACAAGTGACTTTTAGCATTTTTGGGTTTATTCACCAACATCGCCGTAAAGCCGCCAAAATCTCTGGCAATATCGCTGCGAGTCCCCGGCTGTAACTCAATTGGTTTTTTGAACTGATACTCAGCATCCGACGGTTTCTGAATTGGCGACTCTCTAAAAATTTCCCTCTCTTGGTCAAGTGCAGTTTCGTTTTCCGAATTTTTAGGTATACTGATACACAAATTCTTTTTTATTTGGGCATCATCCATCAGGGGTAGACTTTCTTCCCAGCCCAACAGTGTATCGCCAGCGTCAGTCAAGGCCCACAGCATGGCATCGGCAACGTCGTCGCCGTAAATTTGGTCGCCCGTTAAAAACAGTTGGTGGGGCCTGCTATTTGCCGTTCCTGCAAACTGTTCGATCGAATTATCCAAGATGGGCAGCGCATCTCTGCCGTCTCCGTGGGGCTTACGACAAGAACCGTGAACGATACGCAAATAGTTTAAATCCTGCGGCGGCAGGGCAAAAGTGGGCAACTGGTGAGCGAAATAACTAATCGTCTCCGGCCCCAAAGCCGATAAATCAGGGGTGGCAGGCCACAGGCAAGAAATGAGATTTTCTTTCTCATTTTCTGGGACTGCACCCCCGACGTTCGACTCGCTACTCCCAGTAAACTTGATGTCATAAGCATAAATTTGCCCAGATGTCAAGAGGTTGCTGTTAATTGGTTTAGCAGTCACGGCGACTACGTGCAGGTATTTGCCGAGCTGCACGGTAGAGCTCGCACCTTGGAGCAAGGGCCGATCGACAATTTCGCCGGTTCCGCCCTCAGTCGAATAAACCTTGAGTTCGACTTGGCGGGGTGCTTTCAGAGCCAGCCAAACTGTCACGGCCCGACTTTCAGTCCGGCGCAAAATCGGGCCCGCAAGGATCAGCGGCAAGTGATGAATTCGATGACTTAATGGCGTCCACGACATAGGATTTAAAAAATAAAAATTAAATAAGGGTGTTCTAGCAATCAGAATTTTAGGCGATCGAGCATCTATCACCCGCTTAATTAATGCTAAGTCTGCCAACCCAAGTCTCCAAAATTGTAACAACTCATTAAGTAAAATTAATAATCATGCTACAAGAAGAACAATTACAACATTTTCGAGATTCAGCTCCGCAGTTGTCGGTAATTAAATCATCAGAACCGGCCGAACGCCCCAACAGCCGGCCTCTCTACTCGTCACCTTTAGATCGGGCGATCGACCGCCACCCCCTCACCGTGGCTCCAGAAACCCCGATCGCCCAAGTGTTGGCTCTCATGAACCCGATGCGCGTCTCCTGTCACCTTTGTGGCGAAAAACAAAACGCTGTTGCTAGCGCAGCCAAGCGCAGTTGCGTCTTAGTCGTCGAAGATAATCGCCCGATCGGCATTTTTACAGAACGGGATATCGTCAAGCTAACTACCGTCGCAGCTTGTACAGTCGGACTGACAATTGCTGACGTAATGACTCGATCTCCCATTACTCTCAAAAAATCCGAGTCTCCAGATATTTTCACAGCTATCTTCACATTGCGCCAGCACTCCATCCGGCATTTGCCCGTAGTGGACGAGGACTCGCGACTTCTCGGCATCATCACCCGCGAAGCCATTCACGAAGCCCTCCAGCCGATTAACTTGCTAACCAATTTGCGCTGTGCAGCAGATGTCATGACGCACCAAGTCATTTCTGCCACAACAACTGCCTCAGCCCTCGATTTAGCCCAGCTCATGGTCAAGCATCGAGTTAGTTCCGTTGTCATTGTCAAAGAGCAAACTCAGCATCCCGATCGGGCGATCGCACCAACACAAAATTACCAAATTCCGATCGGCATTGTCACCGAGCGCGACATCGTGCAGTTTCACGCCCTCGAACTCAACCTCTCGGAAATCCCAGCCGCAAGGGCCATGAGTGCGCCTTTATTTTGCATATCTCCCGCCGATTCCCTCTGGAGTGTCCACCAGTCCATGCAGCGCCACTGCGTCCGCCGTTTGGTAGTAGTTGGCAGCCAGGGAGAGCTTTTGGGCGTTGTGTCTCAGACAAGTTTGCCACAAGTTTTTAACCAATCTGAAATGTATGGGACGATCGAGCTGTTACAACAAGCAGTGGACGATCGAGCCACCCAATTGCAGAAAGCCAACGAACTTTTGCAGCAAGAAATTTTAGAGCGGCAGCGGGCCCAAGAAGCCCTGCGCCAAGCTCACGACGACTTAAAAAAACAAGTTGAAGAACGCACCGCTCAACTTTTAGAATCAAATGAATTGTTGAGACGGGATATTATCAAGCGCCAGCGAGTCGAAGAAGTCCTGCGGCGAAAGCAAACTTGCTTGAAAAATCAAGCACAGCAATTAGAGCAAACTGTGCGAAAGTTGCAGCAAACTCAAACTCAATTAGTGCAAACCGAAAAAATGTCTTCTTTGGGACAAATGATTGCCGGTATCGCTCACGAAATTAACAATCCTGTTAATTTTATCTACGGCAACCTTTCCCACGCCAGCCACTACATCAAAGAATTGCTCCAACTGTTGGAACTTTACCAGCAGCACTATCCCGAACCAGTCTCGGAAATTCGGGAAGCAGCAGCAGAGATGGAAGTCGATTTTTTAGTAGAAGACTTATCTAAGCTAGTGTCTTCTATGCAAGTAGGAACCGAGCGCATCCGCCAAATAGTTGTGTCGATGCGTAATTTTTCGCGATCGGATCAATCTAACATCAAGCTCGTTGACATTCACGAGGGACTCGAAACCACTTTGTTGATTTTGCAGCACCGGCTCAAAGCCCACGGCGCACATCCAACTATCCAGATTATTAAAGAATACGGCAATTTGCCCCACATCGAGTGCTGTGCCGGTCAGATCAATCAGGTGTTCATGAATATTATCGGCAATGCTATTGATGCTTTGGATGAAGAAATCCAGCAAGGGGAATGGGCGACGAGAAATGCGAAAAATTCACCCCCGTCAAATCCTAGTTCTCCATTGACTCTTCCCACAATTACAATTCGTACTGAAGTTGTTGGTGGCGATTTTGTCGCGATCCGCATTTCCGACAACGGGCGGGGCATACCGGAGGAGATTCGCCGCCAATTATTTGACCCGTTTTTTACTACCAAACCAGTTGGCAAGGGCACTGGGTTGGGACTGTCGATTTCTTACCATTTAGTTGTGGAACAGCACGGGGGGCGACTCGACTGCGTTTCGGAAGCTGGACGGGGCACTGAATTTGCGATCGAGATTCCGATCGTCAGTTCTCATTAGTCAGCAGTCATAGGATTGAAGAATTGAAGAATTGAAAAATTGAAAAAGCTGTCGGAAACAGTGGTTTGTCCCGACGATCGCACGTTGCGACTGCTTTGATCGCCAGCCTCCATCACCGTATAACCGGCAGCCCCAGCTTCCTCGACGATCTTGGCGATCTTTTTCAGCAGCACCTTTTCAGCGGCACCTTTTCCGTGACAAGGCAATACTCTATGGTTTTTCCTTGAACCATATCTTTAAGTTTATGCCAAATATCTGCGAATTCATTACCCTCTGTTGAGAAAGATTGACTCAGATTAGCGGAATCATTTTATAAAAAACACTTATCTTTTTGACGCTATAGCAACCATTCAACCAGCAAATCTAAGTATAAACTTAAGAATACCGTTCAAGGCGAAAGCATAGATGTCTGTCTTCTGTTCGATATCAATGTCAGGTTTAAGCGTTCCAGTCTCTCTCCTTGAGACACTATCCATTCACAGGTGAATTTCTGACAGGTATTTCCCTAGCGGCGGGCCAGTGCCCGCCACCGCCACACACATTCGAGCAGCATGGAGCGTACACAATGAACAAGTTTGACTCAACTAAACTGCGGACCCAATTTGACAACACCAGCGAAGGCTGGCTAGTGCAGGTGTATAGTGGCGATCGCCGCCTGCTCTGTGTGTTCGATTCGTCTCACGCCTGGACTTTTTTGGTGGGCTGTGGGTTCGGTCTCCTACTGGCGGTGGGGTGGTTTAACCTTGCCAGTTACAGTCCGTCCACGACTTATGTGCCGACAACCACTCCCCCCGAAATGTGGATTGATTAGTTCAAAGCATTGCTATAAGAGTGGTGTTCACGCCACTCCTGTTCCCGATTTTGCTGATCCCATACCGTCCTCGGTGCAATATCCGTGTACATAAAAAAATCTGCGATCGCTATTTATGCTGACCAGAAATATA
Organism: Microcoleus sp. D3_18_C2; assembly: GCF_036702395.1. NCBI lineage: Bacteria > Bacillati > Cyanobacteriota > Cyanophyceae > Oscillatoriales > Microcoleaceae > Microcoleus > Microcoleus sp. D3_18_C2. The sequence goes on along the minus strand of NZ_JAUBTG010000058.1, from coordinate 16,024 downwards.
CGGGTTTTATGAGAACAAAAGGAAAACTTATGATTTGAATTAAAAATTATTTGGCATATCCATGTAAAGCGATCGCAAGTTTGTGCGAATTTAAGGATAGACTTAATTACATAGAATTTTGGGTCTTAATAGATATTGATCTATAGAAGTTACTGCGGGACAGCGACACCTTCTAGCCCCATTCGGAGAGCGACCATCTCTGAATCCCCTGGCGACAGGTGTTCGCATAACACCTGTCGCCAGGGTTGAAGCGCTGCACCCTTACTTCTTAAATCTCACCGCTCACAATAATCGCTCTTTTTTAGAGGAGGCAGCAGGAGGTATTCATGGATTTTTTGTCCTTGTTCTTAATGGACTTCATTAAGCAGTTGCAGTCCCCAACGCTCGGGTTTTTGATTGGTGGTATGGTCATTGCCGCTCTCGGTAGCGAACTAATAATTCCAGAGGCGATTAATCAGATCATCGTCTTCATGCTGCTCATGAAAATCGGTCTGACCGGTGGTCAGGCGATCCGCAGTTCCAACCTGACGGAGATGTTGATACCCGCAGCTTCTGCTGTAGCGGTAGGGGTTCTTGTTGTATTCATCGCGCGCTATACGTTGGCGAAGCTGCCGAAGGTCAACACCATAGATGCGATTGCGACCGGGGGATTGTTTGGTGCTGTGAGTGGCTCTACCATGGCTGCAGCCCTGACCCTACTGGAAGAACAAAAGATGCCATACGAGGCATGGGCTGCCGCACTCTATCCCTTCATGGATATCCCAGCGCTCGTAACGGCGATTGTGGTGGCCAACATTTATCTCAACAAGAAGAAGGGTAGTCCAGCAGCCCACTCTACCGTGCAGGAGTCTTTCAGCAAGCAACCCGTTGCAGCAGGCGATTATCCCGATCAGCAGGATTATCCCCGCAATCGGCAAGAGTATCTCAGCAAGCAGCAGAAGCCTGCGGATAATCGGGTCAAGATATGGCCGATCGTGCAAGAAAGCCTCCAGGGTCCTGCCCTATCGGCAATGTTGCTCGGCATTGCTCTTGGCCTGTTCACCCAGCCGGAAAGTGTCTATAAAAGCTTCTACGACCCCCTCTTCCGCGGCTTGCTTTCGATCTTGATGCTGGTCATGGGTATGGAGGCTTGGTCAAGACTTGGCGAACTACGTAAGGTGGCCCAGTGGTACGTCGTGTATAGCGTAGTGGCACCGGTGGTGCATGGGTTCATCGCCTTCGGTCTCGGCATGATTGCCCACTACACCACAGGATTCAGCCTGGGCGGTGTTGTGATCCTGGCTGTTATTGCCGCCTCCAGTTCAGACATCTCAGGTCCGCCCACGTTGCGAGCCGGGATTCCGTCGGCCAATCCCTCCGCCTACATCGGCGCATCCACAGCCATCGGTACACCCATTGCGATCGGCTTGTGTATACCGCTCTTCCTCGGGCTGGCCCAGGCGATCGGTGGCGGCTAATCCCAGACGGGTCGCGGTCTGTCGGCGCTCCCTTGCTCCAACAGACCAAGCAACTCAATATATTAAGATCAACATACGTAGGTAAGGAGGTAACCAACATGCCCAAGCCAGCCAAAAAGCTTGTCATCGTCACGGAAAAGATTCTGCTGAAGAAGATCGTCAATATCATCGAAGAAGCCGGGGCAACCGGTTATACGGTTCTGGAAACCGGCGGTAAAGGCAGTCGCAACGTGCGATCGTCGGGGCAACCTAGCGTTTCTGACACCACGGCGAATATAAAATTCGAGGTGCTCACCCCCGATCGGGATATGGCGGAGAATATTGCCGATCAGGTCGCAGTCAAGTTTTTCCTCGATTTTGCGGGCATGATCTATATCTGTGACGCGGAGGTACTGTACGGGCACAGTTTCTGTGGACCAGACGGCTGTTGAACCGAGACGATACAGACCTAAGAAGCCGGGGCATGACCCCGGCTTTTTAGTAGCCGTATTTCTTGCCTGCGGACTTGGGTCTCAGTTGCAGTCCCCAGCGCTCGGCTTTCTGATCGGTGGTATGGTCATTGCCGCCCTCGGTAGCGAACTGCAAATTCCAGATGCGATCTATAGCCCAGGCTCGAATAGTGATTGAACATATTAATAGGAGTCTAAAAGTTTTCAAATTTTTGTCAAGTCGTTATAATCCTCGCCGCCGTTATGGTCTCCGTTGTAATTTGTTGTCAACACTTTACAATTATCAGTGAGATATCAGGTCTAAAATTCAAAACTTTTAATTTTAACATAGATTTTTTTTTCAATAGGTCTAATATACCGACAATCCCCCACTCGAATCCTCGCCCACTCTCGGAGGCTCCCTCACTGCAAAACTCGGACACTTCCCCACCTATTCCTAAAAATTCACAATTTTTTACAAAACACCCGAAACCTCAGCAAAGTCAATCTTTCCCAATCTAAAATCTAAAATCTAAAATCTAAAATCCCATAACTTTGCCCTCGCCTGACCCAAGCGATCCGAACTAACTTCGAGTTTGCCTCATCCACTAGCGTCTTGATGACCGTTCGAGTTACCCGCACAATCCATCAACTGCCTGCATCCTAGCCCGAAAGCCCAAAGCCCAGATTGTTTGATTCGTTTATTTTTGTTTTATTTTTGTACCTCTTTATATTAAGAAAGTATTTTAAAATTAATTTAAAAGCTAAAAAAATTATAAAAATAGATTTTTATATCAAAAAACCAGTTAAGATTCCCAAAGATGCAAAATAAACAAATTTACTAGCATTTTCATTTAGACGCCCCCTTTCTTTTCATCGCAAGTTAGCTAATAATGCTTTCAACGAGGTGACTAAGGGCCGAGTCCAAAATTGGTCTAACCCAAAGACGGATACAAGCCCCAAACAAAAGTCGTCGAGCTCGAAAATTTTAGTTAAAGAGAAGCCCCAGATTCATCTGTGGAGTCGATTCTTTAATCTCAAATCTGAAATCTCAAATCGACTGAAATTAAGGAAATTGCAATTGGGCTATGGCAATTGGGCTATGGCAATTGGGCGATCGCCCAATTGCAGGAAACCCCAGCCCTCATCGTTTTGATAGAAACCTATAGGAGAACCAAGAGTGAAACTAGCAGTTTACGGAAAAGGTGGAATTGGTAAATCAACAACAAGCTGCAACATCTCCGTTGCCCTAGCCAAGCGCGGCAAGAAAGTTTTGCAAATCGGTTGCGATCCAAAGCACGACAGCACATTTACCCTCACTGGCTTCTTGATACCCACAATTATTGACACCCTTCAGCAAAAGGACTATCACTACGAAGACGTTTGGCCCGAAGATGTCATCTACAAAGGCTACGGCGGCGTTGACTGCGTAGAAGCAGGTGGCCCTCCTGCAGGAGCTGGCTGCGGCGGCTATGTAGTCGGTGAAACCGTCAAACTGCTCAAAGAACTCAATGCCTTCGACGAATACGACATTATCCTGTTCGACGTGCTCGGTGACGTAGTGTGCGGCGGTTTTGCAGCCCCCTTGAACTACGCCGATTACTGCATGATTGTTACCGACAACGGGTTCGACGCTTTATTTGCCGCCAACCGCATCGCCGCCTCAGTCCGCGAAAAAGCCCGCACTCACCCGTTGCGGCTCGCTGGTTTAATTGGCAACCGCACCTCAAAGCGCGACTTGATCGACAAGTACATTGACTCTGTACCCATGCCGGTGCTGGAAGTGCTGCCCCTGATTGAAGACATTCGCGTTTCTCGCGTTAAAGGCAAAACATTGTTTGAGATGGCAGAAAGCGATCCTTCCCTCAATTACGTCTGCGATTACTACCTCAACATCGCTGACCAGATTTTGGCAATGCCCGAAGGAGTAGTGCCCAACGACACGCCCGATCGCGAATTATTTGCCTTACTTTCAGATTTTTATCTAAATCCAGTGCAACCGGTGGTCAAGAAGGAGGAAGATGAGCTAGACCTGATGATGGTTTAATAGGTCTAGCGATCAGGATGAGGATAAAGAGGTTATGGCTTTTTTTGATACTTTTTCAGTTGCTCTCAAACAGAAGTGGTTGGACTACTACCAGGTAAATCGGGCTTGGCTGCTCCTGCACATGACGGCTGACAACACGGTCGCCACACCCGACGGCGGGAAAAGGCCTGTTTCTTACCTCATCCTGGGAATTGCGGCTGCCCTGGAGCCGGAACTCCAGCAATTAATGCTGCCCTTCTCAAAACTCAAGCCGGATGCAGACAGCCTGATCGAAGTGTTGGGGCTAAATTTTGACCCGGACATCGCGCTGGGTATGCCCTCAAATATCGTGCCGCAGACGATCGGCACATCTCCAACACCCACAGCAGCTCAAACTGCAACTGCTACACCCACAGCAGCTCAAACTGCAATTGCTGCACCCGCAGCGGCTCAAACTGCAACTGCTGCACCCGCAGCGGCTCAAACTGCAACTGCTGCACCCGCAGCGGCTCAAACTGCAACTGCTGCACCCGCTGATGCCAAATCTAATAAATTGGGCGGTGCGGCGTTAGCAGCAGCCGGAGTAGTCGCCGGAGTCGCCGGAGCAGCCGGTCTGGCTGCGGCGGCGTCAGCACTCAGCTCCGACGACGAATCCTTCGATGAGTTTGAGGAAGAAGCAGTCTCCGACTTCGACATGGGCGATGACGAGGAAGAAGCAGTCTCCGACTTCGACATGGGCGATGACGAGGAAGAAGCAGTCTCCGACTTCGACATGGGCGATGACGAGGAAGAAGCAGTCTCCGACTTCGACATGGACGATGACGAGGAAGAAGCGGTCTCCGACTTCGACATGGACGATGACGAGGAAGAAGCGGTCTCCGACTTCGACATGGACGACGATGAGGAAGAAGCCTCGGCTTTGGACGGTCTCGGTCTAGAAGACGATGAGGAAGACGCCGTATCTGACTTTGATATGGGCGAAGATGAGGAAGACGCCGTATCTGACTTTGATATGGGCGACGATGAGGAAGACGCCGTATCTGACTTTGATATGGGCGATGACGAGGAAGATGAAGCCTTGGCTTTGGGCGGTCTCGACCTCGGCGATGATGACGAGGAAGATGAAGCCTCGGCTTTGGGCGGTCTCGACCTCGGCGATGACGAGGAAGATGAAGCCTCGGCTTTGGGCGGTCTCGACCTCGGCGATGACGAGGAAGATGAAGCCTCACAATTTGGGACTTTGACCTCTGGAGATCTCGAATCGGGGATTTCCGATCCGTTTGGGGAAGAAGATGCAGAGTTTGTCGCCGAAGAAATACCCGATCCTTTTGGGACAGCGACCTCAGATGACCTAGACATGGATCTGGGCGACTTGGACGATGACGGTATTGACGATTTCTCTGTATCTGATGACGATGACCTCGACGATCTCGGACTCGACGATCTGGGGGAAGCAACTACCGGAGATCCAGATGAAGATGATTTAGATGCTCTAGATCTCGGTGATTTGGATTCCGACGATGAAGATGAAGAAATTTCCGGCTTTTTATCTGATTTTAAGTGAGGTTGTTGCGATCGCCCGCGTCTCTTCTAGTCTTGAAGTTTCCCGCTCTATTTGTGAGTTGTGAGTTGCGAGTTGTTAATTTTTAATTAGCTCCAACTCACAACTGCCAAAAGGCTTTTGGCCTTAGCGAATTGAAGTAAACTAAATCCCTGCTGTGAGGGATTGTATGCCCTCGCGCAGAATTTTTTAGCCAGAATTTTGGATGCTGCGGCTGCTGCGGAAATATTGAGTGGGCTGCATCTATTTTTTACAGGAATTAGCCCAAAAATAGGTATTTCTATTTATTGTTCGCTGTGGGTCGCGATCGCACAAAAGAGGTATTTTATCGCCGCTGGCTTGTTCGCGTTCGAGAGGAAAAACAACCTATTCCTCTGGTGGGCGATCGCACCGAGACGATCGCAAAATCCAGGTGTTTCCTCGCTCCGCCGCAATTCCTGTTCGAGACGAAAAACAATTTAAAGGGAGAAGATTTGACATATGACTGCTATTACTACTAATGAACCGGAAGCTTTAAACTTTGAATGCGAAACAGGCAATTATCACACATTTTGTCCGATTAGCTGCGTAGCTTGGCTTTATCAAAAAATTGAAGATAGCTTTTTCTTGGTCATCGGTACTAAGACTTGCGGCTATTTCTTGCAAAACGCCATGGGCGTGATGATTTTTGCTGAGCCTCGCTATGCGATGGCTGAGTTGGAAGAAGGGGATATTTCCGCTCAATTAAACGATTATGATGAGTTGAAGCGGCTGTGCTTGCAAATTAAGCGCGATCGTAACCCCAGTGTAATTGTTTGGATCGGCACTTGCACCACCGAAATCATCAAAATGGATTTGGAAGGCTTGGCGCCCAAACTCGAAGCAGAAATTGGCATTCCCATCGTCACAGCGCGCGCTAACGGCTTGGATTACGCTTTTACTCAAGGGGAAGATACCGTTTTAGCGGCGATGGCTGCTAAATGCCCTGAGAAAGCGCCCGTGATGGAATCTCAGAAACAAGAAAGAAATGCTATCTCTCAACTGCTGAATTTCGGCAAGAAAAAAGAGGAAGTTGCAGCAGATGAATCGGAATATGTCAAGCACACGCCGCTGGTACTTTTCGGTTCTTTGCCCGACCCGGTTGTTACTCAGCTAACTCTAGAATTGAAGAAGCAAGGAATCAAAGTTTCCGGTTGGCTTCCTTCCAAGCGCTACACTGAATTGCCAGTCTTGGAAGAAGGCTATTATGTATCTGGCATGAATCCGTTCTTGTCGCGTACTGCTTCTACGTTGATGCGCCGCCGCAAGTGTAAGCTAATTGGTGCGCCATTCCCGATCGGCCCTGACGGAACTCGCGCTTGGATTGAAAAGATTTGCTCAGTGTTGGGAATTGAACCAAAAGGTTTGGACGAACGGGAAGCGCAAATCTGGGCGGGTTTGGAAGATTACCTGCAAATAATTCGTGGCAAATCTGTCTTCTTTATGGGAGACAATTTGTTAGAGATTTCTTTAGCACGTTTCTTGATTCGCTGCGGCATGACTTGCCCGGAAATCGGCATTCCTTATATGGACAAGCGCTATCAAGCGGCCGAGTTGGCGTTGTTAGAAAAGACTTGTCACGAGATGGGAGTTCCTACTCCTCGGATTGTGGAGAAACCAGACAATTACAATCAGTTGCAGCGGATTTACGAGCAGAATATTGACTTGGTGATTACTGGTATGGCTCACGCTAATCCTTTGGAAGCGCGGGGGATTAATACTAAGTGGTCTGTTGAGTTTACTTTTGCTCAAATTCACGGCTTTGGTAATGCGCGGGATATTTTGGAGTTGGTGACTCGTCCGTTGCGCCGGAATAATTCACTGAAGGATTTGGGTTGGGGTAATTTGGTGAAGAATGAAGCGAAGGTTTAATTTTTGAATTACATCTGATTCCTAGCGAGGGTGGGCAATGCCCGCCCTTATTTATTAGAATAGTATAAGCATCCATAAAAATTTATGGGCAAGTTAGGAAAACTGGTAGAACAATTTTTAGCAAATCCACCAGAAGTGCGGTTTGACGATGTGTGCTATATCCTAACTGCTTTTGGGTTTAAAGAAAAGGGATCGAAAGGAAGTCACCATTCTTTCCGAAATGCCGATGGATTAAAGATTACAGTCCCTAAAAAGGGCGGTCAGAAGGTAAAAGGAGTCTACGTTAAGCAAATTGTGGCATTATTGAAGTTAGAGGAATGGAGCGATGAATCAGAAGATGAAAGTCAAGCTTAAATCCCTAGATTATTACTTGAGCCTGAAATATCCTATCAATTTTTATCCAGAATCAGAAGGTTATACAGCTATAATAAAAGACCTTCCTGGCTGTATGTCTCAGGGTGAAACCTTGTCCGAAGCGATGGAGAATATTCAGGAAGCTAGGGAATTGTGGATAGAGACTGCTTATGAGTGCGGCGATGAGATTCCTTTACCTGCAACGGAGGTTGAGTATAGTGGAAGTCTATCTTTACACATTCCTAAATCTCTACATTTGAGTTTAGCAGAAAAAGCGGAAAGGGAAGGAGTTAGTCTTGACCAGTACATTCTGCTTGTGTTAAGTAAAGCAGGCTAAAATATAATCAGATAAGGATTATCAAGTTTGAGGCACGCTTCAAGGGCGATTCCCTGCGGGATAGCTTCGCTTCACGCTTTTTTATTTTTTTATGAACCGCTAATGCAGGCAGATTAACAAAGATTAACGCGGATGAAGAGTGCGATCGTACTTTTGAATCAATTCGCTTTGGGGTAGCTTCACTCGCGCGCACTTTTCCCCAACTTTTCCAGAATCTCAGGCCACACGCCCGTAACACGATCGCAGGTACGATCGCCTATAATCGAAACTAGCCCAACTCTCATCAGTTGAGAAACCGCCATGAGTCAAGACAAGGAAGAAATTAGCTATTCAGAGAAAACAGAACGTCTCAGAGTTATCGGTCAGTTTATCAAAACTGTGACACCGATGATTTGGACGATCGTAATTCTAGTAGTCATCATTCCCCTATTCGGTAACTTTCTAATTTCCCAGTCACTAACAAATACCGGAACCACAGCAGTTGTAGTCTCGCCGCCACACGATTTCAGCAAAGTCAACCAAGACATAAAAAACGCCATCCAAAAATCCCATATAACAGCCGAAACTTTCGCCTCAAAAGAGTTGGACAAATGGGAAACTGAAGTAATCGCGCGGGTTGACAATAGTTTCCTCGATTGGTACTTTGATTACTTCACTCAAAAAAAGATGGAGTTTACCGTACCTTTTAACTTCGTGAAATCTGCCGTACTCAACAGATTTGATATGACAGCAGCATCTCGTGCTGTTTCCGAAAAATTAACCGAAGACTTTCAAAGAGAATTTGCTAACCGCGTGCTGGTACCCAAAAACGCTCAACTGCGATTTCAATTAATCACTCAAGATACTGCTAATTTGTATATATCAGAAGTTAGCAAAAATGTGAAAGTAGTTCAAAATAATTATAATATACCGCAAGTACAATGGGACAAATATCTGAACGATATTGCCACCACAATTAGCGACAAAGGAAACGTCTCGAATTTATCATTAAAAGTATTAGTTGGCGGCAGCGGCTACTTAATTGCTAAACCCTTAATTTTGGGAGTTGCAACTAAAGTTGGCAGCAAAGTTACGGCAAAAGTTGCCAGCAAAGCCGCCGCCAAAATGGCAACAAAAACAGGCGGTACAGTTGCTAGTCAGTTGGGAGTAAGTTTAATAGATCCGATTGTCGGCATCGGAATTATCATTTGGGACTTGTGGGATTACAATCACACAGTCAAAGTAGAAAGACCGATTTTGCGGGAACACATTGTAGAATACTTGAAAGATGTCAAAAAGTCCCTCCTCACAAATCCTGAAAGCGGAATCATGGCAGCAATTTATCAGTTGGAAAGCGGTATTTTGAAGTCACTTTAATCATTGAAATCCCGTCTGAATGATGTGTGTAAATCCCCGAAAAGTGGTAATTCCACTACAAGAAGGAAAGGGGGTAGACCAGTAGTTAGTGCCAGCAGCGGACGCTCCCACTCGCTACATGAGCGCGATCGAACACCCGACTGTGGGCGATCGCGCTCATGTAGCAAAAAAAGATAAAAAAATGAATATTAAATGAGGCAAAAAAAGAGAGTATGTTGGGACAAAAAGAAGAGTTGCAAAACTTTATTTTCCCTATATATATCGCGTCATCGAAGATAAAACAAGGTTTTCGACTCATATTACACGGATTAAGTTGTCGCCCTTTTAAAAAAATTAGCTGTTGATTATGACTTGTGGCATTTACAGCATAAGAATTTAAAATCTCCGATTGACAGAGGTAGAGTTCGGGGGGGAGTGCGTTTTACCGATGAATCTCTACGGCGAGGTTTGTAGGGATTTTCTGAAGTATTTGACGGAGTTGTTTTAGTTCAAAAAGGCATAACTTCTCAGCCGGAAGTTTTGTCGGCTTGGTCGAAATTGCGACAAGAAATCGAACTGTTGATGAAATAGTCGAAAATCAAGGATCGAGTCGGCAGTTGGGAGCGCCCGCTGAGACTAAAATCAAGTAAAATTGCAAGTATTGGTCGATCGACCCCTCCTTACTCGACTATATTTGGATTCAAGGTTTGCTATACTCCAGAAATATACACATATTAACCTTTGGAAAATCAATAGGCCGGAGCTATGACATCCTATGCAACCTCTACAGCAAGAGCCGAGATGAGTGAGATCCGGCGCTTGAAAAACATACTGCCCCCAGAACTCCAAAGTTGGGTAACAGTAGAAAAAACAATAGAAGTTAATCCTACCCTGATCCGCAGCGAAGAAATAGGCAAAGACCAGGTAGAAATCCAAATAGACCTGATCCGCTGGGAACAGCTAGCAATGGATCAGCGGAACCTCCTATTTTGGCACGAAGTCGCCAGAATCCAAAACGACACCATTCCCAGAGACGGTTGGGAAATGGCAGCCCTCGCCATTGGTTTAGGCGGCGCTGTCGGCGAACTTTGGGTGCAAGACGGCTTGCTGCTGTTACTAGCCCTATCCCTGTGCGGCGTCTCCGGCTGGAGACTTTACCAAAAAAACAACGGAGAGAAAAGTTTAAAAGAAGCAATAGACGCCGACGAAAAAGCCCTCGCCCTAGCCACCCGCTTCGGCTACACTCTCCCAAACGCCTACAAAAGCCTCGGCAGCGCCTTAAAAACCTTAATCGAACAAACCTCCAAAAAACAGCAGCGGGCTAAATACGAAGCTCGTCTCCAGGCCCTCAAACGCAACGCAGCCAAAGCCAAAGCCAAAGTCAAACCCATCACCCGCGAAACCTCTCAGTCAGAAAACGTCTACAATTCTTAAGCTCATCCCCCCGACGCTTGTTACGGGGGTTTTCCAGTTAACCGTTAACTGTTGACTTCGGTGTTAGCTGTTAACTGTTAACTGCGATGGCTATCCGGTGCAAGACACGCACCAAAATGATTAACGACAAGATTAATCGGCCTGAATCCACAAAAATCTTGATTCCGATGTCAAAGTTTGGCCTCGACGATGTTCAAAAATCTTTAGGCCAAAACTGGCACTGGTAGACTTAAGTCTATTTTTGCCTTTGATATCATTCTCGGTGGGCGAGTTGGCAGGCATTTTTGTAAAGTTTGTATAAAGCTAGCCTTTTGTTAACCATAATATTTGGTAAAGGTGGAGCTGCTAGGACAGAATAGGCTAAAGACATCAGCTTGAAATTTGAAACCAGGACTTCATGGTCAGTCAAACCCCAGAGGCAGATTTTCGGGTAACGTACTCGGACGAGATTCCCTCAGTTCACATACCCGTGCGCTTGAGCGTACTTGAAGCCGTAAACTTCAAGACAACCTGTCAGCAACTTTTTTCGGGCAGCACCGTTCCCAGCAAGATTGTCCTAGACTTCAGTCAGACGACATTCATCGACAGTAGCGGGATAGGTGCTTTAGTCAGCAATCTGAAATTTGCCAAACAGCGAGAGAGTGACTTGGTGCTCCGAAGCCTCAAGCCGCAGGTGATGGCAGTATTTGCTCTCACCAGCCTAGATCAAGTGCTGACGATCGAGCAGCCATCTCCAACCTCAACTCCCACAGAGACCAAGCCCTCGGACAATCAGCTACCGATGACCCACCCTTCAGTGCAATCGTGGGTGAAGCGGCTGATAGATATCGTTGGGGCAATCGTCGGTTTGATAATTACAGGAATTTTGCTCGTACCCATAGCTGCCGCCATCACTATCAACGATCCAGGCCCGATATTTTTCGGTCAAACCCGCTGTGGCTGGATGGGCAGACAATTTCGGATTTGGAAATTTCGATCGATGTGTACCAACGCCGAAGCTATGAAAGCCCAAATCAAAAACCAGGCTTCTGGCGCATTTTTCAAAAATGACAACGACCCGCGGATTACTAAAGTCGGGCGCATCTTACGCAAAACCAGCCTCGATGAACTGCCGCAGTTTTGGAACGTGCTCAAAGGCGAAATGAGTCTAGTCGGCACCAGACCGCCTACCCCAGACGAAGTTGAGCGCTACGAAGTCCCTCAGTGGCAGCGTTTGGATGTCAAACCCGGGATGACAGGGGAATGGCAAGTCAACGGTCGCTCTCAAGTCCGCGATTTTGAAGATGTCATCCGTTTAGATTTAAAATACCAACAAAACTGGAGCTTGATGTATGACTTGAAACTAATTGTTAAAACTGTAACAGTCCTGTTTAACAAAAATAGTGGCGCTGTGTAGGAACCCTCAACAACCCACCGCTGAACTTTGAGGTGGTGTTGCCGACGGGGGGCGGGAACTCGAACTCGATACTTAGTCAAGCAGACGATCGCTAGCGATACCTACGTTAGCATTAAGTGTTAAAATTCACACGCCCAGAAAATGCACAGCTAGTTGCCAGCTCTGCAATCAGAGCATTAATAATTAGCAATTGACGAGTTCGAGTCATACTCGAATGATCCCAGCATGATTTTCGAGGACGAGAAGAACTCACCTGTGTTTAGAAAAGTAGCGACTGCTAACACAGTCGAAGCTTAAATCACTGCCTCCCAAGCTGACTCGGAAATTTTCCCTATTTAAACGCCCTACCGAGGCGGGTTACAGTATCGGAAGTCTCTCATTTGCTGTGCGAGTAAATGGTGCGAAAGGAATGCTCACCTTGAGGCAAAACGGGCTTCTTCAACTCAAGCTTGACTTAACTAATATGTTGCCAAGACCTTGCCCTCCTTTTTCTCTCCCTCCGGCGCTGAGTACAGCGGTGGTGGGGGCCGACCTGGGGGAAGAAAGATGAAAGACAAGCAACCAAAGGCCGAGTGGCACCTGCAGGTTGAAACAGACCTGAATGCTTTAACATCCGTTTTGGAATGGTTGGAGAATATCGTTTTGCCCATGATACCAGCGGATTTTTGGTGGCAGTGCCGACTGATAATCAACGAAGGCTTTACAAACGCTGTCCGCCACGCTCACCAGAACTTGCCCTCCACAACGCCCATAGACATTGAGGTAAAAGTGTTTGCCGATTACTTAGAAATTAGGATTTGGGACAGGGGTCAACCCTTCAACTTAGAAGCAAAGCTGCACTCGATTATGCAAGAGCAGCGCGATCCTTTGGACAGAGAAGGAGAAAGGGGACTGGTGTTCATGTACAAGCTCACAGACGACCTTCGGTATATCCGTACCGACGATCGCCGCAACTGCCTGGTAATGCGAAAAAACATTAGCTGAGGGCGCGATACCCGCCCGGTAAGGGCGGCTTCTTTCGCAAGCAGTGGAAGATCCCCTCGCTCCCTATTGTCCTACCCGGAACCCAACCACATCGTCTGCAATTGTGCGGGTGCAGGCTCGATGCACGCGACTGGAGGACAATTTGCTTCAAAATAAATATTATGCGTATTCTAATTTATTCCTATAACTACTATCCAGAGCCGATCGGCATTGCCCCCCTGATGACAGAACTAGCGCAAGGCTTAGTCAAGCGCGGCCACCAAGTCCGAGTCGTCACAGGAATGCCCAACTATCCGCAGCGGCGGATTTATCCGCAATATGAGGGCAAATTTTACCTCACCGAAGAACACAACGGCGTCACAATTCAGCGCAGCTATCTGCGCGTCAACGGCCCCCACCCCAGCCTCCTAGACCGACTTGTGCTAGACGGCAGTTTTGTAGTCTCCAGCGCCGTCCAAGCCTTCAGAGGCTGGCGTCCCGACGTGATTTTCTCGACAATGCCCCCTTTACCGATTTGCGTCCCAGTCGCCTTTTACGGCTGGATTCGCGCTTGCCCGATCGTCCTCAACGTTCAGGATATCGTCTCAGAAGCAGCCGTGCGCGTCGGCTTGGTCAAAAAAAACGGACTGCTAGTTGGCATTGCTGACGCCTTAGAAAAATTTGCCTACAACACAGCCAGCCAAGTCAGCGTCATCGACAGCGGTTTTGTCAAAAAATTGCACTCTCAGGGAGTACCCCCGGAAAAAATAGTTTGCGTTCCCAATTGGGTTGATGTCAATTTCATTCGGCCCTTACCCAAGGAAAGTAACTCATTTCGAGAAACTCACAAACTCAAGGGCAAATTTGTCGTTCTCTATGCTGGCAATATTGCCCTAACTCAAGGCTTGCAAACAGTTGTCCAAGCAGCGGCTCGTTTGAAACACATAACCGAAATTGCTTTTGTAATTGTGGGGGAATCAACAGCACTGGCGCGCTTGCAACAAGATTGCGAAACTTACAAAGCTAATAATGTAATGTTGCTACCATTTGAACCGCGAGAAAAATTGCCGGAATTGTTAGCTGCTGCTGATGTTAGTTTAGTCGTACAAAAGCGTCGCGTTACTAACTTCAATATGCCTTCAAAAATTCAAGTAATTCTCGCCAGTGGTCGGGCAATTTTGGCGTCGGTTCCCGAAACTGGTACGGCCCAGAAAGCAGTGCAGCAAAGCGGTGGCGGGGTGGTGGTAGCGCCGGAAGATCCGCAGGCTTTGGCTGAGGCTGTTGAGGATTTGTACCTGCACCCCGCTAAGGTGGATGCCTTGGGCGAGCAAGGCAGAAATTATGCTGTAGAGAATTACGGATTTGAGGAAGCTTTGAATCATTATGAAGCTTTATTTGCGGCGGTGGCAGCGAGTCATGGTGAGAAAATATTGGAGCCTTTGCCGAAATGATCGCTAGGGGCGATCGCTCCGGTAAATGAAATCGATCCAGTTGACAAGATAAAATTAGTAAGATGGGTGTAGAATAGCAACTTAGGAATGAAAAATCAATAAATTGATGAGTTATCGGTTATAATGAATATAATAAAAAAAGTGTGAGATTACAATTTTCACTCCTAGACAGATAGACTCACAACAGATTTTTCTCCTTAACTATTCTAATTAACTTTTAAACTCATGTTTTATTTAATTCAATTGACTCATAAATGATAAAATTTTATAAATCATTATCAGAAAAGGATAAAATAAGGTATGCAGCTTTCTTAAACTCAAAAATTAGGGTGGGGTGGAATTAGCTATGTAATGCAACTTGTGGGATGCAGTCGAAATACCCTCATCAAGGGATTGGAAGATTTAGAAAAAATGGACGAACCGACACTCAATAGTTCCAGGATCAGAAAGAAAGGAGGGGGAAGAAAAAGTATTCTGTCTACTCAAATAGGCATTGATGCAGCCTTTTTATAACTTTTAAAAAATTCACAGCCGGATACCCGATGAATGAATGAATCAAAGAAACTAATTTGACGCATAAAGAAATAGCTTCTGGATTACGGGCGACAGGTTTTACCATTAGTCTCCCCTTAGTTGCCAAACTATTAAAAAAGCATGGGTATGTGAAACGAAAAGCTCAAAAAAAACAAACAATAGAAATCAATCAAAATCGGGACTATCAATTTAAAAAAATTGCTAGACTTCATGCAGAGTATAGAGAAGCCAGCAATCCTATCCAACCGTTTTGATACCAAAAAGAAAGAAATTTCAAGAATTTTGTATCGTCTGAGAACTCTCTATACAAAGGAACCTGTCACTACTTTCGCTCATGATTTTTGGAGTTTAGGTCACGGCAAAGTAATTCCCCAGGGAATTTATGATTGTTAATAAAATCGAGGATAGATAACATTAATAAATAGTAAATATACCAGTTAATTAGCCTGTGACTCTTTAAAAAACTGGTAGGAAAATTATGGTAAAGCTACCTAAGCTGTGGAGCATTTAAACCAGTAACGAGGCTTGTATGGTGCGTCAATAGATTTTAGATTTTAGATGAAAGAATTGACCCCACGTATAAATGCGGGGGGGTGAGGGTTTTCGATTTGAGATGCTTTCGATTGATTCCACGGATAAATCACGTGGCGGGTACCATAAAAAAATTCGTTGTCAGGAGTGAACACTTACGCGCTTATGCGGGAAACACTTCTGTAATGACGCACCTGGAGCGTTAATGGTTTAAATGCTCCACAGCTTAGGAATGAGAATTAAATAACTACCACTCTTGAAAGTGGGATGGGCGTCCCGCCCGTCCTTTTTGGACGGGCGGGACGCCCATTCCACAATAAAAATTAA
>NZ_JAUBTG010000057.1:0-39992 GCF_036702395.1 Microcoleus sp. D3_18_C2 | reverse complement strand
TAGGAACAGGCTTTTCGGCCTGTTCCACAAAGAGTGAATTTTCTTGTGGAACAGGCCGAAAAGCCTGTTCTTGAGAATGATGCAAGATGTGAGTTTGATCCGAGATTTATCGTTGCCCAATTCAAGATTATCAAAAAAACCTGGTTCAAGAGTGTAAATCCTAGATTAATGACCAATAATTTCAAAGGTGGTACCCGCCACGTGATTTATCCGTGGAATCCCAAATCGAAAATCGAAAATCCTCAAGCCCCCGCATTTATCCGCGGGGTCAATCTAAAATCTAAAATCTAAAATCTAAAATCGATTGAGGGCTGGCTAATTAAGCTGCTTGTCCGGCAAAGAACATTACTTGTCCGCCGTAGGCGCGGTAAAGGTTTTCTTTTGTTAGGACTTCTTGGCGGGAACCAGCGGCAATCAATTCTGTATTGAGCAAAATTAAATCGTCAAAATTGGTGATTGATTCGCCTAAGTCGTGGTTGACTACTAAGACTATTTTTCCGGCATTTGCTAGCTCGTGGAAGATGTCAAAAATAATATTTTGAGTTTTTTGGTCAACGCCGACAAACGGCTCATCAAAGCAGAAAATAGCGGCTTCTTGGGCTAATGCTCTCGCTAGAAATACTCGCTGTTGCTGTCCACCGGAAAGTTGCCCGATCGGTCTGTCTTTGTAAGCACTCATGCCTACTCTTTCTAAGGCATCGGCAGCGGTGCGGCGGCTAGCTGCCGAGAAGCGGCGAAACCATCCGGCTTTTCTGACTCTTCCCATCATGACGACATCCCAAACGGTGGCGGGATAGTTCCAGTCAATTTGCGATCGCTGGGGCACGTAGGCTACTGTTTCGAGTCGATCGGCGATCGCTTCTTCGCCCCAGGTAACAGTGCCGCGATCGGCGGGAATTAAGCCCAACATTGCTTTGATTAGGGTGCTTTTGCCGGCACCGTTGGGGCCAATAATACCCGTCAGCCTTCCCGGTTTGACGGAAAGATTGATATCTCTGAGTGCCTCTACCGTGCGGTAGTTTACTGCTAAGTGCTTAACAGCGATAATTTCAGTGTCCGTAGCGCTGTCTTTGAGGTGGCAAACCATTTTAGACCAAGGATTCTCGTTGGGCAAGGCGGCGGTATTCATGGCGGTGAGTCTATCTCCTTTTTATTAAGTTTACTGTAAAAATGAAAAGAATATGAAATCATCGGTAAATAGGAATAATCTGGAACGCACGAGAGGTAGATAATGGGACAGTGCAAGCTCGAAACCCCTCAAACCATAGGTTTGGCGGCGAAAATCTCAAGTCGGTTAAAACTGATATCTTCCACCCTTCTCAAGAACGGGCAAGATGCCCGTTCCACAAAGAGTGAGTTTTCTGGTGGGGTGGGCATCCTGCCCGTCAAGAACGGGCAAGATGCCCGTTCCACAAAGAGTGAGTTTTCTTGTGGGGTGGGCATCCTGCCCGCCCAGAACAGGCAAGATGCCCGTTCCACAAAGAATGAGTTTTCCTGTGGAACAGGCATCTTGCCTGTTCCTAAACAAGTTATTGAGAATGGTGCAAGATGTGAGTTAAAACCGACGGCGATTGTGAAGCAATCCGATAAAGGGGAGTTTAGCCGTGAGTCGGGGATTGAAACCGCCGCCCCTGGATGGGACAAGTCCAAGGCATTTTGGATTAGAACTATTGCTTGCGGCATTTTGACTGTGGGTTTATTTAGTTGCGCTCAAACCCAGGGCGATCGCCTCTCTCCACAGGCAGATGCTAAACCCAAGGTAGTTGCTACCAGCACAATTATTGAGGATTTGACCGATCGAGTAGCGGGCGACGAAATTCAGTTAACAGGAATTTTGCAGCCGGGAACCGATCCTCACGTTTACGAACCGGTGCCAAAAGATTCTCAAGCTTTAGAACAAGCTAACTTAATTTTGTATAACGGTTACAATTTGGAACCGGGATTAATTAGGATGATGAATGCCGCCGGAATTAAGGCGAGGAAATTAGCAGTGGGGGAAGTTGTCAAGCCTTTGCTACTGAATAAAGAAGGTAATACCGTACCCGATCCGCACGTTTGGGGAAATGTGGAAAATGCCGTTCAAATGGTGGAAGCGATTCGGGATGCGCTAATCGAACTGTCGCCGGAAGATCGGGAGAAGTTTACGCAGAATGCTGTGAAACTTACTGAAGAGTTAAAACGCTTGGATAGTTGGATAGAACAACAGATTAAAACTATTCCCGAAAATCAGCGCAAATTAGTCACAAGTCACGATGCTTTTCAATATTACAGCCGCGCCTACGGATTGGGAGAGGCTAACAGTTTGATCGGGATTAGTACCGAGGAACAGCCGAGCGCTCAAACGGTGCAAAAGTTAGTAGAATCGGTGAAAGCTGCGGGAGTTCCTGCTATTTTTGCCGAAACTACAATTAACCCGCAACTGATTAGAACAGTGGCGGAGGAAGCGGGGGTGAAATTGGCGGCGCAGCAACTTTATTCCGATTCGATTGGAACCCCCGGAAGCGAGGGTGATTCTTATGTGAAAATGATGTCGGCTAATACTCGCGCCATCGTCGAAGCTTTGGGGGGGAAATACACGCCGTTTGAAGTTAGCAAGTAGCAAGTAGGGTGCGTCAATCGATTTTAGATTTTAGATTTTAGATTTTAGATTGAAGCCTTGACCCCACGGATAAATTGGGGGGCGTGTTTATCGGATACAGGTTTTCTATTTCTGGACGGATGAATCCGGGGGCTTGTATCCTGATGCTTTCGGTCATCCTTGATTCCCAATCTAAAATCTAAAATCTAAAATCTAAAATAGTCTGACGCACCTACAATTTTCAGTTTACCTGCTTCGACAAAATTAAATTGAGCACGTTCAATTCGTTGGAACTTAAAAGATATTTATCTGTAAAAATCTTTTCTCGACTTTGCTCTAAACTGTAGCTTCTAAACACGATAAATGGGAAATCTCGATACTTGTGTCCGATCGGCATTACACTATCTACAGGGTAGATCGATCGCACATAAGCCGACAAAATATCCCGAAACCGCCTGTCTTCCGGTTCTTCCAGTTGGCTGTCAGCAAAATACTCCTGCATTTCCTCCCCGCTGACAAAAGCAAACAGCGGTATGGCATAATAGCGATCGAACTGCTGACTCTGCTCTTCAAAATACTGAGTTTTCTCGACTTCGCTGTTGAGAAATTGCAAAAGCTCGATCGCACCTCCTCTAATGGCCGATCGTACATTCTCCGGGGACGAATCGCTATCCCTAATTCGATACATTTTGTCCAGCAACTTCTTCTCTAGACATTCCTTAATTTCTCGATGAAGCCGAATCTGGTACGTTTCTACCAAATTTTGCTTAGCTAGAGGTACGAGCAACAAACTACCGCAAACATGACCGATTTCTAAATTATCATAGCTCAACAAACCATCAAGAGGATTGCACTTTTCCAAAAACTTACGATTAAAATCGTCCCGCATTTCCAGATAAAAATCGCCCTTTTGACGAGACTTATCAGAATTTTTCAAAACATAATCCCCGCGACTCAAAAGCTGTTCCAGACTCGTATAAACCTCCTTAAACAACATATTTCCTCGCTGGCTCTCGCTCTTTAATGTCTTAATTAGAGCCGCCATTTTGCTGCTAAATGTATCCCCTACTGCGGAAACCGACTTACCGCCGATGGGAATCATCAAAAACTTTTCCCTACCTAAATAACCGTATCCCGAAATTCGCGTCATCACCGCCGTCTTCAGAATTAGCAATAAATTCAACAAACTCAATTTGCTTTCTTGCAGGGAAAGTTCCGCATCATCAGCGTAATAAACTGCGGTATCAGATAGGTAAAAAACTAATTCTTTGTCTTCACCATCAAGGGTTTTACCGTTGTCATATTCTCCGCGTCCCCGATAAATCACCTGTATGACTTCCATCAGATTTTTCTCAATCTGGAAGTGAGCAATATCAACTAAAATATGCTTAGTTTTCGGGAAAGAAAGTCCACGACTTCCCGATGCAGTCATAAAGATTACTTTAGCTGTATTTTTGTATTCCTGTATTTTTTCTTTCTCCTCTTCCGAGATATTCGCGTGAATTTCCAGATAATCGGTAAAAGGCTCAAACTTTTCGCGACTATCTCTAATTTTATTAATTAATTCAGTTAATCTTTGCTTGTTCTGAATGTATACTATAATTTGTTCTACACCTGGGATTGCTAATCGCTGAGTGATATCCTCAATTATTTCCGACTGTACCCGCTTTACTAAATTACTATTCTGTTTTAAAGGCGCATCTTCCTGATACTTAACACTTTCTATAAATACCTTGTAAGTTATTTTTAAACTGCGCGCAGGGTAGGAATTCGCATTAATCACCTTTGCAGCTAGATTGTTAAATTTAAAAGGAATGACTTGTAAAGGTTGAATTTCTTCCGAATCTTTCGCTAACTTTTTAAAATAGATTTTGTCCGGTTCCGGTGACGTGTTATCAAGGTGTTGTTTGATGACATCGCAGTCCACAATCGAAGCATCTGCGACAATAATTTTAGTATTAACACCATGTTCCAGCTTGTGTAACTCATGTTTTTTGACAATCTTAGCAATTCCGGCTAAAAACTCAACGCCACCATCATCTCCCGTAATTTCATCTATCATAATGAAAATATGTTTGATACGGCTAGATATTTCTTGCATTTTTCCAGAAATAACTTTTTTGGCGATTTTATTGTAAGTATCTTGAAAAATTTTATCTAAATGCTCTAGGGTATTTTGTCGGTTTTCTTTCATCTTCACCGATTGAATAGAAACGGTAGCTACGATATTACTAGATACCCGCTCATTTATCAGCGCGTATATACCTTCGCAAATGCTCTTGAGCACTCCATTTCCTTTGGGATTAACGGGTTTAATTACTGTTTCTCCCTTTTTTTCAAGTTCTGATTGATGATATTCCGTCCTCTGAATTCCTGAATCATCCTTGAGGAAGCGAACAGTTTTTTTTGTGAAATCTTCGCGATATTTATTCGATGCGTACTTGACGGTACAGTGTCCTGAATTACTTTTGATGATATCGGCGTTAGTGTTGATACAAAATAATCGATCGTTGCACAGCAAACCAGTATTTTTATCTTTGAATTTTTCGATAATATCCAAGTTTACTTGCTTGCGGGGACTGACGTACAGAAATAAGAAACCGTCGTCGATATGGGTTTTGAGGAAATTGGCGATCGCAGTTGTTTTCCCAATTCCCGGATTCCCCGTCAAAAAGATATAAGTTTCCTCAGACTGAAGCGCTTTCACAATCAATTCAGCGTGAGCATTTCGCAGGTCTAATCCGCGAGAAATTTGCAAGTCATCTGCCAGTTTATCTGATATAATATCTATTGAATTAACAAAATCGTCTATCCGTTCTGTATGACGTACAGGTTCAGTGACATTTTTCCCAATTCCTAACAGAGAATTAACAAACTTTTTGCCTTCTTTAAAACTGCGAGCCGCGTTGAGTTGAATAACACCCAAAACTTCGGTGCGAGCATCGCTAATCTCTTTACCTTTCGCTTCATTCTGGTAAATTTGGGCACAAGTTGCTAACAACTTGATTTTGTCCTGGCGTAAGGAAATAGCGCTAATATTGCGATCGCCATAACCAACCACATTAAACAAAACCTCAGCATCTTGTCCCAGAATACCTGTTTGTTGCAGAAATCCATAGAAGCTGTGAGCGTAGCTACCCGCCTGAATCAGCTTAGCGCTTTCCTTATCCTTATACTTAAAAGCTGTAAAATAGCGTTTTAAATCCTCCGAGAAATCCACACCTAAAGTGCTGGTATCCATCCGCAGATTAGAAAACACACTTTTCGATCGCAAATAGCTAATTTCTCTCATCAAATATTTTCGTATCACCTCTATTTCATTGATATCCTCCGTTTTTGGAGCTAGCGTCGGAGAAAACACAGACAAATCAACACAAAGAATTCTCAACTCATTTCCAGACTGTAACAACATCAGCGTATCAGCCTGCAAAAACTCACCCTTTTTCGAGTAGCGGCGGATGTACGAGTTAATCTCATCATCTGATAAACTAAGTTGGGCAGTTGTCAACTGAGACAATAGCTCTTTAAACGCTTCTTTATCACCCTTGTTATAGGTTCTGATACTGTTAGCATCACTAAAACTGCACTGACAATACACAATTTTCAACCGCTGCAAATTCCAGCCAGTAGAGTTGACGTACTCCCGGAAAAAATTCAACCCACCCAAAAAACCTTTTTGGACAAAGAACAAACTCCATTTTTCAACTATTTCAGCATCTAAACTAGCCAGCAGATTGGCTTCTCTAACGATTTCCGCCGTCATCTTTGGCAATTTTAGCCTCTGCAAATCTAGACGGTAGGAATCACCAAAATTGTGACTTAAATTTTCCCGCTGAATATATGCCAGAATCCCGATATTGAATCCTACTTCAAACAGCCGTCCAAAATCTTCACTTATCATAATTGTGTACTTCCCTTAGTGACATTTAATACTTCTCTTACCTTATTCAAAAATGCCAGGGAGTTAAACTCAGCATTCCCGCGCGGATGACTAAACACAGATAAAGCACCAACCGAATCATCTCCGATAATCTGCTCGTAGGGGTCAAGTTTAAAACTCATATCTTTTTTGCGAGCTTCATAGCGGTAAAAGTGAAAAATTGTCAAATAATGTAGCAACGTATCTTTAATTGCACCGTCGTAAATTAACCCTTGGTGAAGGTCTTGATCGTCCAGAATACCGTCGTATATATGCAACAAAGTCGAGTAAGAAATCACACCGTTATAAAAGTTTTTCTCCTCCTTTACCTTAAGTCCGTTAAACAAGTTAAAAAACATTACAGCTTGTTGACTGGTATCTGCAAATAAGCTCGAAAGCTCCATAGCATCCTGAATGTAAAAAGGTTTTCCCTTATCACCTAGGAAACTGCGGACATAGTATTTATCAAAAAACATCGGATAAATTTTGATATCTCGTCGCTCTCCCTTCAAAGTTCGGAGCAATTTTTTTGACATAAAAGACAATTCCTCGTCTTCCTCAGTCTTTGTAATATGCAGCGTACTCATGTAAGGTGCTTGCGAAATATATGCGAAATTCCGATATCCTTGCTGATAAAGCTGACTCATTGCATCTTCAAGGATTAACGGCTCAGAATAAAGGCGACTGACACTGTAATTTTCGGAAAAAGTTTTCAGCACCTGAACTTGAATTGCATCGTCTTCGAGGCGATTAATCCCGATAGCTTCTCCGATTAAACTAGCTGTTCTTTGGAAGCGGTTTTTATTACTTTTTTTCGCATCACTGTCGCGACTGGAAACAACAATGATTGCTAAATTATCCAACTCTGGAGATAACTGCACATTGCTAAATTTAAACTTTTTCGGCAGAATTGAATACATTGAACTCAAACCGTTATGAAGTTTGTAACTATTTGGATCTTCTTTAATACGAAATCCCTGAGAAGTTGATCGTTGTTTTTCACTCAAAATGTGAGATAATGTTTTGGAAAGGTTAGCCATAAATTTTTCTGAGGGCGAAGGTTTTTTGTCGTCACCTTCATGGAGCCTAACCATCGGAATAAATAAGTTTTTTGCAGTATTTTCGAGTAAAACTCTCAGGCAGATATAAGACAGCAGCAACATCGTAAATTTATACACAAAAGCCGCCGCCGGTTGTAAACCTTTATCACCGCTGTCTAGTCGTTTGTCGTCATAAGGAAACAACACTAATTTTGTTGTTAAAAAATGCTGCTTGTATATTTTTCTAGAACGATCGGCTTTAGGTGCTGAAAGCATCGGCAAAATATCGACACCTTTGATATTGTATTCCATGCTGAAATTTTGGCGTTCATCAGTAGGAAAATAGCGGACATCTTCGATAGTAATATTTATCGGTAGCTGACAGATTGCTGTTTCATCAACACTAGGCTGTTCGACGACAATATAATGCAGTGTCTGCTTGTAATTTCGATCCAGAACTTCATTAAAAAAATTACCATTATTCAAAATATTGTCAATGTCTTCTAACAGACCTCTTTTGAGGTTTACGTGTCGCGTTTCTGTGCGGCTTGGCAAAATTGTCTGGCGTTCGAGAAAGCCTTTCAGCATTCTTTTAAGATGGGTGATTTTGTGCTTGATATTAAACTGATTAAACCCTTTAATAAAGTTGCGAAACAGCTCTTTTTTCGCCTCGTCGTCCGAACCTTGTAGGACTGGTAATACTCTCTGCTCAAATATGGCTATCGGGTGATGATTCAGCTCAGATTCAGGGTTGTAATTTTGTGCGAGTGGGTCGCTCCGAGAAGCAAACACAAAATAGTACAGCAATGCTATTTTTAACACTTTGCGGACGAAGGTTTCGGTATTAGCATCTTCGGTAAGTTCTGCTTTGTGTTCCTCACTATCGGGATTTAGTAGATTCAGATAATATTCAAATGCTTCTTTTCCGCCGCGCGATTGAACTGGGTTGTTAAATTTGATTTTGAGACCAAAGATAAATTTACGTTCGTTCCGATGATTGTCCGTGCTTTCTCCCAAGTAACCTTCTACCAGAGGAATAATTGGCAGCGCATCTAAAAATTCCGATCGCGCAAAAATCTCTCTGTAATTAACTCTAACACCAGCATAATTGGCAGCATACTCGCCATCGGCTTTACTGCTGTCGTTGATGTAATCTTCTATCAATCTGAGACGACGAATCAAATCTTTTAAATAGATGATTCCTACAGTATCTGTGCTGCTAGCGCTGATGTGTTCCAGCAGATACTCCAAATAAGTAATCTTGGCTTCTTTGTTAATTTTTCCTAGGGTTTCTTTGTCTACCAGTCGGATCAATTTATGAAAATCCGAGTATTCATTATTAACCATCTCATCAAGACGATGGTTAAGTTCTTGCCTATCGTCGCTATTCTCGGCATTTTCCCTAATATAGTTTTCTAAACCCTCCTTTAGCTGTTGTTGAAAAATATCGGTATTTCGTACCGCAATAGTCAATTTATGCAGTTTTAAAGTCCCAGGACTTCCAGAGGCTCGGCGTTCCAAAGTTAGCTTTTCTTTTTCTAAAGAAGTGTGGCGAGTACCAAAATCGTATTTGAGACCTAACTTTTTGCCGTCTCCCTGAAAAGAGGATGAATCTAAAGGAGTGATTAAGCTAGCGACAAACTTTTCAATTGAAGTATTTTGTGGGAGCAATTTAGATGCTAAGTGCTGCCGCAAACACTCTTTAATCTGCCTGACTCGATCGCCAAAAATCTCCTCAACTTCTGGCGGAAAATTAACCGTAGCAGCATCTGCTTGACGTTCATAGGAACCCAAGGGTGTCAGCACTTGCATTTTTGCAACATCAGCAGCAATGGCATCAATATCTATGAGCAGACGGCGGCGGTCATCTGATATATTAAACGGATTGTTTCCCTGCAAAACTTCTAAAATCTTGTCCAGCAAATCGCCATAGTCAACTGGAACTAAATCGCTGTCATCCAATCTTAAGATGTTCACCCTTTTAACCCCTTCAAAAAGCTTGAATCCATTCTTTCACGTCGTACTCAGTCCAAACCCCATTTACCCAATAAGGATCGGATTCCACCAATTGTCGCACGGCCGCCTCATCTTCCGCTTCGTAAATTGCAAAAACTTTTGTTAAATCTTTTGTAGGCCCGATCGTACTTAACACGCCCGATTCCTTCTGCTTAGCCAATCCGGCTAAATGAGCGTCTCGAAACGGAGCGCGTTTTTCGAGAACGTCTTCGCAGTAACTTCCCCACATCACATATTTGGTCATATTTTTTAGCCTTAGATGAATTTGTTTAAAAGTTATTGTACAATAATAGTAGCAGGATTTGACGAGTTTTTATAGGGTAAAATTGATTAACCGCAGAGGGCGCAGAGGTCGCTGAGGAAGAGAGGGGAAGAAGAGAGAGGTTTGTTAGAGAGAAGGAGGTTACTATGACTTTATTAGACATTCGTCTGCTGACAGTTCATGAATATGACCGGATGACGGAAATTGGTATTTTTGACGAAGATGAACGGGTGGAATTACTAGCAGGACAGATAGTAAAGATGGCAGCAAAGGGAACAGCTCACGGTGCGGCGATTGCGCGCACGAAGATATTATTGGATAACCGTTTAGGAGAACAGATTTTTGTGCGGCTGCAAGACCCGGTTCGGATGAATAATTACTCGCAACCTGAACCGGATATTTCTGTAGTTATACCAGATCCACTTTACTATGAAGACCACCATCCAATTCCTTCAGAAATTTATCTGATTATTGAAGTTGCGGATACTACGCTGAGAACGGATTGCGGGATTAAAGCGAAAATTTATGCTGAGTCGGGAATTACTGATTATTGGGTTTTGGATGTGAATAATCGGCAACTCCACGTTTTTCGAGAACCGAGTCAGGATGGTTATCAAAGTCGGGTGATTCTTGCGGATGGTGATAGTATTTCTCTTTTGCGGTTTCCTGATAGTTCTTTTTTTGTGCGGGAGATGTTGCGGCCGTTAAGTTATTAACTTGTTCAACAAATTTAGGACTCGCTTGGCCACAGAAACCGGGTTTCTCTGTTAATAGTTGGTTGATGGCGGTACATCTTGGAAGAAACCCGGTTTCTTAGTCTTTGCGTGTAAGAAATCGAGAGAGGGCAGGCACTTTTAGCACCGCCCCTACAATTAGCTTCTCAAACTAACGCCGAATTTCTCAACTAAAACATCGCGCACTTTTTGTTGGGCCGGTTCGACATCGGTTTCGCTCAAAGTTCGATCGCCCGCGCGGTAAATTAACCGAAAAGCCAAACTGCGCTGTCCCGCCGGTACGTTGTCGCCCCGATATTCGTCGAACAATTCCACTGAATCCAGCAAACTACCCGCCGCCTTTTTCATCGCACTCTGCATCTCAACAACCGGAACTTCAATCGGTGCGAAAAACGCAATGTCTCTGTCAGAAGCGGGGAAACTCGAATAATTCGCGAATTTGCGAGTTAAGTTGTGCGATCGCCCTAATTCACCCAACAGCACCGCTAAATCTAATTGAAACACGTAAACCTGCTCAGGCAAATCCTTTTCCTGCTGCAATTGCGGGTGCAACTGTCCAAAAACCCCTAAATGTTTCCCGTTTAACGATAACGCAGCCGTGCGGCCAGGATGCAAGCGTGTATTAGAGGAATCGCTTTGATATTCCACCGACAAACCCAACTCTTGAAATGCGCTTTCCAAAATACCTTTTGCCTCAAACCAAGTCAAAGGTCGATCGCGCCCTCCCTGCTGCCATTTCCACACAGTCGGATCGCCGCCAATAATCCCCGCAACTGCATCGGCTTCCTTCTTTGTGGGGAGTAGGGGTTGGGCATCCTGCCCGCCCTCTTCCTTCCAGAAAATGCGGCCGACTTCAAAACCGTTTAGCGCCCCATTTCCCTGTTCCAAATTGTACTGAAAAGCATCAATCAAACCCGACAGCATTTCAGTCCGCAAAGCCGAATACTCCACAAACAGCGGATTCGCCAGCACCACCTGATTGTCTCCCTCAGTTTTCACTAAAGAATAGTGCATCAACTCCGTCAAACCGGCCGCCCGAAAAGCCGATCGCACATTCCGAATTGCCGCGTATTCCGGTGACAGATAACCGGGTTCCGTTTTGCTGGGCAAAGTATCGCAGAAATTGTCATAACCGTGGAGTCTGGCAACTTCTTCAATTAAGTCAATTTCCCTTTCTAAATCGCGGTAACGGTAAGGAGGAACAGTTATCCCAAACACCCGTTCTTTTTCCGTTGGAACAACTTCGCATCCCAAGGCTGTCAGAATATTTTTTACCTCTTCCGGTTCCAGATATTTAGAACCGCCCGTTTGTCCTCTTTTCAACTGCCCCAAAACCAGATTTACTCGGTCTAAACGCAATTCGAGCGATCGCGAAAAACTCAAATCCTCGCCCGAAATCGCCGTTTTCTGCACCGTCGCAGCGCCTCCAGCCAACTCCAAAATTAGGGCAACAGCGCGGTTGCAGGCCGTCGTCAAGGCCGCCTGATTCACCCCCCGTTCGTAGCGGATCGAAGCCTCGCTCCGCAGGCCTTGAGCGCGCGCAGAACGGCGAATCGTTGCCTGGTCAAAAATCGCGGCTTCCAAAACTAAATTTTGCGTTCCTTCGTGAACTTCCGTATCTTCGCCACCCATTACCCCAGCTAAGGCAACAGGTTTGTCGCTAGCCGTAATTAACAGATTTTGTGCTTGCAAATTGCGGTTTTGTCCGTCCAAGGTTTTGAAGGATTCCCCTGTTTTGGCAAAGCGGACGCCGATGCTGATATCTTGAGTACCAGTGAAAGATTGCAGGCGATCGCGATCGAAAGCGTGCAGCGGTTGTCCCCATTCCAGCAAAATGTAATTAGTTACGTCAACTACATTATTAATTGGCCGCACTCCCGCCGCCTGCAACCGCTGCTGCAACCAAGCTGGAGAAGCAGCAATTTTCACACCTTCAATTGCCGTGCCGATGTAAATCGGGCATCCTTGCGGTTCGGATATTTCTACTGCCAAACCAGGAGTTTCTTTGCCCTCAATCGCCACACCATTCGCTTCGGGAATTCTCAAACTCGCCCCAGTCAGCGCCGCCACTTCCCGCGCTACACCCACCATGCTCAAAGCGTCAGCCCGGTTGGCCGTTGCTGTCAAGTCTAAAATCACGTCATCTAAACCCAAAAGCGGGCGAATATCGCTGCCCAATTCGGGATTTTCTAACTCAAAAATGTGAATCCCGGCTGACTCTTTAGATAGTCCCAATTCTGCCAGGGAACAAATCATTCCTTCGGAAGGAACGCCCCGCAATTTAGCAGGTTTAATCTTTAAATCAATAGTCGATAAATAAGTGCCGACAACAGCGACAGGCACGTAAATGTCTGCTCTAGCGTTGGGTGCGCCGCAAACAATATTCAAAGCTTCACCAGAGCCGACATCCACTTGACAAACTCTCAATTTGTCTGCATTCGGATGCTGTTCGCAGGCGATGATTTTGCCCAAAACTACACCGCTTGCCCACGGGCGGCGGTCTTCGATATCTTCGACTTCAAACCCGGCCATTGTCAGGGTTTCGGCTAATTCTTCCGGGGATATCGACACATCCACCAATTCCCGCAGCCAGTTTAGAGAAATACGCATAATTTAGTCAGTAGTTAGTTGTCAGCGATCGGTAGTTATTAGTCATTAGTCTGCGCCGGCAGGCTTCGACTGTGCAGTCACAGAATTGATTCGGCAAAGCCTTTACTACCATAATAATTTAAATTTGTCAATAGTTTTGCGGTATACATAAGCAAAAACGAGCGATCGGCCCAAAGGTAGATGTCTACTGGGGGATGAGTAGCATTCTCATTCCGAGAATGAGGTATGCTAGATACATCTAACAAGGCAAAAAGCACTTAAGTTTAGAAAGACTTTACACAAAAAAGCACAACTTTAGCAAGTCTTTAAACTATCTTCAAGGATAATCAACCGAAAAAACTCACTGCAGCGAGATAATCAAAATAGGGAAAAGATATCGGCATAAAAGACTTAGGTGCAATTCCAATTCGCAATCGAAGGCACGGCTTGCCGAAACCTGATAGATTAGTATGTCTACCAGAAGCAGGAACAGGCTATTTGTGCAGTCGAGCGGCGCTGACAAGATCAGAACAACATAGGCAAACTCAATCAATATGAGCTACTGCGTAAATCCGGGCTGTCCCCATCCTCAAAACCCTGCTGACTCTATTCTTCAGTGTCAGACTTGCGGCGCGCGGTTATTGCTGCGCGCTCGCTACCGAGTTATTGAACCGTTAGGACAAGGAGGTTTTGGAGCTACTTTTCTGGCAAAAGACATCTCTTTGCCCGGTCAACCGAGTTGTGTAGTCAAGCAACTGCGACCCAGTAGTTCGTCGCCGCGAGTTTTAGAAATGGCGCGGGAATTATTCAAGCGAGAGGCAAAAACCCTCGGCCAACTGGGCGACCACCCGCAAGTACCGAGGCTGCTAGACTATTTTGAAACCGAACAGCAATTTTACTTAGTTCAAGAGTATGTTAGAGGCTCGACTTTGAAACAAGAAGTCAAGCACTCAGGCCGTTTCAACGAATCTGACGTTAAAAATTTTCTATTAGAAATTCTGCCAGTAGTGCAATATATCCACAGCCAAGGAGTAATTCACCGAGACATCAAACCCGCAAATATTATTCGCCGAGTTCAAGACGGGCACTTAGTTCTGATTGATTTCGGAGCGGTAAAAGACCAAGTTAGCCAAACAATATTATTAGACCCCGCCGACCAAAGCGCCAACACGAAATTTTCAGTCGGCACATTTAGTTTTGCTCCGCCGGAACAAATGGCGCTGCGGCCGATATTTGCCAGCGACATCTACGCGGTGGGGATGACTTGCTTGTACTTGTTGACAGGAAAGTCGCCCAAGGATTTAGATTTTGATGGAGTAACCGGCGAAATTGTTTGGCAGCCCCACGTTCAGGTCAGCGCATATTTTGCGCGGATTCTCGAAAAAATGCTAAAGCCGATGGTTGGCCACCGCTTCCAATCGGCAGCAGATGTCCTCAGAGCTCTCTCTGGCGAATTTGAAGACCCAAGTCTTGTCGATGGCTTGGCAACTCAATTCAACGGCTCTTCTCGTACTGTTGAAGAACCGACAATATTTAATGACGAGGGTTCTTCGTGGTCACCGCCGAGGAGTAAAATTAATCAAGATTTACGATCGAACCACACCCGCGCTGGTAGAACTTCCTTGGGCCAATCTGGGAACACGGGGATGCAGCCCAGAGTTTCCCGGACTCTGGCTGAGTCCGGCAGAACTTTCGGAACGGTTGGACATTCTAGCGACAATTTAGCAGCGTCAAAGGTATCGAAAGTTGCTCCTAAGTGGGACACCAACAGCTTGCGAGCGGCATATTTTAAAGGCAAGCGCGATTTTGCTGACTGCGAACTGTCTGGCCTGCAACTGCAAAAATTGCAGTTAGCGGGAAGTAATTTTTATCAGGCTAGGTTGGTGAAGGCAAATTTGCAAGCAGCGGATTTGTCGGGGGCGAATTTGGGTCACGCCCGGTTAATTCAGGCGAATTTGCGAGATGCTAATTTGACTGAGGCTTATTGCAGCACTGCCAATTTTGAAGGGGCGGATTTCCGAGGTGCTGACTTGACGGGGGCTTATTTGACTAAGGCGAATTTGCGGGGAGCAAATTTGTGCGGGGCGAATCTTACCAACGCTACAGTTTCTGACGAACAACTGGCAATGGCAAAGACCAATTGGCTTACTGTTAAGCCGGATGGTAAGCGGACTTTTGGATTTTAAGCAGTCATTTGTCAGTAGTCAGTAGGCAGTAGGCTGTAGGCAGTTGTCATAAGTTAACAGTCAACAGTCAACAGTCAACAGTCAACAGTCAACTCCCCCAGTCAGGTGAGTCGTCAGGAGGAAGTTCGATCGCCGATCGGCCGCCTAAATTAAAAACTAGGAATGGAGGATTCGATCGCACCTAAACATGAAACTGCTCAACCGCCGCACTCGAACGCTTCTGTACACCGGCATCCTGGCGCTGGCCTACTTTGTTACCGGAAAACTCGCAGCGTCGATGCTGGGACTGGTGAAAGCCGAAGCCTCCCCCGTGTGGCCGCCCGCCGGTATTGCTCTAGCGGCACTGCTACTGCAAGGGCGACGGATGTGGCCGGGAATTGTCCTCGGTTCAGTGCTGTTAAACTCTACCGGCGGTGTACCGTCGGCTGTCATTGCCACATCGGCCTTTAGCGTCACCCTGCAAGCGCTGGCTGGAGAGGCTTTGCTGACTTGGAGCGGATTTTCTACTAAACTCGATCGACTGCGAGATGTTCTGGCTTTAGTAGCGGGGGCTGTCATCGGGTCTACTTTACTAGGCTCTATCCTCGGCAACTTGGGTACGTGCATTTTTGGTTGGGCTCAGTGGAGCAATTTCTCTCGCAACTGGTGGACTACGTGGCTGGGAGACGGTATGGGAATTTTGATTGTGACGCCTGTGCTCCTGACTTTGAACCACGCGGTTAACAGTTTTAAATTTCCACTCAAACTGAGATGTTTCATTATTCTCAATTACTTGTTTAGGAACAGGCAAGATGCCTGTTCCACAAGAGATGAATTTTCTTGTGGAACAGGCATCTTGCCTGTCCTTGATAATGGTGTAAAATGTGAGATAAAACCTGGGATTATTTCAAGTTTAAAAACATTTTTTAACTGGGACAGTTACCCATCACAAGTTACAAATTATTCCAGGAGATTTTCGGCAAAGTCAAACCGCTATAATCTTCTATTTTTAATTGTTAATTATTCCGAAATCGCGCTCTGGCTGACTCTCTTGCTGAGCGTGAGCTGGCTGTTTTTTTGCTCAAAAACACAAGCGGCTATCGCTCTGTATCCGCTGGAGTATCTGCCTTTTCCTCTGATAGTTTGGGCCGCTCTGCGGTTTCAACCGGCAGGAGCGATTTTTGCTTATTCGATCGTCTCTTACATCGCGATTTGGGGAGCAGTACAGGGAGGCGGCCCGTTTTTGGCCAAAAGCGATAATCTCAAACAGGCGGTTTTATTTTTACAAGCTTTTACCGGTACGATCGCCCTTGTGGCTCTGATGTTGGCCGCCGCCGTAGCAGAACGCCAGCAAGCGCTCTTTGAGGTGCGCCGCACGGCGGCCCGGCTGCGCGATCGCGAAGCTAGTTTAGCCAACGCTCAGCGCATCGCTCAGTTGGGAAATTGGGATTTAAATTGCGCCGCCCTCACAGCAACTTACAACTGCCAAGAATCCGCAGAACATCATATATCCCATATCGAATTGCGGTGGTCAAACGAACTTTACCGCCTCTTGGGTTTTGCTCCTGGAACTGTCAAACCGACACCATCCGTTTTTTTGCAAGCTGTACATCCAGAAGACAGAGAATTGGTGGCGCGATCGCAGCGCCAAGCTATGTTGGAACGCCAAGCCTATTGCATTAACTACCGAATTGTGCTGCCAGATGGCTCCGAACGCACTGTCTGCGAACAGTCGGCAATTGAGTCAGGGGCGATCGCCGCCACAGTCCAAGACGTTACCGAACGCCACCGCGCGGAAACCGCTTTGCGGGCGTCCTCCGATCGCGATCGCTTGCTCTCAGAAATCGCCCTGCGAATTCGCAACTCCCTCGACCTCGAAGAAATTCTCAATACTACTGTTGCCGAAGTCCGGCAATTTTTCAAGGCAGACCGCGCTTTCATCGGTATTGTGGACACGGACGGGGTAAATCTTCCTAGCCCGGTGTACGGTAAGGTTGTGGCTGAGTCTGTGGGAGGCCAATGCCGTTCTCTTTTGGGGTGGGTACTCGCTGACGAGAATCAGCTCGAAAACCAGAAAACTTTTTATGCTAACAACCGCGTCCGAGCTATCTCCGATACTGCTAGCGTTCAACAGAGCGTTCCAATTGCCCAATTGTACAGCGATTATCAAATTAGAGCGACGTTAAATGTGCCGATCTTCCTGGGGGATGAATTGTTCGGGATCTTGGCCGTCAACCAGTGTTCCGGGCCCCGCCAGTGGCAGGAATTTGAAATTGATTTGTTGGAAAAACTCGCTACCCAAGTGGCGATCGCTCTACAGCAAGCCCAACTTTTGCAGCAGGTAAAAGCTCTCAATGCCAACTTGGAATCTCAAGTGGAGGAACGCACCCGCCAACTACAGCAAAAAATGCACGAGTTGCAAGAAAGCAACCGCCTGAAAGACCTATTTTTGCACGCAGTTTCTCACAATCTCCGCACTCCTGTTATGGGAATGTTAATACTGCTGAAAAATTTGCTCAACAAATCGCCCTCTGACTCTCTACAAGATGTTCCGGTTTCTCGATCGATTTTGCAGCGCATCGTTCAGGCCAGCGAACACCAGTTGACTATGGTTAATACCCTGCTCGACGCTCACGCTAGCGAGGTGAAAGGGATTGTTCTCCATACTGTACCGCTGCATTTGCCGTCTTTAGCTTCAGCCATTGTTGCCGATTTAGAACCGATGCTGGCCAAAAATCAAGCAACTTTGACGTTTGAAATTCCGGCGGATTTGCCACAAGTCAATGCCGATCGCCAACACTTGCAGCGGGTGCTAGAAAATCTGTTGACTAATGCTATTAAACACAATCCTCCGGGAGTCAATATAACTTTTAAAGCCGAGGTAATTGAAGTTGAAACAGCGCTAAGTTATGAAGAAAATTCCCAGGCTTTAACATCTCCAACTACTCAGATTGCCCGCTGTATCGCTAACCGGATACCTGCTGCGGGCGATCGTCCTAGGATGGGCGAAACCACCCAGAAAAATCAGGAAACCCTGGCCAAATTCAACCTCGACGGCAGTTGCAAAATGCCCCGCTATCAGGGCCAAATTGGCAATATCGGCAGCAAATTGCCGGGTGTCACCGTAAAAATGGTTCGCTGTACTGTAACAGATAATGGAGTGGGAATCAGCGCCAAACAGCGGGAATCTTTGTTTGAACTTTACGTTCAAGACCCTAATAGCCGACAATTAACAGGGTTGGGTTTGGGATTGTACCTCTCCAAGCAAATTATCAAAGCTCACGGCGGCTCGATCGGCGTCGAAAGCACTCCCGGCGGTGGTTCGACTTTCTGGTTTTCGCTACCTGTTGTCAACTCGGACGATCGATCTTTGTCAATCTAAAATCTCAAATCTAAAATCTAAAATGATATGAAGTCTTTGGGCAAGGCAAAATCAGTTCAGGCATTAACAGCTTACGAGGTGTGGCGCGATCGCTTCCTCCGAGATCGGCTGCGCCCTGCTGTCGGAATTGCCATCTTTTTTGCCTTCACAATAACGGTCTATTTTGTGGGCGAAAGATTCTTAGCTCGCCAGGAGTTTGAAAGTGTTTATTTGTACACTAGCGCTGCTGTAGAATTGGGTTTGTTGACCTGTTTTGTATTGCAAAAAACCTCCTTTGGACAGCGCTATCCCGGTTTGCTATTTTTGGGTTTTTCGTGGTCGCTGACGGTGGTTGTACAGATTGGGCTAGCTGTCGCACAAGTCGGGGACTTACCAATTTTTACCTGGAGTTTAGCGTTTCTGATCCAAGCTACGCTGATGCCCGTCCGCTGGCGCCTCCACCTAATTTCTCAACTCGGCGTTTTGTTTTGCCACGTCGGGATAAATTTGGTTTTAAATCTAAGTTTTGCTAAGTATACTGCTTTTAAGTTGACCGGGTTGTACTTGTATTTGTTTTGGTTTTGTTTGATTTGCGATTTGTCGGTTTATTGGTACGAATGTCTGCAACGGAAAGAGTTTAGTACCAGGCGTGAGTTGGAATCTGCTTACCAGCAGTTGGAGGCGGCGGAGGCGAAGTACCGCAGCATTTTTGAGAATGCGGGCGAGGGGATTTTTCAAAGCACTCCCGATGGTCGTTATATTACTGCCAATCCAGCTTTGGCGCGGATTTACGGCTGCGATTCCCCGGAAGAAGTGACGACAAAGTTTACTGATATTGAGCGGCAGTTGTACGTCGATCCGGCTCGCAGAAATGAGTTTTTGCGATCGATCGAGGAAAGCGGCACAGTATCGGATTTTGAATCTAAAATTTACCGCTGTGACGGCAGTATTGTCTGGATTTCCGAGAAGGCGCGGGCGGTACGAGACAGCAGCGGCGCCCTGCTTTATTATGAGGGTTTAATTGAGGATATCACGCAGCGCAAACAAGCACAAGAATCGCTACGGCTGTTTATCCACGCTCTTTCTCACGACTTGCGAAACCCGGTAGCGGGAATGTTAATGGTACTGAAAAATTGGCAAACGAAAACCGGGGATTCGATCGCAATTCCCCGTTCTATTTTGGAGCGGATGATTCAAGGTAGCGAGCAGCAATTGCGCTTGATAAATTCGCTGTTGGAAGTTCACGCCGGGGAATTGCGCGGTTTGGTTTTGCACTGCGAATCGGTTGACTTGAAAGCGATAGTTGAAGCTGCTGCGACAGATTTGGAACCTTTAATGAATGAGGGTAAAGCTACTTTTAAAAATTTATTGCCGGATGATTTGCCAGCCGTGAATGCGGACAAAACTCAGTTGTGGCGTGTGTTCTCTAATTTAATAGCTAATGCTTTGAAACACAATTTTCCGGGACTGAATTTAACTGTTTCTGCTCAAGTAATTAATGGGGAAAAATTAACTATAAATCAAAGCACAGCAAAACAAAACATCGACAAATTACCGATTACTAATCCACAATCCCCCATTACCAATTCCCAATCCCCAATCCCCAATCCCGGAAGTAGGATGATTTACTGTACCGTGAAAGATGACGGGGCGGGAATATTGCCGGAACAGTGCGAACATCTTTTTGACCTTTACGTTAGGGGCGATCGATCCCGACACTCCGTTGGTTTGGGTTTGGGTCTATATCTTTGTCGGCAAATTATTGGTGCTCACGGCGGCCAAATAGGGGTAATTAGCACTCCCGGTGCTGGGGCAAGTTTTTGGTTTACTTTGCCCCTGGCTGAGAATTTTAGGTAATTTTTTGGTATTTTAAATTACATTTAATCTAGCAATTGTGCCAAATATTTAGAACGTTATTAATTGCTGAAACCATTGCCAAATATGCTTCTTCGTTCTGCAGTGGCTATACTTGTGTTGTGCCGTCGCAGGTTCTTTTTGAGTGCTTCAAGCCAAATCTATCGCTCGGAATATTTCGCTCGGACTATTGATATTAATTTAAAACCGTGGTATAGTGACCCAAATGTTTTTAAAGGAAAAAATAAATTTCCGATCTTCACATTTTCTTTAGAAACATCATTTAATCTAGAAAATCTCTAAAACTAGATAAAAAATATGCAATTTATGTTTGTCGAGCAAAGCTCAGAAAATACAGCTAAGTACGACTCAGCTAAGTACGACTCAGCTAAATATAACGAGCGGTCGTTCTCAACTTTAATTCGGACTCTCCGTCTTTCCCAAGGTTACTTTTCTTTCGTTTTAGTCAACTGCAACTCGCTGGCTTTGCGGCAGCAAATAGTCGATCGACTGCAAGTAAATTGTCCCGTGAAACCGCGACAACTGTTTTTGCCCAAATCGGCGACAACTCTCTACACGACAATCGCAGCAGAAATAGATGGCGAAAAGCCTCCAGCTTTAATGCTCCTCGGTTTGGAATCAGTGGAGCCGATCGATCGATTGCTCGTTTCTACCAACCTATTATGCAGCGAATTCAGCAAAAAATTTTCCTTTCCCCTCGTCTTTTGGGTGACGGATGAGATCCTGAGAAAAATCATTCGCACCGCCCCGGATTTATACAATCGAATGACGACAATTAGATTCATCAGTAATTAGTAATTAGCCCATCGATTTTAGATTTTAGATTTTAGATTTTAGATTTTAGGTTTTTAACCGTCAACAGCCCATCGATTTTAGATTTTAGATTTTAGATTTTAGATTTTAGATTTTAGATTTTTAACAGTCAACAGTCAACAGTCAACAGTCAAAAGCCAACTGTCAACTCTCAACAGTCAACTGTTAAATTCCGCTTCCCAAATCAGGACTAATTCTCGCGCCGCCGCAGTTCCCTCAGCAGGAAAACTTGCCAAAAAGTCTTTATCAGCCCCCACGTCGTAAGGCCCTTCCTTAAACTCCAAAATCACAGTATCCTGTGTCAAAGCTACTAACGTTTGACACTCTCCGGGCTAAAGCCACGGAGATTCTTAAGACTTAAGTCTTAAACGCGCTGTCAAATCGCATCTACACGCTCGAAACAACTACTTGGACGAGAAGTATTGCTGTTGCGCTTACTTTTGTTTTTAGATCGCTTTCTGATTCCATCAATAATCCAGTTAGGTACGCTCAACGACTCACTATTACGTGTTTGGACAGGCTCGGCATTGCCGAGTAGCGATCCAACCCAGGAGTTTCACCTTATGAAATCGTTTCAACACGTAGATGGTTGTTCTTACTTGCCTGTCTAAATTATAAACTTTAGCTGAGGATTTATTAGATATTTTAACAAAGTTTTATAATTAAAGCCGTCAAGCTTATGACGGGGCTTCAAACCCAATTTTTTGGTGAACAAATGGGCTAGTCTGGGATCATCGTTATCAGCATCTCTTGACACATGGAAATCGCAACTCAGGTGCGTATCACTAAGGCAATGCGTTTGTCAAGTATCTTTAGAAAAAGTATTAGCCCGATCGCCCTTTTGACTATTCTAGTCTGCGCCAATACCGTTTTTGCATCTGAACCGACGGCGGCACTGTTGGTTCAGCAGCAATTCTCACAGCAGCAACTTAAAGAAGAAATTCGCGATCGAGTTCAAGAAGAAGTTGACATTGCCTTCGGGCGCACGGCGGTACTGCTTAACGGGCTGGTAATTGCCCTAACTTTGTTTCCGGCAGCAGCCGGAGTCGGGGTTTGGTTTCTGTTGAGCAAATTGTCCAAGCAGACAACAATTGCCCGCCAAGAAATTGAAAGTCTCCATTACGATACAATCTCTCAATTAAAACTATTAATTTCCGACGCTGAAACTATCTTAGGCGAAATTCAACACCAAAATCACTCGGCAGAGGCAGAAACAGACCTTTTATTCCCCGATGCCCAAATTCAAGAATTTGCTCCGGTTAACTATGGCAATTACCAACAGCTATTGACGGCCGCCGACTATGCTAAACAGGGAGATGCTTGTTTCTTTGAAAACCGTTATCAAGATGCGATCGCCGCTTACGATCAGGCCCTGCAAATTCAGCCGGATTTAGCCGATACTTGGAATAACCGAGGAGTAGTGCTCACGAGAATGCAGCGGTATCCAGAGGCGATCGCCTCCTACGAACAAGCTACTACAATTCGCCCCAATTATCCCGACGCTTGGAACAATCGAGGCGTGGTATTGTTGGAGTTGCAGAAGTACCAGGAGGCGATCGGCTGTTACGAACAGGCAATTCAAGCCAAACCCGATTATGCCGATGCTTGGAACAACCGAGGCGTTGCGTTTTCCAAAATGCAGGAGTACGAACAAGCAGTAATTTCTTACAATCAAGCCCTACAAATTAAAAATGATTATACTGACGCTTGGAACAATCGAGGCGTTGCACTCTCCAAATTGCAAAAATACGAAGCTGCGATCGCATCCTACGACAATGCGGCTAAAATCCGGCCTGACTTTTACAGAATTTGGTACAACAAAGCCCGATGTTATGCACTACAAGGTAAAATTGAATTAGCCATTGAAAATTTAAAGCGCGCCCTCAATCTCAATCCCAATGTGTGTAAAGAGTTGGCAAAAAGTGAAGCTGATTTGGAGAAGATTCGCGAACACGACGCATTCAAGCAGTTGATTAATTGATCGGAACTAAGTAGATGAGTGGGAAAATACATACAGCCTATTCCAGGTTTATGGAATGTAGGGACAAAGGTTTTCGCCGTTTCCCTACGGAGATATGACGCTAGGCGGGGGTACTTCATAAGCGTGGAATCTGCTGTAATACCAATTTTAAAAAAGAATGCAACAGTATTCTTCTTCCCCCCGCAATGCAGCGGGGGGCTAGGGGGGGTCGAAGAGTGTTGCACGATTTTAGAGAATTAGTATTACTTCTGTTTGATTACTACCAAAGTAATGTCATCAAATACTTTTTGCTCCCCGATGTATCGTCGCACGTCGTCAATAACCGCTTGCTTGAT
Source organism: Microcoleus sp. D3_18_C2 (assembly GCF_036702395.1). Taxonomy (NCBI): domain Bacteria; kingdom Bacillati; phylum Cyanobacteriota; class Cyanophyceae; order Oscillatoriales; family Microcoleaceae; genus Microcoleus; species Microcoleus sp. D3_18_C2. Next base: position 16,324 of record NZ_JAUBTG010000057.1, on the reverse strand, counting down.
TTCTGCTGCTGACAGTTCCCTGTTAAGGACAACAACTTCAATCAATGGCTCGATACCGTATTGATTTTTCTTCATATCAAAAGCTTCGGTAATTCCATCTGTGTAGAGTATGACAACATCCCCCGAATTCAACTGTATTTCAGTAGAAGCAATGAAATCGGCAATATCTGCTTCCAAGGCGATGGGAAACCCTAACTCGATGGTATCAATCCGCTCTACTTCGCCGCCGTCACGAACGACAATCACCTCTTCGTGCTGTCCGCTCAAATGCAGGGTGTTGTCCCGATATTCTAGCAAAGAAAGGCTCATATTTTTACCGGAATCCATGCGCTCTACGTTATCAAAAAGCGTTTGGTTGACTGTCTGTAATAATTTAACGGGGTCGGTTTCCTTGTGAACCAGCAAAGTGCGAATTGCTGTTTGCGCCATAATCATTAACACGCCGCTTTCTAAACCGTGTCCTGTCACGTCGCCGATCCCAATGGTGGCTTTACCGCCGTGATTTAGTACGTCGTAGTAGTCGCCACCAACTTCATCAGCCGGTTCCATGAATGCAGCAATTTCTAGCCCTGCAATTGACTCTAATTCCTGCTGTTGAGGCAAAATCATTTGTTGCAGGCGGCGGGTTACGTCTAGTTCGGCACTCATGCGAAGGTTTTCTACTTTTAGCCGTTGGTTCAAAACCAATATTTCTTTATTAGCTTGGGCTAATTGTGCGGTGCGTTCTTCTACTTTTTGTTCTAGGGTTTGATAAAGTTGGGCATTTTCTAAGGCGATAGATGCCTGGGAAGATAGGAGTTTTAAAACTTCTATTCGCGCTGGGGTAAATACTTTTTCTGCTAGGTTGTTTTCTAAGTAAACTACGCCCATGAAGCGACCTTGATTGATGATGGGAGTACAGAGTATGGATTTGGTTTGATGGGCAACAATATAGGGGTCTGCGGCAAACATTGCCTCGGTGGTAGCATTGTTTAAGACGGCAGGTTTTTTGGTTCTTTCAACATAGTTGATGACGCTCATGGGGAGGATTTCGGGGAGGGGCAGATGGGGGATTTGTGAGAGGGTGATGTTGTCGCCTTCCACTTGTCCGACGGCTTCTATGGTGAATGTGTTTGAGTGTTTGAGTAGCAAATATCCGGTTTGTGCGCCGGCATTTTCTATGGCGATTTTGATTAGTTTTGCTAGCAATTCACTGAGGACTATTTCACTGGAGATGGCTTGGGCGGCTTTGAAGACGGAGGCTAAGTCAAATCCTTCTGAATTGCCGGTACTGGTGATGATGGTGGCTAAGGTGAGGCTGGTTTCTGGGGGTTTTTGAGCGTTGATTTTGGCGAAGAATTGCGGATATCGGGTTTCTAAGTCTTTGACTTTGGCTTTCGCTCCCCAGCGGATGTAGCAGTAGTATGCTTCTAGGAGGAAGAAGCGGGCAATGTTTTCTTGGCCGCGAGTTAGGTGAAATTCGCCGGTGAGTTCGTTGGCGAGGGCTTCTTCTTGGGTGTATTGCTGTTCTCTGGCTCCGGTGATGGCCGCATCGTAGAGGGTGAGGGCTGCGGGGTAGTCTCCTAAAATTCGGGCTTTTTCGGCTTCTACTAGCTCGTATTTGTGTTGGTAGTTGGCGGGGCAATTGTTAGCCCAATATCTCATTGTTTGTTGATTGGTGGCTACTTGTTCGAGATATTCTGTCTGTTCGGTTTCGCTGACGTGGGGATATTGAGCGAGGAGGCTGAGGGAGTAGTAAAAGTTGAGTTGTGCTGTAGCCATCAGACTGCCAGCAGGTGCTTTATATTTATCTGATTCTCGAGCATTCTCAACTGCCGCTTCTGGTTCTTTAAATAAATATGAAAGGAGGGTTTTAAAATAGTATAAAAAAAATAAGTTAAAATAGTTATTCATTTGTAATGCAGCTTTAATAAAAACTTTTTCATTATATTCATCACCAGTTAACTCAGTTGGTCGGTTTGAGTGACCCAGCAAATTCAAAATAAACTGCCGAATCCTATTTAAACCTTCAATAGAATAATCTTGTTTAAGATTTTGAATCAAATAAAGATATTCTCGACTTTCAGCTTCTAGAGATTCTAAGTCGCCTCCCAAATACAATTTATGCTCGTGATAGCTCAAAATTGCATAGCCGGCATACTCTAAATTTCCGGTTTCTAACCCACTATTAAAAGCCTCTTGCAAATAGTCTATGGTTTCCCTAACATGGTTTTTCCAGTGTTTAATAAATGCGTTAAAGCACTGTAGAACAATTGCTTTTATTTTTTGGGCATTAAATTGGTCCAGCAATCTTAAAGATAACTGACCAAATCTATATCCTGAGTCAATATCTCCAAAAGCACTCAAAAACATACCATAATTAACGTAAACGCTAGCAGCTAAAGGAGGATTGCCGTAATTTAAACAGATATCTACCATTGCAGATAAAAGCCGATATCCTAATGCAGGATTCGTCATATAAGAAGCAGGATTAACTTTTAAAAGAATCAAAATTGTGGCAAACTGATAAGGATCGGTCATTTCGGGAAGGTCTGCTAAATCCTCAATTTGTTTGTTTTCTTCTGCCAGTTTTCTTAAAATTGCCTGAATCAAAATTCCGGGAGATTCCGACATTTGAGACAGCGATACTCCCAATTTTTCCAGAACTTCCAGTCCTGTCTCTATTGCTTCTGAAAACCTATATTGAGAAATATAAGACTGAATTTTTACTTCGTAAACTTTCACCCTATCTAAAAGCGTTTTTGCTTCTTGTAACACAATTTCTAAAAGCTGCTCTGCCTGTTCAAAATTGGCGTTTAAATATTCAGATTCTACGGTTTCCACATAAATAGGCAGCGTTAAGTCATAATCACTCTGCCAACTATCGGCAGCCAGCAGTCCCAAACTGATATTAAAATAATTAACCGCCGCTTCAAAAGCTGCGGATGCTTTAGCTTTTTGACCTGCAATCAAGTTAAGTTCTGCTAACAGGTTTTTGTCTGACTGGGTAGCTAGTAGCGGTAATTCTTCTGTGGTTGTCTCTATGCCAAAATTCAATTGATTAACCAGGGCAAAAATATTGTTTTTGCGTTCTTCTGCTGTGGTATTTTGCAGCAGCAATTGACCGATTTGGAAGTGAGTTGATTTTTTATCGGTTTCGGGAATCAAAGAATAGGCAGATTGCTGCACTCTGTCGTGCAAGAATTTGTAATCTACTTTCACATCTTGCAGCCGCACTGATTCAGATTCCGACTCAGCAAATACCAGGGTAATTTTGTAGGCTTCCGACAGGGGCAAAATCAAACCCGCCTGAAGCGCTGGCCACAACTGCGCCCCCGTTACTAATTCTGATGCTTCGTTGACAATGGCTAAAACATCTAAGTTGAAAGTGTTGCCAACGCAAGCGGCAAGTTTTAAGGCTTTCTGAGTAACCTCTGGTAGCTTTTGAATGTTTCTAGCAATGAGTTCGACCACATTTAAATCGGTAATGCCAATGGCTTGGATTGCCTCGATATCCCATTGCCATTTATCGCTGCTGGCTTCATAATGCAGCAGGTTTTCCAAGGCGAGGGTTTTCAGCAGTTGGGTTAAAAAGAAGGGGTTGCCTTGGGTTTTGCTAAATAGGAGTTGTGAAAAGGATTGAATGCGTCTTGTGGCTGCCGATTCATTGAGAGTATCGGCAATCAGTTGGCTAACATGATTGATGGCTAAAGGTTGGACGGTGATGTTGTTGAGATTTGCCCCGGATTCGCGGATTTTTTCTAAGGTTTGAATTAAAGGGTGAGTGGGGTTGACTTCGTTATCGCGATATGCTCCAATAATTAACAAAAATTGGCTGTCAGAGTCACTCATCAGCAGTTGCATCAGTTTCAGGGAGGCTGCATCTGCCCACTGTAAGTCATCTAAAAACAGGACAACGGGGTGTTGGGGCTGACAAAAGACTTTGAGGAATTGTTGAAAAACTCGATTGAAGCGGTTTTGTGATTCTGTTGGCCCTAATTGTGGCACTTCTGGCTGCGAACCGATAATAAATTCTACTTCGGGGATGACATCAATAATGACTTGGGCGTTGGGGGTGAGGGCATCTAAGAGTTGATGTTTCCAACTGGCAATTTGTCCGGCATTTTCTGTGAGTAATTGGTTAATTAAGGCTTGAAAAGCGGTGATGATGGCTGAGTAGGGAATGTTGCGGTTAAATTGGTCGAATTTGCCGGAAATGAAGTAACCGCGTTGGCGGACTATGGGTTTGTGGACTTCGTTGACAATGGCGGTTTTGCCTATGCCGGAATAGCCGGAAACTAGGATCATTTCGCTGCTGGAAGGGGAAGGGGAAGGGGAAGGGGAAGGGGTAAGAGTTGATTCCTCGGTTTGATCCCCCCCGGCCCCCCTTGATAAGGGGGGAGTAAGAGTGGAGGAGGATTCTGCTTCTGAAGCATGGTTTTGAACCCCCCCGGCCCCCCTTGCTAAGGGGGGGGTAAGAGGTGTTGGGGTAAGAGGGGATTCTGCTGGTTCTAAAGCCCCCTTAGTAAGGGGGTTGGGGGTTAGAGATGTCGGGGTAAGAGTCGAGTGGCTAATTCTTTCAAAGGCGGCTAGTAATTCTATTACTTCCTGTTCGCGGCCGTAAAGTTTTTGTGGAATCAGGAGTTGGCTACCTTTGTCGCGGGTGGCAATGGCAAAAGGTGCTATTGTTCCCGTAGCAAGCAACTGATTTAAACAACTTTCTAAGTCAAATTTTAATCCCGCTGCGCTTTGATATCTCTCTTCTGCGGTTTTGGCTAAGAGTTTCATGACGATATCAGAAATAACTTGGGGAATTTCTCTAATTTCACAAAGTGGTAAAGGCTGTTTAGCTAAGTGACAATGTATTAATTCCATCGGCTCGACCGTGGCAAAAGGTAACTGACCCGCCAGCAGTTCGTATAAAGTCACTCCTAAAGAATAATAGTCGGTTCGGTAATCTACGGAGCGGTTCATTCGCCCCGTTTGTTCTGGGGAGAGATAGGCGAGAGTACCCGCTAGTTCCGAGGGGTTGCTAACAGATTGATTTTCTTGTTGCAGGCGGGAGGATATGCTAAAGTCAGTGAGTTTGACTTCGCCTGTGGTAGAGTTAATAATAATATTAGCCGGTTTAATATCTTTGTGAATAATCGAATGGCGGTGCAAATAATCTAAGGCATCTATTAAGACAATGGCAATTCTCAGAACTTCTGTTACAGGTAAGGTTTGGTTAGTAAGTAACTGGTCGAGAGAGGAGCCGCCAAAATCTTCTAAGATTAGGGCAAAGCTATTGCGATAGTTTTCTAGGCTATAGACTTTGGTGATACTAGAACTGTCTAGGGGTTGGGCAATTTTGTATTCATTTCTGAGGCGGGTGACTTCTTCCAGAGTGGGGTACTCGGATTTAAGGAGTTTGACGATAACGGGTTGCTGGTCTGCTTCGCGGTAGCCTCGATAAACCAAACTTTTTACGCCGCTGTGAAGTTCTTGTACAATGCGATATCCGTTAAGTCCGAGCATAGTCCGTGCGCTAGTTGGTATTGTACTTGTTAGTGATATTAACCTATCGGGAGTGAAAACCACTGTATCATCAAGAAAATCCGTAAAAATTCACATTTTGCACCACGCTCAAAAAGCTGTAGGGTCTGGTTCGCCAACAATATATAACGATAACCAACAATCTAAATAAACCCGCCCAACCCCACCAATCGCCGACATTAACCATAAATTTGCATCGAATATTACAATGTGGATGATGATTGTTCGTTGGCTGGGGCGGGTTTTCGAGATTGTTTGTTTTTGGCGATTATGGTTGGCGAACCCGCCCCTACAGCTTTTAGGATGATACAATTCCCAGTCAAAGGGAAATGATATTATTTCTCTTTCTCAAAAAAGGGCGATCGCCAGTTTTCTAGACTCTGAAGCCTTGGGCTTTGCCGACAGTAAGCCAGGGCGCGGTGAGTAGTTGTGGATCGAAACTGTAGAGAACGCATCTGCTATACAATAACAGCAAAATCTATATTTCCCGCAAAAGGGAGCTAGGAGAAAATTATGGCTTTTCCCCAGGATTGGAGAAGTTGGGAAACACAAATAGCCCGACTGATTGGTCAAGCATGGTTGGACGAAGCTTTATATAATCGGCTACTCAACGAGCCCGCAGCCACGCTGCGAGACAATGGGTTAATTTTGGAAGATTTCGTAGAAGTCCAAGTAAATCAGGCTCCCGATGCAGTTCCCGTCCTTCGAGGTACTGAAGGGGAGACAGTGATTTACGAAATGCCCCTGCCTCCCAAACCCGATAATCTGACAGACGCAGAGATTAGCCGTTGGCTTGAGGGACGGTCTGAAAGATTCCCAGGCGGAATTATTCGGCTCAGTTGCTAAAGTCCCTTTAGCTTCCCCCAAGCTGCATCGGTAGCTTGCCAGTTTTTTAGCCCCGCTTGTTACTCGCAGCGGGGCCGCTTCAGAAGAGTTGGTGTTTCCGCAGTTGACAAGCGGATGAGGCTGTTGTACTGTATCGGCATTAATTGCCAGAACAAGATTAGGTTGATCTAACAGAGGAATATAATTATGTCAGTTTTGCAACAAGATTTGACGGCGAGCGAACAGGAAATGTCAAAGGCGATCGCGCAGGCTTGGTTAAGTGGAACTCTATAGTCACAGCGGGGTCTCTCGATGAGAATTAGCTTTTCGGGCGATCGACTATAGTTAATTTATAGATTTAAATTTTTAAGAGTATGGAAACCGTAAATATCGATCGGGCTAAAACGAAAAAGATTGAATGAGGAGGCGATCGTACAAATAGTTGATGAAACGAACGAATTGTGGTTTTCTGTTGCTAGTATTTGGGAAATAGGTATCAAAGTTGCGATCGAGATACAGCATATTCCATGTATATATGGTACACACAATCTTGTCGTAGGTAAGGTGCGTCGCCACCAGTCAATCTACAAGTTCCATTTAACTTCTCACAGCGACGCACCCTACAGAAACTTAAGCTTTTAGTCCGGCAGTCCTCTCGCTCACCCGGCAGTCCGCCAGGGGTTGAAACCCCTGTCTCATAGCGAAAGTCCTCTGAAAGAGGACTGAAGAACTGATTAGATCGGGTTCGGGTAACTGCTGATAATATTATGTCCGGTCGATCGCTAGTAATACAAACCTAACTTATTGTAATTGTGCGATCGGACATGATATTAGTCCTCTTTGAGAGGACTTTCGCTATGAGGCAGGGGTTTTAACCCCAGCCGGACTGTCGGTTGTATGTTAAGATCATTTGTTAATAATTATCAAGTATCTCAGCGAACTCGCCCCGGCTTTGATATTATCCTAAAATCTATTCAAAAATTATATTAAACACCATTCAGGATGCTCTACCAACCAAAGTTTAAAAATTGCTTCACCGTCGAAATCATCAAATCGGTAGGAGTATTCCTGATCTCCGAGTCAGATTCCTTCGTCCTCTCAGGCCACCTTTACGAACTATTAACCCCCTTAATCGACGGCCACAATACCTCCGATGAAATCGTCGCCAAACTGCGAAATCAAGCCTCACCCGCAGAAATTTACTATACCCTAGCCCTGCTAGAAAAACAAGGCCACCTCATCGAAAACGACACATCCCTCCCCGAAGAAACCGCCGCCTTTTACACTCTCTTAAACATCTCCCCCCAGCAAGCCGCATCCCGCTTGCAATCCCTGAAAGTTGCCGTCATTTCCTACAGCCAAATCCCAGCAGAAACTTGCATTAGCGCCCTAGAAACCCTCGGTATTCAAGTCTCAACCACCGCAGATATCACCCTAATCATAGCCGACGATTACCTGCAACCAGAACTGGGAGAATTCAACCAAAAATCCCTTCAAACAGGCCAACCTTGGCTACTCGTCAAACCTACAAGTTCCACAATTGCGATCGGCCCGATTTTCCACCCCGAAACCACCGCCTGCTGGGAATGTCTCGCCCAACGCCTGAGAGCAAATCGCCCCACCCAAAGCTTCATCCAGCGTCAAAATAACTACTCAAAACCCTTATTAAATCCCCCATCTTACCTACCTTCCACCTTACAAATGGGTTTAAATTTAGCCGCCACAGAACTAGCAAAATGGATTGTCCAAGGCGAAAATAAAAATTTAGAAAATACAATAATTACCTTTGACACCAAAACCCTCAAAACCACCAATCACACCATAACTAAACGCCCCCAATGCCCCGAATGCGGTCTACTTCCGCCCCAAGAAATCCAGCCCTTTGTCCTCCAAAGCCAGAAAAAAACCTTTACCGCCGATGGCGGACATCGCGGCTTTTCCCCAACCGAAACCCTGCAAAAATTTGACAGCCAAATCAGTCCCATAACCGGAGTTGTGCGCGGTTTACTCAAAGTTCCCCAAACAGCCAATGCTTTAACACCGAACTACTTAGCCGGCCACAATTTCGCTACGATGTTCGATGACTTGTACTTCCTCAAAGAAAACTTACGGGGCAGAAGTGCCGGCAAAGGCAAAACCGACGAACAAGCCAAAGCCAGCGCCTTGGGAGAAGCCATTGAGAGATATTCCGGCGTATTTCAAGGCGACGAGATTCGACAAAAAGGCAGCTATCAAACAATGGGAGAAACCGCAATTCACCCCAATGATTGCATGGGTTTTAGTGAAGTACAATATAGCACTCGCCACGACTGGAATAGAACCTGTAAAAGCTTCTTTCAAAGAGTCCCCGAACCCTTCGATGCCGGCAGAGAAATTGACTGGACACCAATTTGGTCATTAACTCATCAACGAGTCAAATATTTACCCACAGCTTACTGTTATTACGGCTATCCCAAACCCGAAAAACCCGACTGTTGGGCGGACTCCAACGGTGCCGCCGCCGGCAATACCAAAGAAGAGGCAATTTTGCAAGGGTTTATGGAATTAGTGGAGCGAGATAGCGTTGCTTTGTGGTGGTACAATCGGGTTAAAGTCCCCGCTGTTGATTTAGATAGCTTTAACGATTCCTACATTCAAGAACTCAGTAACTATTATCAAAGTATAGACCGCACTCTGTGGGTTTTAGACCTCACCAACGATTTTAACATCCCCGTTTTTGCCGCCCTTTCTCACCGCATCGACAGAGAAATCGAAGACATTATTTTTGGTTTTGGCGCACATTTCGATCCCAAAATTGCCCTATCTCGCGCTTTAACAGAAGTCAATCAATCTTTACCCGCAGTATTAACCTTTAACAGCGATGGTAGCACCAATTACGGCGTTTCCGACGGCCTCACTGTTGAGTGGTACAAAACCGCCACCCTAGAAAATAAATCTTATTTAACGCCCGATACTTCCCAACCTTTAAAATTACTATCTGACTATCCCCCCTTAGCCAGCGATGATTTAAAAGCCGACGTTGAAAAGTGCGTAAAAATAGCTGAAACATTAGGCTTAGAAACCTTTGTTTTAGATCAAACCCGGCCAGACATTGGCTTAAATGTCGTCAAAGTTATAGTACCAGGAATGCGGCACTTTTGGAAACGCTTAGCAGCAGGGCGACTTTATGACATTCCCGTGAAATTAGGCTGGCTAGATGCACCCATCCCCGAACACCAAATCAACCCATTCCCGATATTCTTTTAAGCTTAATTATGAGTGAAACCATCCCCCAAATCATCCTAACTTTTAAGCCAGAAATTTCTATAATTGAGGATGCCGAAAAAGGCTTAATTTTAAAAGCCCCCTACATCGACTTTAACCTCAACAAACTCTCTCCCGGAATTGTCGCCGCGATTAAAGTTATTTCTACCGCAGGCGCAACCGAAACAGCCCTAACTCAACTGGTAGTTTCTACCGATGGCAGTTCCGCCCTCGCTAAATTCTACTACTACCTAGAACAATTTGTCATCCTGGGTTTAGTTTACCATACCTTAGAAATAGACGGCAGTGCGATCGCTACAGCCGTCCCCATAGCCACACCCTATAAATGGCAATTATCTGAAATAGTTACTGATAGTCAATACCAACTTTCGCGCTTTGCCTATTGTCACTCAGAAAAATCCCATCTAGTTGTTGAATCCCCCATTTCCAAAGCCAAAATCATTCTCAAGGATTGGCGCAGCGCAGCTTTAATCAACGAAGTCTCGCAACCTAAAGCCATATCCGATTTAACCAAAATTCCGGGAATTTCTGAAGCCACCGCCCGATTATTTCTCAGCTTTTTGCTAACCGCTGAAATGCTATCACCTGTTAACAACAATAGCAGCGTAGAACAAAGCGAAACTCTAACTCAATGGGAATTTCACGATTTATTATTTCACTCCCGCAGTCGCGGCGGCCGCCATTCTAATCTCATTGGCAAAACCTTTCGATTTTTAGGACAAATCGAACCGACACCCGTGCTCAAAGCCAAACCATCCAACGAGATTATTAATCTTTATAAACCCGACATCGACAGTTTGAAACAAACAGATACACCGTTTACAGCAATTTTAGAATCAAGAAAATCCATTCGGCAACATGGAGAAAAGCCGATTACTGTCGAACAATTGGGAGAATTCCTCTATCGTTCCGCGAGATTGCGCGAGATTGTCCCCAGAGATAACATGGATTGCAGCAATAGACCTTATCCAACCGGAGGCGCTTGCTACGATTTAGAGATTTATACTGCTATCAATTCCTGTGAAAATATTGAGGCTGGCTTGTATTATTATGCACCCGAAGAACACCAACTTTGTAAAATTTCTGGGAAAACAAAGCAGGTAGAAGCATTGCTAAAAAGTGCAGGATTGTCAGTACAGATAGAGGTAGAACCACAGATTTTAATTCTGCTATCCTCTCGCTTTTCGAGAGTAACTTGGGGCTATGAATCAATGGCCTATAGTCTTATATTAAAGCACGTTGGGATTTTGTATCAAACGATGTATTTAGTGGCAACAGCAATGAATCTGGCGCCGTCGGGGGTGGGCGGGGGAAATTCCGAGTTATTTGCAGCAGCAGCAGGATGCGATTATTTTGCCGAATCTTCGGTGGGAGAGTTTATTTTGGGGAGTCGGTGATTAGTTTCCGTTGGTGTCAACTTAAGCTGTCAGTCCGCCCAGTTCTTTCGTCCGCCCGTCAGTCCGCCAGGGAATGAATTCCCTGTCTAATAGCGAAAGTCCTCTCAAAGAGGACTAATAGACATCTCCAAAAAAGCGAGTTTTGAACAGGCAAGATGCCTGTTTCACAAGAAATATAGTCGAGGTAGAATGAGTTTTTCAGTCCTGTTCAGAGGACTTTAGCTATTAGCCAGGGACTTAAGTCCCTGGCGGTCTGGGAAACAGTAAAATGAATTTTACGACCCCAAATCATAATTGGGTGGCAACCATTCAGGCCGACTAAACTTAAAGTTTTCTTCTAACATTAATTCTGCACTATTTAGCGCTCCTTGCACCCATCCTTGCATATTTGAATAGGCTTCGCCGCAGACATAAACATTAGCAGCATGAATCGGATGCCGCATCTGTTTCATCACTTCCCAGGGCTGACAGCGGGGGTTCCAAGAGTGCCATCCTCCCCCGTAGGGATCTTTTTGCCAGTCGATATAAAGGGCGGTATAAGGTTCTGGAATATCTGCTAAATTGTGTAGGGCTTTGAGTTGTTGCTGGGCCGTCCGTACCATATCCTGAGAAGGAACTAAGGGGTCTGTGGTAATAGAACCATCACTTTTCAGAAAAGCTCTCAATTCCAGTTTTTCGCCTCGTTCTCCGCGAAAAGCTGGACGTTTTTCTGGGTTATCTGGATTATAGGCCATCGTTCGCCAAAAACCCGCAGCAATATTATCAGGAAACAGACTTAATAATAGGGAGTTGTGATTGTTTGGATCGCCCCCTTGGGCGCTTTCTGTACCGAAGTAGTAACACTTTTACATCGGCAAATCTGTAGCCGAAGTACCACCATGAATATCTAGTTCGTGCCACCAAGGAGTATGATAGCCGAGGAAAAGTTTGTAAGCGGGATCGCCGCTAACAGTTTGGATATTTTCCTGAAAAGTTGAATTGCTAAATAGGAAATTCTGCTGGTTTTCTACGGCCAACAGTTCTAGCGATCGCTTCGGCATTGCTAAAATCCGATGTTTCGCGAACACGAGGCATTCAAGCAGTTGATAAGTTAATAGCTGTAATTCTAGGCTGCGTGACCACAAATTATTTCAAATTTATCACTGATGACTAATAAAAGTCACGCGCCGAAAAATTACGCTATCTACATTCGATCTATCAATTCATCAGAAGTCACACAAAGTCTTGTGCTGTCTCGATTACTTTTGCCAATATTACACTGTTTGCAAAGAGTTTGTAGATTACTCATATCGTTAGAACCACCTTTTGAACGGGGGATAATGTGGTCAACTTCCAATAAAACTCCATCTTCCCGTGCCGATCTACCACAGCTAAGACATTTCCATTTATCTCTAGCAAGTACAGCCCACCATTTACCTGCTCTCACAAAAGAATAACTGTCTAGTTCAGGCATTTTTGAAGAATCGAAATCTTCTTCCTCGCTTTCTTCTGTTTCTATGTCATTTTCGGTATTTTTAAAAGCGAGATAAAATTCTTTGAATTGCTCAAGCCTATTTTCAAGCTGAGGTTCTCGTCCTTCACCAATAAAAATAAATGATTCTGCTAAAGCATATAAGAGGATGAATGCAATAATTAGTTCAGACAATCCTCGCCCTGGACTGACAGGAAAGTAGTATTTTGGTGATATCAACCTTATAGCTTCTGACCCTACTTCTTCAGGCACAATTGCCTGATGAAGAGGCAGAACTTCAAATTCAGGATTATACGTCGTATGTGAAATACGTGCTACCGATAATAGTGGCATTAAAACCTCGCTATACTTAGCGACGAGTTGGGAAATTCTTGCCACGTAAGCATCATCTACGCCTTGACGAAATGGCATTAGCTCAGCATGAATTGTTCCACTAGGAAATACCTTAAACGTCAGATAAGTGGGATGATGAAAGAATGGCTGTCCATTTCTCTTGAGAATTTTGAGCGGTTTGTCACCCCGTTTTGCAATAATTCCAATATGAACAAAGCCATAGTCTTTGTTCTCCTTTGCTTTATCTCGATGACTTGGAGAGTAGGCAAAAGTCATTCTCTCGTATGGATTCACATCGTAGACTTGCGCCACAACATCAAGGGTATAACGCAGTAACTTTTCTAGCCGAGGGAAGAAATAATTTTGCAGTGTTGAAAGCCTGGTTTTAGTGTCAGGGATATTGAAAATTTGAGTATCCCTCTCTACAAAAATTACTTCATTAATATTGTGACTATCTGGCACGTTTTTGACTCCATGTATTTCACGAGCTATTCAATCACACCGATCGATATCTGGCTAGTTTGCTGTATTCCTAACTTGTGGTGTGAAATCCAATGTGACTTTTCCTTCGTACCTAAAATTGATAGAGATTGCTGTTTTATTAGACTAAGCAAGCCAAATATTTATTATAGCGAAATTTTTCGTATAGTCAACTCCTAAGTCACAAAAAGCCGAAACTTAGAATTAGATTTACAAGTTGATACAGTACGGCCCAAAAGAAGTCGTTCTATGCCAACTGTTCTCACACGAGAGGAAGTTATAGCAATTATTCATCATTTATCGGGGTCATTAACTGCTCGTAAAATTACTTTCACGATTAGATAGTTGACATGACCCCGACGGATAGTATGCGCTAGCTCAAGATTGTGGCATTTACTGGCGCGAAACGGATGACTAATTACAAATACTTCTGCAACAACAAACCCATTTTCTCCTTAGTTGAGGCCGGCACTTGATCCAGCCGAGTCAGAATTGCATATTTCAACGCAGAATGTGCATCAGAAACAGGTGGATTTTCTGTTAGTCTACGGACTGTTTCTTGAATGACTTTTTGAGCATTCTCTGCATTTCGGTGCAAATTTGCTATTACCATTTCTACTGTTACGCTGTCGTGTTCGGTATGCCAGCAGTCGTAGTCTGTGACTAATGCTAAAGTTGCGTAGGCAATTTCAGCTTCTCTAGCTAATTTTGCTTCCGGCAAATTTGTCATCCCAATGACTGTGGCATCCCAACTGCGGTAAAGGTTTGATTCTGCTTTTGTGGAAAATGCGGGGCCTTCCATGCAGACGTAAGTGCCGCCCCGGTGGAGGTTAACGTCGGGGAGGTTCAAGGATTCGATCGCACTTGCTAACACTTTAGCCAATTCGCCGCAAACCGGATCGCCGAATGTGATGTGACCGACTATTCCTTCTCCAAAAAAGGTAGAAACTCGATTTTTTGTGCGATCGATAAACTGATCCGGCACTACCATATCTAAAGGTTTCGCCTCTGTTTTCAGGGAACCAACCGCCGACGCTGAGATTAAATACTCAACTCCCAAACTCTTCATTGCATAAATATTTGCGCGATACGGCACTTCTGAGGGCAAAAAAGTGTGGTTGCGGCCGTGTCTAGCCAAAAATGCTACCGGCGTACCGTCCAATGTTCCCACAATTGCGGCATCCGATGGCGATCCAAAAGGTGTATCAATTTTCACCTCTTCAATATCCTTGAGGGCCTCCATTTTATACAAACCGCTGCCGCCGATAATTCCGATTTTTGCTTGTGCCATTTTTACCCTCTGCTTGAGTTTTACCACAGTGATTCTATCGGGCCAGAGTTAAGTTGACGTAAAGATAATTAAAGATTTCGTGACAAAAGTCACCCTGCATACACTATTTTGTCACTAAAATTATGTGATCTTAATCACTAAGTAGCTTCACAAAATCTTTAAAAATAAAGATACACAGTTCTGTTATCAACTTTTAGCGTGTGAAGACCATGACAGTCAGCTCTGCTAACCTCCCCAAAATCTCGATCGAGGCGATCGTCGATCGCATCTTTGCTTTCCGTCAAATTACCCCCCTTGACAGACGGCTGCTGAAATCAGCAATGCTAGCCCAGAAAGGTCTGAACGAAAAAGACCAGTGTCACATCAACCGAGTTTGTCAGGGCATCCAAAACGGCTTGATTTTAGTTGTAGAATAAATTTGCAGCACTATCTCTTGCGAGCTCAACAAGCTGTTTGAAAATTTGTGTCTGAGTCTGTATCTGCTAAAACTGCGTTCGAGCGCTGTTTTACTATTTTTCGGCGAGCGATTTATCAACATCACAAATAATATTATTTACATCTTATCGATCGAGATTCAACAGCCAAAAGCCTGTATAAGTCATGCCACTATCATCGGGCTGGACTAACAAAAAATGTAATCCTTTACTTAATTGCTTGCGCTGTTGGTAAATTTGGGCCGCGGCTTTCACCTCGCTATCTTCAAAAGTAGCCACAACCCACCTATCTACTAACCCAGCTTCCAATATCAATCCGTCTGGTTCTCCAGCAATATAATTCAAAGCAAAAGGTTTGGCATCTTGAAGCCATCTAGCCAAGCGCATAGACTGGCGTCCACCGTCAATAACAACTCCCGGTACGGGTACTGTTGAGGCCAAGCCCAAATTCAGCGGTAACAGTAATTCTGGCATTTCCAAAATTGGCAAGGGACGCCCTTGGAAAGCATCTTCAATGTCGCCGGCGGGTAGGGAAGCAAAACGCCAGCCATCGCCCCAGAGGTTTTCGGGTAAGGGTACGGGCGGCGGCGAGTCAAGGGCGATCGCACTGTAAGTTTCACCTGTATAATTAGGCATACTCAAATATTCTTTTGCGCGTTGTTGCAGCAGCAATTTGAGAGCAGCAGTGCGGCGAGTCGCTTCCACCTTGACACCCAAAACTTTGCCCGCAGCCTCAATTAAGCCCAGAGACTGAGGCCTAAATACTTGAATTAAATCTGGCAAATTCTGGGTTTGAGCTTGCTGCTGCAACTGCGAGGCTAGCCAATTAGAATTTGCGTCCCCCTGGCTGCAAACAGCGCTAAATTGAAAACTGCCTTCCGATTCGCAAATTAAGAGTTCCCACAGTGGTTTACCAGTTTCGTCTTGGAGAGGGCGGCGGTAAAAATCGGCTTGCCAAATACGCATAAATAATTAAAATTCAAAATCTACAACTCGATCATTTTAATATAGCTTGGGGACAATCCGATACAATACCGAAATCTGAAAAAAAACTTCTAGCTATATATTCTCAGTTCATAGTTGAGTTTTATTTCTACTAACACCAGTTAAAAATAATGCAACTGTAGGTCCGCGATCCCAACCGTGACAGTCATCAGTCATCCCCTATTTTCTCATCTAAAATCTAAAATCTAAAATGGTATAAAGGCTCCCTTAGCCATTTTCCATTAGGATCGCGAATTAAATAACTTATAATTTTAATTGTTATTGTGGGATGGGCGTCCCGCCCGTCATGAGTGGACGGGCGGGACGCCCA
>NZ_JAUBTG010000056.1:0-40440 GCF_036702395.1 Microcoleus sp. D3_18_C2 | reverse complement strand
CTTGAGGATTTACAGAAAGCCGCACAATTGTTTAAAGCACAAGGCCAAATGGCTTACTATGAAAAGGCAATGGAACTATGGTACAAGGTGATAGTCACAACAGGGTAAGGATTAAAGTTGTTGATGTTGGTCGTTCTGGTAATCCTGAGTATGATGAATATACCCAGGCACAGATTGAAGAGTTCCGCTCCACAATCGTCACAGTGCTGACAAGAAACTTGATGCCTACTGCTGATGATTTTATTGAGACAGTTTTAGGTGCTTTTCTTGCGTGTCATTACTGGCGCAAAGATTTAAGTTTTGTTGGTGCTGTTGAACAAGTTGTACAAGATATAGAAAGAACTATGGGAAGAGGATATTGACATGGGAAAGGCAAAACGCCTCAAGCAACTTGATCCTAAAAGCCAACCTTAGATGCTAGAAAGAGATTACACATGAAGAAACCTATGCAACCACCCCCAGGATTTATTATAGACTCCGATTATTTATTTGAAATTGCAAAAGATGGATACCAGAAAGCAAGTAAAGGTAATGAAAAGCATAAACAGAGGGATGCAATGGTCGCAATTGTTTTTTCTGCTCTGGCACTTGAGGCATTTATTAATGAGTTGCTAGCCATTGCAAAGATGGAAAAGCTGTCTGGATTTAGTGAGAATTGGCTTGATAAGTTAATCGATGCAATAGAGGAATCTAGCACAGACGGTATACCTGCCAAAAAGCCTAATGGTAAGTGGAAAAGTACAGGGGAAAAGTTTATGTTAGCCAGCGAGGCATTGGGAAGCAAGTTTGACAAAGGAAGTTCCCCTTACCAAGACTTTGCAGACTTATTCAAATTACGTGATTGCTTAGTCCATCTTAAGCCCGAAGATCTGATAGAGCCTGATGAAGATAAAATATATAAGTATGTAGGACGGAAACTCATAGAAAAGCTCCGAAGTAAGGGAATTTTTCAACAGCATACAAGTGTTCAGTCAATAACATTGCTAGTTAGCAATGCTAAGGCTGCTAAATGGGCTTGTGAAACTACTTCAAACATGGTTATTGCAATATTGGATAAATTGGATAAAACTGCCACATCAGATTTTACTCAAAATAATCAAGTATTGGCATTGTATAGGAAAACTTTTCAGTCTCCTACTTAGATGGCGTGGATATTCAGTTTATCGGCAGAGTGTGGCTCTGATGAAGCCAATGTTAATAAATTTGCTCAACACTTTGAGGGCATAGAATGGATGCTGTCAAATAATCGCAAATGTCTATGTCGAACAGATACTTTTCAAGATATGGATCGAAACTGGTGGTGTCGGGTTTATCCCAATAATGTTAGTGAAGCGGGAATAGATAGCCCTGAAAGTGCTTATGTGATGACTGAGTTAGGTATTTTATTTTATCTAAATCTACGGTTTGCTCCTTGCTTTCGCTATGCTTTGGTTGGGGTTGAAGTTGATGAATTCAGAACCTATAGTGAACTTATGGAGGATTTATCTAATTTATCTATTCCGGGATTAGTTTTGGCAAAGGAACTTACTCATGGGCTAGAAATATTACCAGTTTTTCGACCATTTAGTCCTAGTTATATATGGCAACCATATGAGGGGGAAGTCTATAATCCATTAATGGCATCCCCAGAGTTAAAAAATAAGCTGAATGAGCTTCTGGCTGTGAGTTGAATTTAATTCGTCTATCTAAGCCAACATAGGAGGAACTATTCGATATTTCATGTCAATTGACACATCAGGCCGATCGCCCTCTCCGCTAACCGCCACAATATGTTTTAATTTATATTTGAGCAAAATCTAAACAAAGCCAGCCATGAGTCCAAAATCCATAGCCGTAATCAACTTTAAAGGCGGTGTCGGAAAGACCACCGTCACCTGGAGCCTGGGAAATATTATATCCCAAAGCACAGACCTAGAAGTTCTAATGTTAGACTTAGACCCGCAAATGTCGCTCACAGAGGCGATCGGACTTAACGAAAATACAGGTCATTTAGATGACAAATTTGGTAAGTGGTACGAAAAATCTCTCAAGCATAGACTTACAATTTACGACGCCCTAGAAGTCTTTAAAAAAGCCGGACAGAATTTTAAATTTCCCGTTGGTTTCGACACCATTTATCAGATTGACGAACAGTTGCATTTTGTCCCTTCAGTTGAAGAATTGTATTGGTTGGATATCGATGGATTTGAGGGGAAAAGTGTTAAAGACTTCATCCGCCGATTCATCGGCAAAATCGCCAACTCTGCCAATCTCCCCAAATACGACTTGATGCTTTTTGACTGTTCGCCTTCCTTCAGTCTCCTCACCTACAGCGTACTCTCTTGCTGCGACTTAATATTAATTCCCGTCAATCCCGATTATTTTGGTTCTAGGGGATTGAGTTTAGTTTTAAACTCGCTTCAGAAACGGATTGAGCCTTATCCGTTTCCCAAGATAGCAGTCTTTATGAATAAAGCTAAAACCTATGGAGGATTGCTGACAAATGAAGTTCAGTTTTACATGAGAGAAGTAAAGAGACTTTGCGATGAGATATCCAAAGATAATAACATAGAAGTTAGATTTTTAGAATCGACGATTCGGGAAAGCGTCGGGCTAAAACGGGCGATTAATGAGGGAGAACTGCCGCGAGAATTAGTTAGAGAATTTGAAAAACTCTGGCGCGAGTGTGAGGAGTATCTGAAATGAGTAAAAAAGAAAGTTTGGCTGCTTCCGAACAAGAAAGCGGGGGGTTAGTTGAGGAAATTGGCGAACTTAAGGAAATCTTGCGGGACGTTGCTCGAAAATTAACCCGGCTTGAGACTCAAGTCAAGCGGGGAGTGATGTCTGCTGGCTCAAAAGCTTCGGATATCCCTAGGGGTGCTGATGTTAATAAACCTGCTAATTTATCGGCGGCTAATGTTCTAGAAGTTTATGAAGAACTGCGTTTACAAGCTAAGAATGGTAATGAAGAAGAGGTGAGGCAAAAGTTGTTGGCCATGAGTGCAACTGACTTGAACTTAATGTGTTGCGAGTTAGGGATGCCACCCAGCAGCAAGAATCCGTCCCGCAAAAAAATGTTTGAGCTAATTATTGGCAGAATTAAACAGAGTTTGAGGCTGTCGCGGCATATAGACCGACAAACACTTTGAAAATTAGCAGAGGAATCGATAAAATGCGTTTTAACTTGCATTTCCCTCTGCGATATGGAACAGGCAAGATGCCCGTTCCACAAAAGCTTGTTCCACAAGATTTTCAGTTGAGTGTGGGGACTAGGGGTTGGGAATCTTGGCCGCCCCTGAAAAGCTTGTGGCAAATTCTGCAACTTTTCAGCTTCCATAAATTATGGCCGATAAGTGCGATCGCCCTCATCTCCCTAACAGTCTTAATCAGCTTGTTTTTGAGCCTTCACAGCCCTCCCCCAACCGCAGCCCAAAAACCAAGGATACTAGCGTTTACCGCCCTCCAGATGCGGGGCAGCGAGCCCAGAAACAGTTTATTTGCCCTCAATGCTACCAGTTCCGGTCGCCGCGAACTTACACCTAATATAGATGTTAACAGTCCCCTCGTGTGGTCGCCCAACGGCCAGCGACTGGCTTTCGTTGGCGGATACAGCGACATCTATACAGTCAATGCTGACGGTTCTCGACTAACTAAACAGTTTGCTGAGGGTGGTTGCAAAGCACCTAATTTTGAAATAGCTTGGTTTTCCAACAGCCAGAAATTTATTTTTGCCCGTTCTTGCGACGGGTTTACCTCTGATACTCCCGGCAGTCAATCACTTTATACAAGCGACACTTCTGGCATCCAAGGAACTAAATTAGTTAGGAATTTGGAAGTAGGAGGAGAGCCGCCTAAAACAGAAATTTCATCAGAATTTTACCTTTCGCCGGACGGTCAGCAAGTAGCATTTGTCAAGGATAAAAATATCTACAAAATGAATGCCGACGGTTCGGTAATGACCAAACTAACTAAAAGTCCCGGCGAATATATATCCGGCGGCAGTCAACTTTTTTGGTCGCCCGATCGCACAAAAATTGCTTTCCTGTTCGGCGCTTATCCGAAACAGCAAATTTACACAATTAATGCCGATGGAACCAACCTCAAAAATTTGACAAACAACCCGCAACATCAGGTTTACAACGTCAAATTATTTTGGTCGCCAGACAGCAGCCGAATTGCTTACTATTACAATAAACTCGGCGATTTATCAGGCGAACAGCAAGATATTTACCTGATCGACATTAACCGGGGGACAGCCAAGAACCTCACCCAAAAACCCAGAAACTACGACGAAATTTCGTGGTCGCCGGATGGCAAATTTATTGCTTTCGTCGCCGGAGAGTTCAACAATCAAAAACTCTACACAATCAATGCTGACGGCAACCAGCTAAATCAACTAGCCACCAGGCTAAAACCGTCAAAAATTTCAGAATTAGCTTGGTATTCTGACAGCAATCAAATTGCTTTTATATATAATGAAACCGAAGGCGAAAAAAGCCACTTGTATGTAATTAACCTGGACGGTTCAGGATTGAATAAATTGACAAATGACAAAGATTTGTATCCTAGCAATCCGGTTTGGCAACCGCAGTAAACTTAAGAGCAACAATATGCTGTAGGGGTGAGTTTTAGCACAGATAAACCCAGCAGGGCGGGCTATATTGGCATTCCCCCGCAGCGAAAGCGGGTTACTTAACAAGAAAAAATCCACCAAACTCAACACTCAGAATAATTCTCAAATTGGGGAAGATGAAAGAATTTTTTTCTCCTTTAATGGCTGGTGAACTTGCAATTCATTTGACTCAACTTCCTGCTGTTTTTCATCCTGTACCTGTTTATCAATTTTGGGCAACTTTAAAATCGCTCCAGCTAAAACCCAATAATACACCGACACTGGATCTACATCCAGCGGATAGTATTGAGTATTGATCGTAATAAAGGCAACAAACACCCAAAAACTAGCTCCGTAACTCCGCAAACTTTTGTCCTTGACAGATCGGTAAGCTCTAAAAGTTAGAAAAGCTAAGTGTAAAAGCATCATCTGAAAACTAATCATTCCCGGATAACCTAGTTCGTATATCAACTTAGGTTGAAAAGTTTCAATTAGCTGCGTTGCACCAAATATTCGCGTTGAATTAGTTGCTCGTCCCACACCTCTGCCCAGAGGTCTATCAATGATAAAATTGTTGCTCTGCTCGAACTGATTAAAGAGAAACTGTTGGGGCGGTGCAGCATTCCAGCGACTAACAAAACTATCCCACCGCTGCTCGATAATTCCCGGGTTAATAGCTGCACCGACAAATAGCAGAATCGCCAGTCCTGCACCAATGGGAATAAATCGTTTTAAATTAACTAATTGACCGGTGAGAACTAGCAGGATTGCTGTAGCAACTGGAACCATAACTAAAGCAGCTCTTTGACCGGAAATAACTGCATTGGCAAATACTAATGCCATGCCAAATAAACCGATAACGCGCCACCAGAATGAAGGATCGCAAAAGGCAGAGGCAAAGGTTAAAAAAGCATTAGAAATTAAAAACCACGCCCACTGCCAAGGCGCGACAAAAGTTCCCGGCAAGCGGACAAACTTGACTTCTGGACTGAACACTAAAGAACCGCCGACAAAACATCTAGCTTCCAGCGTTGCTTTATATAATTCTGCTCCGATCATGCCTCTGGTTCCCGCACACTTTCCACTTTGCAGCAACAGGTACTGAATCAAACCGAGAAGGCAGCAAACGATCGCCAAAACGATGTGCATTCGACTAAAAAACACCAAATCCTTCTTAGTGCGGAGCAGATAATAGGTACAAGCAATCAGCGGTATATAACCTATCAATACTTTTAAGCCGAGAATTCCTTGCAGAATTGGTTTGTCGCCCCCCCTAGGGTTGAGCTGCATCTCCCCGTTGACAAAAATTAAAGTCAGCATTGCCATCATCAACAGGATGCTGAAGGTAGAAAGCATTTGTTTGGGAATGAACAGGGGCAACTGTTTCTTTTTGCAGCTTTGAATTAGGGCGATGAGAGCTGGTATGTAGAAAGCATCTTTGGCTACTTGAAATGCAGCATTCCCGCCGCCAATTGCGTAGGTAATTGTACCGCTGAAAGGCAGGTAAATTAGAAAAGTCCACAAAGCTTGACGGGGGTATTTGTAGGAAAGCAGCAAGATGGCTGCGGCTGCGCCTCCTGCAATAGCAATCTTAGGGCCGGCTACGAAAAACAGGGGAATGCTGAGAGCAACGGTGATTAAGCAGCTTATGGCGATCGCCTGCACCACTTCATTGCGCTTTTGGGAAATTTTGCGTTTTTGTGCAGTTACTTCTTTTTTGCTGAGCGCTGTGGTTTTTTCGCTGTGCTTGTGTTTGGATTTCTTGGATTTGCGCTTGGTTTTCAACATAATTTCTAAAAGGCACTTATGTAGAAGGCTGAAGGCACTCTGATGTAGAAGGCACTCTGATGTAAAAGGTAGAAGGCAGAATGAAGAGAATCAAAAATAGGTCGGCAGATATGGTTAGGGATGAGAATTAAATAAAATCCACTTTTCATGACTGTTGTGGGATGGGCCTAAGAGCCCGTCCTTTCTGGGCGGGCTCTTAGGCCCATCCCACAAGAAAAAAGGGAAATGATTTAATTGACGATCGTTACTTATTCTTAAAGTCAAGATAAGAAAAAGTCTCGGTCGAGATTGTCGGTGTGACGCGGGCACAAATTAGACTGGCGACCTTGTAGAATATAACTGCTGCATCTATACTGTACAATGTACAAAAATGTACAAATCTCGAAAAAATAATTTTAATGTTGCGGTGAATATGAAATTAACAAAATTTGTATCGATCGGCATTGCCCTACTTTTAGGAGCAAGCGGGAGCATATTATCTAGCAGCAGTAGAGCATTAGGGGCCGAAAAAGTTGTCCTCACATTTGGCCCGATCAGACAAGCCATCAACATCAGCGACTTAGAAGAATTTGCTAAAAACGGCACGACGACGCCAACCCTCCAACAAATTATCCGGTTCTCCAAAATGGACGCGCAATTACTGCGGGGGTTCATGGGTTTAGAAATTGGTTTAAAGCCTGCTAATCTGGCGAGGGTAGTTTACAGCACCCCAGGAGAAAAGATCACTGACGACATCGGTCAAGCAATTCGGACTCAGCGCCGCACAGAAAGCGGGAAAGCTTTGCGGGCAGCGGTGATCCTGGCATCCGGGGATGACGGTAAGGTATCGCTGCTAGAAATCCTGAAAAAGTATCCTCTCAAGGAGGTTTACGTAGATGTTGCCAGCCTTCGCACCGCTGTTGGGAAAGTTCAGAGTATAGCTGGAACTCTGCGAAGCCTGCTTGAAGATGTGACGCGATCGACAACTCGCACAACTGAAACAAATCCCACCGAAAGGCCGATCGAACCTCGCCCCAGCGTGCAGCCAACAACTCCGCCTCCAGCGCCGCGCCGCGCCGCGCCATTGCCAGCACCCCAACCGCAGCCTGTGATGCCGGTCAGAGGGCTTTGGTAAAAAAATCCTAAATTTGTCCTAAAGGCGGGTTGAAGCCGCTGTTGTGGCATTCTGCAGACACTTTTGATATCAAATCCACTCTTCATCGGAATAGTAAATCCGAGTTCACTGTTCACTGTTCACTGTTGACGGTTCACGGTTCACGGCGTCAACAGTCAACCGTCAACCGTCAACATCATGTATGAGTGTTACCGGAAATGATATGAGACCAAACCCGCCCCCGCCCTACCCTTATCCCAACCCCCAAGAGGGTTAGGACTTGTGTGAAAACTCCCAAAGCAATCAATTTTTCTTGAGCAATTTTTTGAGCAACTTAGGAATCTCGGAAGGTCGAGCCGCCACAGGTATGTCCGCCTCTTCAAAGGCAGCCATTTTGTTTGGGGCCGAAACTCCAAAGGCTTTCTGGGCAGCAGCCCTAGAACTGATCAGGATGCCGGCGTGGCCCAAAGACGGCCCCTTGGGAGCGTAGCGGCCGGCTAGATAAGCAACCACGGGTTTGTCGATCGCCGAGGCGATGTAAGAAGCTGCAGCTTGTTCACTCCACCCGCCAACTTCCCCCACCAAAACTATCGCTTCCGTACTGTCGTCTTCGTCCAAAATTTGCAGCCACTGCATAAAAGAAGAACCGACAATCGCGTCGCAACCAATACAAACCGCCATCGACTGTCCCAACCGGGCCTCCGTCAGTTCTAGGGCAACTTCGTAAGTCAAAGTGCTGCTGCGACTGATCACTCCCACCGGGCCGGGAGTGTAAAATTCCTTGGGGTGAGTTCCCAGCAGCAGTTTGTCGGGCACAATAATCCCCGGACTGTTGGGCCCGATTACCAAAGTTTCGGTGGCTTCTGCTTTTCTGACTAAGTGCACCATATCCAGAGGAGGCACTCCCCCTGTGACGATCGCGATTTGCCGAATTCCTCCGGCGATCGCTTCTAGAGCAGCATCCAGCACGGAGTAAGCGTCTACCAAAATTACCGCAGTGTCAACCTGACCCACTGCCGCCACTGCTTGTTCTACCAAATCAAAAATCGGAATTCCCTCCACTTCCTGCCCCCCCCGACCGGGACTAACACCGGCGACTACATTCGTGCCGTATGCTTTCATCATCAGGGCGGCGCGGGTGGACGCGGGAGATTCTGTAATGCCCTGTACTAGGACTTTGCTTTCAGGAGTTAAATTCATCTTTCTTCCCCCTTGGAGACTCCCGCTGTACCTGTACCCAGGTCAGCGGCGAGAGGAAAAGGGGGGCAAGGTTTATGCTGCATACGAATAACCATCTTTTCTGTGAATAACTGAACAATACTTGTGGCTAATCCCTGACACTAATTCGCTCGGCGGAAATATTGAATGAGCCACTGGTTCTTACGGCAACACGTCCAACGTATGTACCAATTTTCTTGCCAGAGGTTACAATCGCTTTGACAATATCTCCCGTTTGAAAACCTTTAACAAACTTAAACCGGGGAACATAGCGAGATGGAAAGCCGAATTTGCCAGTGCGGCACATTTGACGTGTCCCGTGACCAGTTGCTTTGATCGATAGTGGCTTGCTTGTTAAAATCTTCAATGACTCAACCTTTCCGACACAAGCTGCATCTAGCCAATGAGTTTTAGGTAAATTTAATTGAATGCGGTTGAACTTCGTTAAGCCACCACTACCTGTAGAAACAGGCAAGCCAGTTGTACGGAGTCGATTAAATAATGTCCAACGAGTCGAATTGACGGCTGCTGCGTCTTTTAACGGACGTTTTGCTTGAGATAGAATCCGCTTCAAAATCTCTGGCTTTTTAGACAAGAATTGCTCAACATCTTGAGTACCTTTCTTTTTGTTGCAAGCATCGCAAGCAAGGCAAAGATTAGAAATGCGATTAGCTCCGCCTTTGGCTTTGGGATGAATGTGCTCGACTTGTAATGGTGTATTTATTTCACCACAGTAAGCGCATTTTCTCTCCCATTTGTTCAACAAATACTCGCGGATATCATAGCCATGCAAAACGCCTTGTTGGTACTCGATTCCAGAAATTTCTGGGTTTTCTAATTGCTGTAAGTCAAATCGGACAAGCTCTTGAGCAATAGAAGCAATGGGGGCGAGTTTCATCAATCTAGTCACCCATGTCAGTGTTGTTTCGACGCGGTGCTGCAAACTTGGGGCTAGCCAACCTTTAGGGCGAGTCCTGTTTGAGAATCTAGCCCGACGATAGCGGGTATGGCGATTTCTCCTGACTCTACGCAATGAAAGGCGAGATTCAAGGCTGGCTTTAATAGCTTGTCCTCGGTGTGTTAGCTCTGCACCAAAGATTACGTTTTCTCCTTGTATTAACGCAATTCCAGTAGTTCGAGAGCCAGGATCTATTTTGAGAGTGATTGGTTTTTGCGGTACTGTTACCTCTACTTTCAAAATTAGCGTAAATGGATACCTTTTGAAGACAGCAGCTTTGCCAATAGTTAGCAATTTACGTGCCAATCCTGGGCGGATTGGATTGAGCGGTCGTTTTTTGGTATCAAGTACAAAAACCAAATTAGACATTTAAGTCCTCCCTTACGGGGTAATGTTTGCTTCGTCAATGTTTAAGGTCGGTAACTATCTTAAAAGCACTGGCTTAACCCTTACACCTGTTTAACTTTTAAGTTCTAGAGCGGAAGACTAGCACGCATCCTCCGGTAGGTACTTCAACACTTACCTTAAACGTAGTGGGCGAACCACTTAGACTGGTCAACTAGGCAATTTCTGTGCCCGCGCTGTCTCGGTACTCCGAGCAGCGCCGGGTGATTGACTTTTTCCCACTTGACACTCGATCTGTAAAAAGCAGAAGGCCTTCATCTGTAAAGAAATCTCATTTTTTGCCGATCGACTGCCCCTACTTGGCGGAGGATACAGAAGCGGCCGCAGCCTCATCCAAAGTGCTAGCTAGCTGCACCGGCAACTGTCCCAAACGCTTTTTAACAGCATCAGCATCGATCTCTACCAGTCGCAGCACAACTTGGATGTGGCGGTTAGCGCGAGCTTTCCGTTCCAAATAGCCGGCTACTGCAGCGATTATTTCCTCAGTCTTGGAGGCGCTGCCCAAAATATTTACAAGTATCACCTTAACGCTTTTATCCTGAGCGACTAACTCCAGACCCAACTCCACGCGATCGCGCAGGGCATTTGCTGCATAGTAGCGGTCTAGGGAACCAATATTCACAAAATTAGCTGGTTTTCCTCCTTGGTGGGTTACAGCATCTAGAGTTGCCATTGTCAGGCCCACTCCGTTGCACAAAATCGCAATATTCCCGTCTAGTTCGATTAATTGCAGGGATTCGGAATTCGAGATTGGGGATTTAGATTTGGGGTCAAACTCCGGCGACTGCTGAACCTTGGACTGGGAATGGGAGCGATCGCCCCCAGCATGGGGACTTCTTCTTTCCCGTGCCAACCCGCCCAAGAGCTTCTTCTCCGAGAGTGCTGCCAAATCTGGATGTCGTCCCAAGGCATCGTCGTTGGCGGTGACTTTACCGTCTAAAGCCATTACCTCTCCCCTTGGACTGATGCCGAGAGGATTGATTTCTACTAAATCTAAATCTTTTTCGACAAACAGTCGGTACATTTTTTCGACAATAGTGCTCACCGATTGAATCAAGTCTCCCTGCAATCCCATTTTCAGCGTGAGACGCCTCGCGTAGAATGGGGAAAATTCTTGATCTACGGCAACTTGCTGCATTTGGTCGATCGACCCTTCGACATCCATACCTCCTTGGCTCGACCCCAGAAGCACCGGGCGTCGCGCTACGGGGTCTAGGAGTACCGCTAAGTACAATTCTTGGTCGGCGTTGTACTTTGCTTCTGCCAGCAGGACTTGGGGATATTCATCCTCGATCGGCAAATTAAAAATTGTTTGGGCTGCTGCTACTGCATCGATCGTATTTTCTACAAACTTGATACCGCCGGCCCTGCCCCGTCCCCCAGCCCGCACTTGCGATTTGAGTACAACGGGGTAAGGAATTTTCAGTCCTTTGAGGTCAGCGGGATTGTCAATCCGCTGCGACGGCAAAATCGGAATTGCCATCTGGCGAAATAATGATTTAGCTTGGTACTCTAACAAATCCATTTATCAATTACGGGTGACGGGTAGTTGGCAACAAGCAATTCGTCCTAATTGGCAATTCATAATTAATAGATAGTAATTGGTTTTTTGTCAAGTTAAAAGTTAAAAATTCTCGCTTTTATCTTTTAATTTTAGACTTTTGTATGGCCGATTACTTATTCGCTATTACCGCTCGCCGATTACCTATTACCTAAGCTGTTTCAAAGTGTTTTTTTCTCGAAATTGCCAAATTTTACTCTTAGGATCTGGCAGGGAGATATTTGGCGAGCGTTGGTGTTTTTTTGTCTCGCAAAATCTTCGGACTTTCGGCCATACTGTGCCGAGATATTTCTGCGAATTGTTTACTTGAGGCTATTAACAGCGCCTTGATGGACGGTTTTGACCCATTTGAGCCGCTTGGGCCGTACCGCAATCCGAGCCGTTACAGTCCCTACCAGCAGCCAGTGGAACATATACACAGTACCCCGCAGCGTTTGCAGCCCGGTGAGAAAAACTCGCCTTACGTCAAATTTGGTTTCTTTGCGAGTGCGGCGCAAACCGACAAACATTCCCACCACCGACAATGTAAGGGTCATAAAAGTTATGGGACTGGCGATCGGCATCCGGCGCAGCGCAATTGACATCACAAAGTCGGGTAGGGCTACTGTGGGTAAGAAATATTGAGATACCCAAAATCCAAATAAATCCCAAGTTTTCCCAGTTCCCATGCGGTTCCGCAAAATTAGCCGCCAGTAGTCAAGATAACGCTGATAGCCACCTTCTGCCCAGCGATTGCGCTGATGCCACAGAGCGCGAGCGTTAGTGACTCCTTCTTCTGACACGGCTGGGAAAGAGAGAAATTCAATGTCCCAGCGGTCTAGGTGCAGCCTCACCGTCAAATCCAGGTCGTCGGTAATCGTCTCCTCGTTCCAGCCTCCGCAGCCTTCCAAGGCGGTGCGGCGCATGAATTGGCCGTTACCGCGCAATTCTCCAATGCCGCCGATCGCAATCCGCTGCTGCTGGAAAAAACTGTCGAGAGCCATTTCTGCTTCTTGGCCGCGAGTCCAAAAATTTACCGAAGCATTGGCGATGGCTTTTCTGACTTGCACAGCCCCTACCTTTTCTGCATCGAACACCGGCAGTACCAGGCGCAGCAAGTCTGGCGTTACCGTCGCGTCGGCGTCAAATATTCCCACAAATTCCCCGCGAGTCAGCGGTAACACTTGATTCAGTGCTCCCGACTTGCCGCCGCTGGCATTTGCTCCTCTGCGAAATACTTTGAGCTGGGGGTACTTTTTGGTTAGCTGTTCCAATACTAGCGGCGTGGCGTCGCTGCTGTGATCGTCGATCGCCCAAACTTCGTAGCGGTCGATCGGATAATCTACATTGCAGATGGATTCTACGAATCGGGCAATCACCGCTTCCTCATTTTTCGCCGCTACCAGCAGCGACACATAGGGCCAATCCTCTCGACTTTCATCCGCAAGAGGCGGCAGTGCGGGCTTGGGCTGGGCAAACAAAACTCGAAATGCTTGCATCCACAGCAGTCCCGTCAACCCCCACACTACCCACGCACCCCAAGAAATCAAGTGCAGGGCGATCGTGCCGGCCCAAATCGCAGCCAGCACTGCGGCAGCTTTTCCGCGCCTTCCCCGGTACAGATTTTGAGGAAAGGAGGGAGTTCCCGGCACAGACACCGCCACCGGGAGCTCTGCTTTTGTTTCCGCGTCAAACACCCTGTCGCCAATGTCTGATATAGCAAATACTTTGCTGAGCTTCGAGTTCGAGGTCAAACTCTTGAGCTCTTCTTGAGCTAAATCAGAGATGTCCAAGTTAAGCTCGCTGCGAGCGTCGTTTTCTGGCCAAGAACTCTCCTGCATAGGTTACTTGATTCAACCACCAATAGTTTTTGATTTTAGATATAAGCATCTACTGTATCAGTTTCTGGGCTTTTGTCGAAAGCGGACGGGAGGACAACCAGCGGGTTCGGTGATTGTACGGCCCTGGTAAACAGGTACTGCATAGAGTATTTAGCTTGACTTTTGCTTGCGATCGACCTGGAATATCTGCTAGTTTTTTCAGGGGATCTAAACTATCTGTTAGTAATAATTGTCTGAGGTGGAAATATGTCTATTCCTCAACTCAAGCCAGCCGATGACAAAGAAGTGAAAGTCTACGCGCCTTTCTGTCAAGAGCCCAGGCGTAAGTTTTTACCGCACGCTATTGGCCTCTACAAGCTCAAAACCTTGGAGGGAGCAAGAAAAATTGACGGCGGGGAGAGCGTGCCGTTTGTCGCTAGTTGGAATATCTCGTCGCTGCCGATCGACTTAACCCGCTGTCGGGTGTTGTTTGACGGCAATGCTGAACTCAGCTACGAAGTGACTATGCAAAGCTCTGAGTTTGTTAGTTGCTTAATTGAGGTTCTCCTGACTTTTCAGCGAACTCGTACTGTCGATTTTTCTAAAACGTTTTACCGCAAGCTGATGCGAATGGATGAATAACTTTCACCGCAGTCGCACTCCCGAAAGTCCGCAATTGACAATCAAGCAATTTAATCCGGGGCCCCCGGATTGATTCGTGGATCGAGAAAAAAGCTCCTCGCTCCCGATCGCCAGCCCCCGGATTTATCAGTGGGCTTGCTTTCTTCAATCTAAAATCTCAAATCTAAAATCTAAAATCGATAGTCGCACTCCCGAAAGTCCGCAATTGACAATCAAGCAATTTAATCCGGGGCCCCCGGATTGATTCGGGGATCGAGAAAAAAGCTCAGAATCCCGATCGCCAGCCCCCGGATTTATCAGTGGGCTTGCTTTCTTCAATCTAAAATCTCAAATCTCAAATCTCAAATCGATTGACGGGCGCTATAACTGACCCACCAATAGTGTAAAGCCACGACGGCAACATTACATGATTGGGGAGCCAATTTTATTTGAGAAGCGGAAATAGTAAGTGAGTTGTTGGATCGTTCTCAATAATCCCTTTGGGGGTCAGCACTTATCCCCATTGCTAAAGTAAATCTACCGCAGTTTTCAGTTGAGCGTGATACAGAGTTCGCTACCTGTATTTCATCCAATTGAAAACTACTGTACTTTGTTCTGGTAAAAGTCCAAAAGTCTATTTCGGACATGGGTGCTGTGCGAGTAAGCGCGAGCGAAGCTATCGCCGTTAGGCGAATCGCGCCGTCCGATTTCGTTCAAATTTTGCGACTCGGTAGCTGAGAGGAAAGCGCTGTAGATCCGCCCAAGGAAAATTAATCTACAGCCCTTGACGGCGATCTGCCTAGCATCGCAATCAGCCCAAAGGCTGCCGAAATTCCAGCCCGCGCCGCCCGACAATTTATGTGTTTAGAAGCTAGAATCCCGATTATAAGGAGCTTATTGCTCGCATTGCCAGTGTTCAGCTTTAACGCGGGCGATCGCACTAATAATGAATAACTAATAATACATATAGCAACCCTAAATCATTCGCGTAATTATTGTAGGGGCAATCCCACGCCCAGTTGCCCCGATAGATAGGGGGTAGGCACTCTTAGCACTACCCCTACAAATTTACATGAATTATTTATGATTGCTATATCGATTGTCGATTATATGCAAGAATGATCGGGCAAGCACCGGGCTTGATTCCTACAAAATACCTGTATTATAACAATCCTTGCAGGAGTCGTATTTTTTTTACCCCACCCCAACCCTCCCTTACGAAGCGGAGGGGGTAAGAAATTCACAAATGATGCGAGGATTGGTATATACCCAACAAAAACTGCACCAAGCCCTATTAATAGGTTATTCCTAGTCAAATTCCCACTTATACCCTGTTATATTTATTTGATAAAAGTCGGTATTAATATCTAATTATAGCAAGAAACATGACTAAAAATTTATAATTTAAAATTTTTGATTAAAAAAATATCAGCGATAAATAATTATCAAAAACTGCTGGCAAAACAAACAATTTAAAAACTGGTTTTCCAAAATCAAGTAAAAAGAATGGGAAGAAAATGGTTGCGAACAGGTAAATAAAAAATTTTCGCCAAAAAACAATCTGCCCAAAAGCGACAAAATCGAGTATAATCGAGTATAATATATTATTTCTAAATTGAGGCTCAGTTCAGAAATACTGTTGAAAAACTAAATTTATTGAAATAGACAGGTGCACATTGAGGATTGAAGGCGTACCCAAATTGACTAAATATTTGCTGATCGGTTCCACAAAAGCTTACAGTGGCAAGTCTGCCATCGCCCTAGGGATGGCACTCGGACTCCGGGGAAAAGGACTGGCAGTCGCCTACGGCAAACCTCTGGGAACCTGTTTGAGCTCGCCCGGAGCTGGGATAGAGGACGAAGACGTGCGGTTCGCCGTAGAGACGCTGAATCTCTCAGAAAGTCAGATGCCGTCAACACTGCTGTATTTGGATGAAGAGACGGTTCACAAGCGTTTGCGGGGAGAAGACAAGACAGATTACCGCCAGTCTTTAGCGCAATATTTGCAAGCTCCCAGCGGAGACTTGGCGCTGTTAGAAGGCCCAGCTAATTTGGAGGAAGGCAGTCTGTTTGACTTGTCTTTGGCTCAAATCGCTGAGACAGTTGATGCCTCTGTGCTGTTGGTAGCTCGCCCGATCGATCTGTATATAGACGATTTGCTGTCGGCTAAACAGCGTTTGGGTTCGCGGTTGCTGGGCGTGGTACTCAATGACGTTCCCTCGGACAAACTCGAATCGGTAACGGCGACTGTGCGGCCTTTTCTGGAGGCTGCGGGTATTCCAGTTTTGGGAATGCTGCCGAGAAGTGCTTTGCTGCGAAGTGTCAGCGTCAAAGAATTGGTGCACCAATTAAAAGCTGATGTGCTGTGCCGTCGAGACCGTTTGGACTTGATGGTGGAAACCTTGACAATTGGCGCGATGAATGTTAGTTCGGCTATGAAGTATTTCCGCAAAGCGAGAAATATGGCGGTGGTGACGGGGGGCGATCGCACGGACATTCAGCTAGCTGCTCTGGAGAGCTCGACTCAGTGCTTAATTTTGACAGGCCACTTGCCTCCTTCTCCCCTAGTGATTGGCAGGGCAGAAGAAATGGAAATTCCGGTTTTGTCTGTTGATTTGGATACCTTAACCACGGTAGAAATTATCGACAGCACCTTTGGCAGCGTGCGCCTGCACGAACCGATCAAGGTGGAATGCGTTACTCAGCTAATGGCAGAACATTTTGACCTTGATGGCATGATGGCATCCTTGGGCCTGGGCGATCGAGTCCATTAAGAAGAGAGCCGGAGCTGAGAGAAGAAGGTATTCGGCAGAGAGAACTTTTTGTTTAAATAAATAAAAAGGTAAAATTCTTAAATTCTCAATTTTTCTTGAATTCTACCTTGATCTCTGGCTTCCTCAACTCTCCCGCTCCTCTAGTCTGATCCCGTAAATCAGCAATTCTTAACTTCTTTTTGGCGGCAATGGCTAGTGAGTCTGCTAAAATCCACAACGTAGTTTTATTTAATTTAATAAATTCTTTGAGTCAATCAATTGAGCTACCCAGAGTAGATGATTTTTTACAAGAACTTGCGGCGATCCAGCAAACCGGCTCCAAGCGGATTGCTCTTTTGGGTTCTCGCCACGTTCCTATTACCCACCAGCAGCTAATTGAGATGCTGAGCTACGCCATAGTTCTGGGAGGCAATCAGCTCATCACTTCTGGCGCTACAGGCACCAATTCAGCCGCAATTCGGGGGGCAATGCGAGCAGATCCTAATCTGCTGACGGTGATTTTGCCACAAAGCATGAGTCGCCAGCCTCGGGAGTCTCGCGACCAACTCGAACAAGTGATACATTTGGTAGAAAATCCCAAAAATGATAGCTTGTCTCTCCCGGAAGCAAGCGCCATGTGCAATCAGGAGATTATTTCTCGCTGCCAGCAACTGATATGTTTTGCTTTTCACGAAAGCCACACTTTGCTGAAAACTTGCCAGGATGCGGAGGAACAGCGCAAGGTGGTTACTCTGTTCTATTTTGATTGAACTGCGAGGCGGATGATGCTGTTGGGATTACCTGTGTCGGTTATTCTGCTTGATTGTATTGCTGCTGCGGCTGCGCTGGTGTACGCACCGTTTTTGGTGGTGGCGTTCGCCCGCTTGCAGCTAGGCTATGACCAAGCAGCCCCCCGCGCTATGTTTGAGAGGTTGCCTGCTTACGCTCAGCGGGCAACTTGGGCTCACCAAAATTCGTTTGAGACGTTTATGCTGTTTTCAGCGGCGGCTTTGATGGCTTTTGTGACGGGGGTAGATTCGGAACCGGCGGGTTGGGCTGCGATCGCTTTTACGATCGCCCGGTTGTTGTTTTCGGTTTTCTATATTCTCAATGTGCCACTGGGGCGATCGCTCATGTTTGCGATTAGTTCTTCTTGCACTGTTTCTTTATTCTATTTCAGTTTAATGGCTGTTAACGGCTAATTTTCAGTAGTCATTGGTTATTGGTTATTGGTTATTGGTTATTGGTTATTGGTTAGTTGTTAATGCCCAATGCCCTGTTTGGCCAATGCCCAATGCCCAATGCCCAATGCCCAATGCCCCATTACCAATTACTAATTTATGGCTGCTAGTTATTCCTTTGATATTGTCAGCGAGTTCGATCGGCAAGAATTAGTCAATGCTGTTGACCAAACTGTGCGGGAAATTCAAAGCCGCTACGATTTGAAAGATACAAAAACCACTCTAGAATTGGGCGCTGAAGCAATTACTGTCAATACGGACAGCGAATTTACTCTCGACGCAATTCACACTGTTTTGCAAACTAAAGCCGCCAAGCGCAATTTGTCTCTGAAAATTTTTGATTATGGGAAAATTGAAGCTGCTAGTGGTACTAGAGTACGCCAAGAAATCAAACTGAAAAAAGGGATTGACCAGGAAATTGCCAAGAAAATCACTAAATTAATTCGAGATGAGTTTAAAAAGATTCAAGGCTCGATTCAAGGTGATGCAGTGCGGGTTTCGGCTAAGGATAAGGATGAGTTGCAGTTGGTGATTCAACGCTTGAAGCAAGAAGACTATCCGATGGCTTTGCAGTTTACCAATTACAGGTAAATTTGATAGTTTATCGGGACTTCAGTCCTCATACGTGGTGACGAATCAGGACTTTAGTCCTGATTAGAAACAACTTTTTACCTACTTAATATTAAATATCTAAACCCGTGACAGTTAAGTCGGGAGGATGTTCGACAACAAACTGGTAATATAACTCTTGCTTTGCTTGCGGCGGCAGAGACATTATCCATTCTAGCAGTCCCATTTCACCTGCTACTATCTTCGGATTAGTGAGAGTCGATCGCACTTTAATTTGTTCATTGCGGCTGACTGGCAATTGCTCTTGTAGTGTCAGGTGTACCTGCACCTGCTGCAAGTTTGTCACATTTAAGCGATAAGCGTAACTCGTGCGCCTCTGCTGACCGATCAGTTTTTTATCTACTTGTCTTTCTACTAATTCCCGCTCTATTTTTAACCGTTCATCTATTCCTAAATTCAGTTTATATTCTTGGCCGGGGGAAACATTTTCTAACTGCAAACTGCCGACAAAAGTGTTATCGCGAAAGATATTTGCTTTACCGGGAAGCAGAGTTGCACCTGTCAGCGGATTCACAACAACTGCTTGCAAATAGGCAAAACTGACTAATCGCGGGACGGCTATATATTCAGGTTTAAACGGATAATTTTCGCCGAAAATAGTAACTTTGTGCGGTGTGCCGTCGCTGGGAATCTTGGTATTTCCGCCTACTTGAAATGAGACGGTGCCGCCTTCTTTCGATATTTGGGCTGTGGCGGTTTGAGCTTCTATGGGTTCGGGTGCTGCAGAAACACTAGGCTCAGTCATCATGGCTAATGCTACTTCGTTTGCACCTGATTTAGAATCGTATGATGCCATACTTCTTGTCATTCCCGCTCTGTGAAATTCTGCTGGAGGCGATTTTGAGCGAAGAATATCGATATACCAGGATTCTAATTTGGGGGGTAGCATTCCCATTCCGGGTTTTGCTGTAGATAAAGTCAGCGCTACTCCCGTCCAATCTTCGCCTGTATTTTGATTGACTTCGGCTAGGTAATTGAGATTAATTTGGTTGTTGTTAGTGTTGACTCGCAAGTCGTAAAGGGGAGTCCAACGGGCTCGCATGACTACATAGGAAACTTCTAGTTCAAAATTGCCGATGCCGCTGGGTTCAATGGCAACAATGATGTTAAAGCTTTGCTGAGAATGGGGAGTTTGTACTTGGCGCAACTGTTGCTGCAAAGCTTCTATTTGCTTGTCTAATTCGCGCTGCTGTTTTTCGTGTTGGGCGATCGCACTTATGTATTTTAGGTAATTAGTTCCTAAAAAGTTGAGCAATTCGCCAGTTTCGTTTAAACCTACCTGCTGTTTGGCGATGCTGCTGGAAAAGAATCCGACGCTTTTTTCGCTCAAACCTTCCACAAATTTGAGCTGAATTTTTCTGGCGGTTATTTTGTCGTTAATTCCCCGTCTTTGGGTTTGTAACTCCTGAATTTGTTGGGTTAATTCGGCGGTGCGATCGCCCACTGGTTCGCTGCTAAACACTGTTTCGGTTCGCACTCCCAGCAATCGCACTGCAACTGTACCCGCACCCGTGGCCCTGACTGACTCTGTGTCGAGGGTTGCGGGTACAGAGGCGATCGCCAATTCTCGCTCGTTTCCCGTCAGAGATACCGTACCGCGGCGCGTCACCAAAGCGCGATCGGTGTAAACTGTAACTTCGGATATGCTAGTATTTAGTGTTTTAATGGTATCAGAATTAAGTATTTCTGAGTCAGTCATTGCCAGTTGCTCCTATTTAATAACCGTTTAGTCGATCGAGCTATTTCAAAAGTAGTTGGTCGATTAATTTTCCCGATCGCCCATTCCTCTAGAAAATTCCTCAAGCGCATCCAAAGGCGAAGCAAACAAAATACAGCGCTTCAGCAAAGACAACTCTAACTCCGGCAGTATTTCGCTGCTAGCAATGCGATCGTAACCTTCCTCTCGCAGATGGTAAAGCTCTAGAGTGCCATCTTCCCAAAACCAGACTTCCGGGACTCCCATCAGTCGATATTTCTGAAGTTTAATCGGACTACCGCTAGTAATGACTACCTCAATACACAAATCGGGAACATCTTTATCTGTTCCGAAACAATAAGACAAATCTGCCTGATACTCGACTTTCCCCTCAACAATTTGACTGTAACTGCCACTCGGAAAAAATTGTATTCTATTAAATTGAAAAAAATTGCTCAGTAGCGCTGCAATCAGACATCTAATTGCCTCGTGAGGTTTACTGATTCCCACAATTTCTAGAACTCCATCACAATAAAATAAGCGTACATTCGGCACGTCTTCAAAACTAGCTTGAATTGCTTTGAATTGATGCCATGTCAAACCGCGCCAAGTAAAACGCTGTTCGGCCGCAGGAGAAATTGTTGGATTGTCTACAGTTTGAAGCATGATTTTTTTATTGATGTTCAAAATGGTAGCGGGGTGGGCGGGTTTACGAGATCGTTAGTTTTAGAACATTGATGGTTGCTCAAACCCGCCCCGTGGGTTAATTTTAGCTTAGTGGCTCGATTCCCGCCAAATCCAAAATTTGAGGAATTAAATCTTCTCGTTTGACGGCCATCATGTGAACTCCTTGACAAATCTGCCGCGCTAGCTTGACTTGTTCGGCAGCAATTTTTATGCCTTCCTGCAAGGGTTCTGGAGATTTTGCTAAACGATCGATCGTCTCTTGTGGGATGTGAACTCCCGGCACGTATTTTTTAATAAATTCAGCATTTTTAGCTGATTTAAACAAAAATATTCCTGCTAAAACTGGCTTGTTGCAGCCCGCAGCAATATTGTGCATAAACTTATCTAAAAGTTCAAAATCTGTTATTAATTGACTCTGAAAAAACTGTGCTCCAGCCTCTACTTTTTTCTCAAATCTACTTTGTAAACCAGACCAACTGGGGCATTGCGGATCGACGGCAGCACCGACAAATAAATCGGTAAATCCGTCTGTTAAAGGTTTGTCATTCCAGTCTTTGCCGCCATTCATTTTTTGAATGACTTGCAACAGTCGTACTGATTCCAAGTCGAATACACTTTTTGCTTTAGGATGGTCGCCCGCTTTGACGGGATCGCCTGTCAGTGCTAATACATTGCGTATGCCTAAAGCGTGGGCTCCCATGAGATCGGCTTGCAGGCCAATTTGATTGCGATCGCGACAAGCAACTTGACAAATTGGCTCAATTCCGTGCTGCACTAAAATTGCCGAAACTGCTAGGGGGCACATTCGCATCACTGCGCGACTCCCGTCGGTGATATTAATGGCGTGCACTCTGTTTTTGAGGCGTTGGGCCATTTGAATTGTGTGAGTCATGTCGCCACCTTTTGGCGGGGCCACTTCGGCGGTAATTATAAATTCTCCGGGGGTGGTGCAGGCTGTGCGAAAACGGTTCATGATTATTTTTCTGTTATTGGTTATTTGTTATTTGACAGTTGACAGTTGTTAGTTGACAGTTGGCAGTTGTTATTCTTAACCAGTAACCAATAACAACTAACCACAAACCACTAAACAGGTAAAGAATAACCGAAAGCTGTCTTAACCTTAGTTAGAGTTTGATTAGCAATAGCTTCTGCTTGTTCTCTTCCACGACGTAGTACAGACTCTAAATATCCCGGATCGTCGATTATTTCCTTGTATTTATCCTGAATTGGTTTGAGGGCATTAATTGTCGTCTCTGTCAGCAAGGGTTTAAAATCTCCCCAACCCATGTTTTCACATTCTGTGGCTACTTCTTCCTTAGATTTGCCGGAAAGCAGGAGATAAAGTGTCAGCAAATTTCTAGCTTCGGGGCGATCGGGGTCGTCAAAAGTCAAACCGCGCACGGCATCGGTTTTGCAGCGCTTGATTTTTTTAGCGATCGCATCTGGCGAATCCAATAAATTAATTCGACTTTGTTCGGAAGGGTCAGATTTCGACATTTTGCGCGTGCCATCTGTCAAACTCATCACCCTCGCACCGTCAGTCCGAATTAAGGGTTCGGGAAGTTTCAATACGGGCTTTTCGGGTGTGCCGAATTGGTGATTTAATCTGATGACAATATCGCGGGTGAGTTCCAAATGCTGTTTTTGGTCTTCTCCCACTGGCACTTTGTCGGCATCGTAAAGCAAAATGTCTGCTGCCATTAACACCGGATAATTTAGCAAACCAGCGTTGACATTTTCGCCTTGTTTAACTGCTTTTTCTTTAAACTGAATCATATCTTCGAGCCAGTTAATCGGCGTAATACAGTTGAGCAGCCATGCTAGTTCTGTGTGCGCCGAGACGTGGGATTGCACGAAAATAGTAGAATATTCTAAATCGATGCCGCAAGCTAAATAGAGTGCGGCGATCGTGTAAGTGTCGGAGGCTAGAGTTGCTGGATTGTGCGGTGCGGTAATGGCGTGCAAATCGACTACGCAGAAGTAATTTTCGTACTGACTTTGATTTTCTACCCAGTTGCGAATGGCACCGAGATAATTGCCGAGGTGAAGATTGCCGGTTGGCTGAACTCCTGAAAGAACGCGCTGTTTGCCCATGAGGAAAGAATAGAATTGAACTCACATTTCTATATTGACACGTTATTTCAATTTCAGAGCCACTAATTTTCTGGCGGTTGACTGCTGACTGCTGACTGCTGACTGTTGACTGACAACTAACAACTGACGACTGACAACTGACAACTGACTAATTACCAATCTGTCAGCAACCTTGCTTTCCGCAAAACAAATGTCAGAATAGTTTCTTCGCCGGTAATAATATCGGCTCTGCCTTCCATTCCCGATTGAATCGAATACTGGCGGGGGACATTAGCCTGGGGGTTGCCGAAGAATTGGCCGTTGGCGGATTTGAGTTTTGTTAAATAAGTTTGTTCGGGCTTAATTGCCACTTCGTAATAAGCTGTACCTAAATTATTAGTGGGATTTTGAGGGGCGATCGCATCTGGGGCGATTTCGCTGACAGTGCCTTTTAATGTGCCGTAATCGGGGAAAGGTAAAGCCGAAATCCTGATCTGTACGGGTTGACCGATTTGGATGCGGGCGATGTCTTGGGATGTCACCTTGGCTTTGACTACCAGGGGTACGTCGCTGGGGACGATTTGGGCGATCGCACTGCCGGCTTGTACGGTTTGACCAGTATTTCGTACTTCCAATCTGAGAATTGTACCATCCGTGGGCGTGCGGATCACGCTATTTTCGAGTTTTAACTCAATTTGATTTAGTTCTTTTTTAGCTTGAATTAATTGTTGTTGAATGGACGATCGCTTGACGAGCAAAACCCGCCGACTTCGGCCCAGTCTCTCGGCGACATCCGGCAGCGGTGTGGCGATTTTTACTAAAGCGGATTCGATTAATTCCTGTTGGGCGGAAGTTTCACTTTGGATGCTTTTAAATTGGGCGCTGGCCAAAATTTGATTTTCTAAGTCGCGAAGTTGCTGGTTGATTTGCTGTGCTGTGGTTTGAGACTGATTAATTATTTCTTGTAACTGCTGTTGTTGAGCGCCCAAACGCGAAGCATCTACAACTGCGATCGCATCTCCTTCTTGTACTCTCTGATTCTCGCTGACAGCAATGCTTTCGACGGTTCCTTCGGTGGCTGCTTGCACGACGCGCACTTCTCCGGCTGGACGGACGATCGCGTCTGCTTTGACTGTAGCGCTGTATTTGGTGACGCTAGCAAGGGCGATCGCCCCGCCAAAGGTCGCCACCATCAAAATGCCCCCCAAAGTCGTCCAGCGGCTGACAGGGGGCAAAAACTGGTCGTTATCAAAGGTTTCAGCGGGTGTGGCTTCGGGAGTCAGAGACATGGCGGCAAGGGGGAGAGGGGAATAGTTTGGAGTTTGGAGTTTTGAGTTGGGGAAGAGGGAGAGATCGCTGATTTCTTTTGTCACTTTTACTCTCACCTTTCCGGAAACCAAGAATAGGTTTAGAAGTCTAAATCAAAATTCACAGGGTAAAGGTAAAAATCCGCACAGCTTTGCCGTTCCCACCCACAAAGTTCGCCAAATATCAAGAGGAGTGAAGCCAGCGGGCTACTGTCATTCGATTTTAGATTTTAGATTTTAGATTTTGGATTGACTTGCGCGAGATAAATGCTCTTTCTTGAGGATTTTCGATTTGGGATTGATTGCACGGATAAATCACGTGGCGGGTATCACATGAAGAAATTCGCGGTCATGAAAATACGGCGTTTCCGCCATAACTTTTGGCGCTGTTACCGGGTTTTTACTGTATGCGTAGGTAGTAAGTAAGTACATAGGTATCAATAGGAGTTATTTATGCCAGAAAACCAACAAGGTTCACTCTTCATCGAACTAACCGATGGAGAATCTGCTACTGTCAACGGTGGCTGCATTACCAGCGGTGTTAGTAGCGCTAATAACAACAGCGAGACGGATAACAGCAGCAGCTATGGCCTGAATATGCTGTTTTTCCTGCCACCGCCTAGGCAGTTTTATCTGTACGATCCGAGCCGCGATCGCCCTTACCCAACCCTAGTGGTTTAGATAGCTGAGTCAAGTTGTGCGATCGAGTAAATTTTGAAATTTTATCAGTAGTATTCCGGAGGTCGTACAGAACCACAAGAAGTATTACTCAGTATTTACACTAGGGTCTAGAAATTAAATAATATTTCTAGTTTTCCTTCAATTTTATTAAGTTAAACGGAGTCCAATCATGAAAGAAACAAAGGACAATTCACTGTTTGCTGAACTTACATCTGAAGAATCAGCTAGCGTCAACGGCGGTCACTATTATGCCAATCGATACAATTGTCACCGGCAGCGGCGCAGTTGGGTCGTGTACCGCCGGAATTACGACGGTTCATACAGAAGAGTAGTCCGCTACGCCTACTACTAAAGTTTAGTGCTAGTCAATTCAGATTTATAACTGTGGAATCGAGAAAGCACCCATAACTTTATGGGTGCTTTTTGCTGATTGGGTAGTTGGTGATGAGTAATCTTCTTTATGCTCTACCATTATTCATTTTGCAAAATGTTAAAGAACATCCCTTTGATCGGCAAAGTGCCATTATTCGGACAAGTTAACAGGTTTAAGAAATATCAGGTTGTTCTCCAGCAGAGCGAAGAAGATTGCGGGGCGGCTTGTTTGGCTTCGATCGCGAAATTTTACGGACAAAATTTTACTATTAGCCGCTTGCGAGAATGTGCGGGCACCGACCAAAAAGGGACGAGTTTACTTGGCTTGAAACAAGGTGCTGAGGCGATCGGCTTTAATGCTCGATCGGTGCGAGCAGCCGCTGCAATTTTAGACAAGCTCGATGATGCCCCTCTACCGATGATTATTCACTGGAGCGGCTCTCACTGGGTTGTTTTGTACGGAAAACAGGGCAACCAATATGCGATCGGCGATCCGGCTGTTGGTATGCGCTATGTTTCCAAAGAAGAATTAGCAGCAGGTTGGACAGATTGGCTGTGCTTGCTAGTAGAACCCGATGCTGAGCGTTTTTTTGCGGCCGCAGAGGGCCAACCGCCCGCCAATTCCTTACAAAAATGGATGCGCCGGATTGGGATTTATCGCCCGATTTTAATGGAAGCATTTTTGCTGAATGTGGTGTTGGGTTTGCTGTCGATTTCTTCGCCTTTTCTAGTTCAAATGCTCACCGACGACATCCTGGTGCGGGGAGACAGACAACTCCTGGCAAGCGTGGCGATCGCAGTTATAGTTATGAACCTTTTTAGCAGCAGTTTAGGATTGGTACAATCGAACTTAATTGCTCAGTTTTCCCAGCGTTTAGAATTGGGATTGGTGATGGAATTCGCGCGCAAATTCCTGCGATTGCCTTTGAGTTTTTACGAAACTAGACGCAGTGGCGAAATTGTCAGTAGATTACAAGATATCCAAGAAATCAATAAATTAGTTTCTCAAGTCGCTATCAGCTTGCCTAGTCAATTTTTTATAGCTGTAGTTTCTTTTATTTTTATGTTATTTTACAGCAAGGAGCTGACGTTAGCCGCTACAGCTATAGCTCTGTTAATGACTGCCTCTACAGTGGTATTTCTGCCCGCATTGCAGCAAAAAACGCGCAGTTTATTGGTGTTGGAAGCCGAAACTCAAGGCGTTTTAGTAGAAACTTTTAAAGGCGCGCTGACGGTCAAAACTACTAGCAGCGGCCAGCAACTTTGGGAAGAATTTCAAACCCGCTTCGGTCGCTTAGCAAAGCTGACTTTCCGCACTACACAAATTGGCATTCTCAACAATATATTTTCGAGTTTTGTTGCCTCTGCTGGCAGCATTACTCTGCTGTGGCTTGGTAGCGGTTTAGTGATTGACAAGGTATTGAGTATCGGTCAGTTGCTAGCGTTTATTAGTATGAATCAAAACGTTACTAATTGGGTAAATTCGCTAGTAGGATTTACTGATGAAATGACTCGCGTGCAGACAGCAACTCAAAGGCTGTCGGAAGTGATCGATGCTGAACCGGAAACTAAAGACAATACGAATAAACCTTTTGTAACTATTCAAGACCGCGACGGTATTGTTTGCAAGAGTGTTAATTTTCACTACCCCGGCAGACTTGATTTGCTGGAAAATTTTTCTGTCACATTTCCCGGCGGTCAAGCAATTGCTTTAATCGGCCATTCCGGCTGCGGAAAAAGTACGCTAGCCAAAGTAATTGCTGGTCTGTACCCGCTGCAAGCTGGTAATATTAGAATAGGCGGTTACAACTTGCAGGATTTGTCTCTTGACAGTCTCAGACAGCAGGTAGTATTGGTTCCCCAAGAAGCGCATTTTTGGAGCCGTTCGATTCTAGAAAATTTTCGATTGGGCAGTCCAGATATCAGCTTTGAACAGATTGTGAAAGCGTGTAAAATTGCGGGCGCGGATGAATTTATTAGCCAATTGCCGGATAAATATCAAACTGTTTTAGGGGAGTTTGGAGCGAATATTTCTGGCGGACAAAGACAGAGATTGGCGATCGCCCGCGCCATTCTCAACAACCCACCCGTATTGATTTTAGACGAATCTACCGCAGGGCTTGACCCCGCAAGCGAAGCGGAAGTTTTAGAACAGTTGTTGATGTATCGGCACGGGAAAACGACGA
Source organism: Microcoleus sp. D3_18_C2 (assembly GCF_036702395.1). Lineage (NCBI taxonomy): Bacteria > Bacillati > Cyanobacteriota > Cyanophyceae > Oscillatoriales > Microcoleaceae > Microcoleus > Microcoleus sp. D3_18_C2. Next base: position 12,780 of record NZ_JAUBTG010000056.1, on the reverse strand, counting down.
TTTTTATCAGTCACAGGCCGCGAGTGATCGATCGCGCCGATTGGATTATCATGTTAGAACGGGGTAGGTTGAAAATGCAAGGCTCGGCTGCAAAATTGCGATCGATTCCAGGAGACCATTTAGAGTTTTTGCATCCTTGAGCTAGTTAATAAAACAACAGGTTGAAATCTGTCCCTACACAAACAAAACCAGCCTCGGCGGTTTAACACCCAGTCAATCGATTTTAGATTTTAGATTTTAGATTAAAGAATTGAAGCATTGACCCCACCGATAAATTCGGGGGCTCCTTTATCGGATACAGGTTTTTTATTTCACCGGTCCTGAGTCTGCTTTCGGAATGAATCACGTGGCGGGTATCCTGGATGCTTTCGGTCAACACTCAGCAATCAACAGTCAACAATCATTTCGCTCGTGCAACCGGAATTGATATCACTCATGACTAATAACTTCTCTAAGGAATGAGAATTAAATAACTTCCACTCTTGAAAGTGGGATGGGCGTCCCGCCCGTCATGAGTGGACGGGCGGGACGCCCATCCCACAATAACAATTAAAATTGTAAGTTATTTAATTCGCGCTCCTAAGATTCTTGAGCCAAAGTACATCGATCGCACAATCCAAAAAACTCCAAAGTGTGATAATAAATCTTGAAAGAATGAGATTGTTGTAGTTGGCTTTCTAAGTGGTGGACGGGGCATTCGTCGATCGTAATGGACGCGCCACATTCCAGACAAGTTAGGTGGTGTTGGTCTTGGTGGGCGGCACCGTAGAGAGACTCGCCACTAGCGAGAGTTCTGACGTGAACGAACCCCTCTCGCTTTAAACCGTCGAGGGAACGGTAAACGGTTGCTAGGCCCATGCTTTGGTCGCTGTTACGCAGTTCTAAGTAGATATCTTGCGCTGAGAGCGATCGATTCAAGTGCTTGAGCAAGTGTAAAATACGCTCCTGACTGCGGGTGCGGTTGGTTCTCATAATTTTTTTGTGTAATCTGCTGGAATCACATCTGTCCCTGTTTCTAGGCTATCTTACTTGGGCGAACCAAATGGCGATCGGCGCGCAGCTCGGTTGTAGAATACAATGGGGCTAACTTTCACATCACCTACCGCAACATTCCCGTGACTCAGAAATATCTTGCCCAAATCTATGTTACCCTCCGCCCTTCTGTTTTAGATCCCGCCGGCACTGCCGTACAGTCTGGTTTGCAACACATGGGATACGACAATGTTGAGCGTGTGCGAATCGGGAAATACGTTGAATTGACGCTGACTGCTGCTGGTGAGTCCCAGGCCCGCGAACAACTCGATCGCGTTTGCGACCAACTTTTGGCCAATCCAGTGATTGAAAATTATCGCTTTGATTTGACTGAAATTCCTGTTGCTGTGGAGACAGCGGCGGCCTAAATTCGATCGCCCGTAGCTCTTCGATCCCCCCTAACCCCCCTTAATAAGGGGGGGACAAGAGGGTTCTGAAAGTCTTTGCTAAAAAGCGGGGACAAGAGCATTCACAGTCTTCGTTAAAAAGCGGGGATTCGGAACACTCAAAGTCCCCCTTCTTAAGGGGGATTTAGGGGGATCGAGACTTAGATACAAGCGAGAGAAACATAAGATTTCAGTCTTAAGTTTACACCTCTTCCCTCTTCCTTCTTCCCTCTTCCTTCTTCCTTCTTCCTTCTTCCTTCTTCCCTCTTCCTTCTTCCTTCTTCCTTCTTCCTTGAGCTTATGAAATTTGGAGTTATTGTTTTTCCGGGTTCAAATTGCGATCGCGATGTGGTGTGGGTGACTCAAGGGTTACTGCACCAACCAACTCGCATGATTTGGCACGAAGATACCGATATTTCGGATATTGATATCATTGTAATTCCCGGTGGTTTCAGTTACGGAGATTATTTGCGGTGCGGCGCGATCGCCCGTTTTTCTCCGGCGATGCGGGCTACGGCGGAACACGCTAAACAAGGAAAGCTTGTATTAGGCATCTGCAACGGTTTTCAGGTGTTGACTGAAGCTGGTTTGTTGCCCGGTGCTCTGGTGCGGAATGCGGGATTGAATTTTATTTGCGATCGCGCTTCTTTGAAAGTCGAACGCGGTAATACTCGTTGGACTGCGGCTTATACTACGGGTGAAATCATCGATTTGCCGATCGCCCACGGTGAAGGCAATTATTATGCTGATGCGGATACATTAGCAGAACTAGAAGAGCACGAGCAAGTGCTGTTTCGCTACTGCACAGAGGCGGGCAAAATTAGCGATGCTGGGAATCCCAACGGTTCGTTAAATAATATTGCCGGTATTTGCAATCGCCAAGGCAATGTATTAGGAATGATGCCGCATCCTGAGAGGGCTTCCGATCCGATGTTGGGCGAAACTGATGGGGTCAAATTGTTTCAAGGGTTGCTGATGGCTACTGTGGCGGCTGTTTTGTAGTTGATATTTACGACATTGTTGTAGATACCGTAGGGTGCGTCGCTCTTGTAGGGACACGGCATTGCTTTTGGAGGGACACGGCATTGCCGTGTCCCTACTTTTGAGGGACACTCGAAAATCTCGCAGCGACGCACCCTACAAAATTTAAAATGCTAAAATGATTTGAGAGTCAATACATCGGAGAACAGTCCTATGCCTTCACCTTTTCCTGGAATGGACCCCTACTTAGAACACCCCGATTTCTGGCAGGAAACTCACAATCGATTGATTATCGCGATCGCTGATACCATCATGCCTCAAATTCGGCCTAAATATGAGGTTGCAATCGACAAACGAATCTATGAAATTACCGATCCAAATGACAGTAACAGCGACTCCCTTTTAGTAGGTATCCCCGATGTCGCGATTAAGCGTCAATCTAATAACCCGAATATTCCTACAGGTTCAGTTGCCACTGTAAGTATAACACTTCCGACTACTGTTAAAGTGCCTGCTCCTGAAAAAATTAAACAGACTTACTTGGAAGTGCGAGAAATGGCAACGAAACAAGTTGTCACTGCAATTGAGATTCTTTCTCCTGTCAACAAACGTAGTGGAGAAGGAAGAATTACTTATCTGAAAAAACGCCAGAGTATTTTAGGTAGTTTAACCAATTTAGTCGAAATCGATTTACTACGAAAATGGGAATCTATGCCCATTCTTAATAATTCTATTCAAAGCGATTATCGGGTTTTGGTCAGTCCCAGTAATCGCCGTCCGTTTGCCGAACTTTATGCTTTTAATCTTCGCGATTCTCTACCTATATTTCCGCTTCCCTTGCGCGAGGAAGATGTAGAACCTATTGTTAACTTACCAGAATTATTTGCAGGTGTTTACGATCGCGCTGGCTATGATTATCGGATCGATTACGAGCGAGAACCCGTACCGTCTCTATCGGAAGAAGATCGGGTTTGGGCTACCCAACTTTTGCAAGAAAAAGAACTTCGAGATAATTAATTATATTTTACTTTATATCCTAGGGTTAGTCGCGATCGACAATCTCTAAATCAACTAGAAAATCTCCCAGCGACGCACCCTACAAATATCTCGCATCTTAGCTATGATAATTCACGCAATATTGTTTCTATCGTCACATCTGGCAGACCAAGCAACTGAGCGATTTTGCAGGGTTCGATACCTTGACTGTGCAACTTACAAACGACATCAGCTACATCAATTTCGAGCCGTTCGATCTGAGTTGTGAATCTGCTGGATTCAGTGGCGTATTCGTTGTTAGATTTGCTAGGCAAAGAAGGACAGGGGTTGAGATTGAGGGTGTGGACGTATTCGACGTATTGAATATAATCTCTGCCGAAGTTTGAGGTATTGCTAATATTTCTGCGATCGATCGCAGCTTTGAGATTGCCTTTTTGCATCTCTTCATTCATCACTGCGGAGAGACTTTTGAGTAGCTTGTAGCCGACTTCTCGGACATATTTTGTAGTGTAGCGGGTGTCGCGGGCGATCGCTTCGTAGGTTTTGCCATCATACATTCCCTGCAACACTAACTGCTGTAGCGTGTTGAGATGTTTACCTGTTTTTTCAAATATTAGACCATCGACCAATTTCAGCAATTCGTTATCGTCAGGGACGGCTTGCAACGGGCGATCGTCGTTGGGCTGCATGGGTTAAGTGAAGAAATATAAAGTTAAGGAAACTTCGGGCTTTTTCAGTCTTTTTCGGGCTTTTTCAGCCATGACATAGATGAGACAGGTGAGGTAGATTTCTTAAATCACCAACACAAAGCAACAGTATATGCCTGACAATTTAGCTTTGCTGGACAAGAACGATGACATATTGAACGGTAGCAGCGCCAAGAATCAAGCGGATTGCGGCTGTGGCTCGAAAAAAGCCACCACTCAAGAGACGGTATCGAATGCTCAGAATATCCAGAATATCTTTAGCTTGGGAAGCAACGATACGCTAGAAAGTTCGATCGCGCCAGACTTTTTGAATGGTAACACGGGAAAGGACTTTATCTCCGGTAGTGTTGATGGGGATATCGGGCGATCGGCTTCTCAAGTCAGCGATGGTCGGGCTTTTCGCTTATCTGAGAGTGGCGACCTGTTTACGGCGACACCCGATCTGTCAGGTCAGTATATCCAAGGTATCCTCGGCCTGGGGGGTAACGATACCCTAGAAGGCTCTGCCGCACAAGACTTTTTGAATGGTAACGCAGGAAACGACTTCATCTCCGGTCGTGCTGGTGACGATTTGCTCTCCGGCGGTGTCGGTGCGGATACGATCGCGGGCGACGAAGGCGATGACGCTATTAGCGGTAGCGAGGGCAACGACATATTGCGCGGTGGAACGGGCGTAGACGCTCTAAATGGCAATCAGGGAGACGACACGCTATTTGGCGACGAAGGTAACGATGTTTTGCGGGGCGGTCTTGGGAATGACCTTCTCAACGGTGAAACTGGTAACGATCTGCTCATAGGCGATTTTGGCATTGATACACTAACGGGTGGCTCTGGAAACGATGCCTTCGTGCTGCGCTCTAATACGGCTACGTCTGTCGTGAGCGAGGCAGACATTCTGACAGACTTTAATAAAAGCGAAGATTTCATTGGTATCGATCTCGATCTCACCGAGGCAGATTTAGTTCTCCAACCAACGGTCGCCAACAATCGATCGAGTACGATTATTCGTGTTGCTGCCACCAATTCAGTATTGGGAGTTGTTCAGGGAGCGGCACCTGACGATTTACGCGGTCGCTTCGTTAATCTGGATGCTAATCCCGCCCTCCCAGGAGAGACTGTTACCTATGAAGCACCAGTTGTCCGCAGTACCGGGCCGAATACCTATGATTTCATTTTGAACGGCAGCGATGGCAGTCAATATGTTGTCAATATTAAGCGATCAAGTGATGAAATCAGCGCTCGTGAGTTGCGCTACCAACCAGGTCCTCAAAGCAGTATGCCCGCTCACACCCTTACCATGAGTGCTGACGGTAAGCGCATTGAGAGTCAAATTCAAGGATCGACCAGCAAATCAATTTTCGATCGGCAAGATGACGGCTCGATTATTCTCAAGCAGCAAGATGCCAGCGGTCGTGAGGAAACAATCGATACCGTAGTCAACCCAAGTGGCACGCCCAATCAAATACCAACCACGCCGACAACCACATCAAATCAAAAAACACCCTGTGAACGTGGTGAGGAATTCTGTAACATTCTGGAAAAAAATGATGTCTCTGACAGACTTGCTCTAGCAGCTACGATCTCTACAGGAGTTGGTTTCGCAATAGCTCCAGTGTCATTAGGTGCTAGTGCACTAATAGGAGGATCGGTAGGTGGTGTTTTAGGAGCGCTTGCCCTTGGTGTGAAAGTGTTAGACCTTGCTTGCGTCGCCCTGTATGGTGAAGACAAAGATCTAGCAGAAGCAGTCTATGGTCAGATTCCTTTCAACAAACTACTTAAACCACTTAACGCTCTTCGTCCTCTGCAAGCAGGTGCATTAAAGGTAACACGACAAGCAGTTCGGTCTGCAATCAATAGCACGGTGGGTCGTCGGATAACCCAAAAAATAGGAGAAGGATATGTCAACGAGCTATTCGGCAAAGTAGAGGATTTCGCAAAAGATACTGCTTATAACTTTACCTCTGGGCTTTACAACAATGTTGCTAATATAACTGGAGCTAAGAGTGGCGAAATAATGAAGACGTTCAGAAAGAATCTGGGGCTAGACTTCTGCGATGAACCTTCGACTACTCCTGTAACGCCTCCACCAACACCATCCACTCCCTTCTTAAAAATAGAGGTAAAACCTTCTGCTATCCCTTATCAGGGGACTGCTAACCTGAATGTCAAATACTCGAATCCAGACAACAATAGCAGAAATATAGATATCACGGGTGCTGCTCAAAAAGGTCTTGGACTTAACAGTTTTCTAATTCCAGAAGATAAAAAAGGTCAAGGCGAGTTTAATTTCATTTTAACCAATATCGGCACAGAGCTAGGAGGGCCGGGTAGTGCAAGCCGGGAGGATTTATTAGAAGTTTCGATTGGGAATGGAGCGGGAGGAGAACTATTTGATACTGTTAATTATCGTCCACAATCATTCGATCTTCTAGGAGCTTCAGGTCCAAATGTTGACTTTTTACCTAATGTCTATACGGTTAGTTCTGTAGAGGGTTTGACACGGCGGCGATAATGGATATAGTCGGGCGGGCACGGGGGCACCGCCCCTACAGTCATCATTTGGAATTTCAGTGTGATGTGGAGTTGGTTTAAGGGCGATCGGATTTTTGGTTGATGGGCGATCAGATTTTTGGTTGATGGGCGATCGGGTTTTTTGTGGATGGGCGATCGAATTTGATTTGTTAGTCCCTTAGTTTTTCCGCGCCTGGGGCTAGTTGGTTCGTTGCCGAGTCCGCCAGGGGTTGAAACCCCTGTCTCATAGCGAAAGTCCTCTGAAAGAGGACTGAAGAGTTAGTTGATGTGTATCGGTTTCATGCGAATTTTCAGTCGGTTTCAACCGACTTTAGCTATGAGACGGGGGTTTCAACCCCCGGCGGGCTGTGTCACAAAGCAGACAAATTTTCACTCGGTTTCAGGGCGATCGAATTTGAGAGAAATGTGCGATCGGATTTTTGGTTTATGGGCGATCGACTTTTTGGGAAACGGGCGATCGAGTTTTTGGTTGATGGGCGATCGAATTTGAGAGAAATGTGCGATCGGGCAATAAGTTGTTCACCAATAAGTGATTAATGGAAACCCGATTAGTGCGATCGTTACTTGTTTCTCAGATTGTATCAGGTTCAAAAAGATTGTGAGTAAAATAAACGGGGTTTGCGTCAGTTGTTTTTGTAATTGAGCCTGGTAAAATGTTGGTAAAATATTTTTTGGGATAGGCAATCGTGTAATAATTCTGCTGCCTATCTTTTTTAACCACAACACAAATCAATCCTTATCCAGTCTGGATTTGGGGCGGGTTGTCACCCCCCAGCACACTAACAATCCTATTTTTTAATAGTCGCTTGCAAATAAAGCAGCGGGTCTTCAGCAACCCAACCCAAACCCGAATTGTACCGAACTTCAAAATGCAAATGAGATGGCGGAATGTCCCGTTTTCCCGTCGTCCCGACAGTTCCCAAAACTTCTCCAGACTCCACTTTTTGACCGACTTTGACCGCAATATCTTTCAAATGAGCGTAGCGCGTTTGCTTCCCCGCTTCATGGTTCACCACCACTAAATTCCCGTAATCCCCCTGCGGCCCGGCAAAGGCGACAGTCCCCTCGCCTGCAGCCAAAACCTGCGTACCCTCCGACGCCAAAAAATCTACGCCGCTGTGGAAAAAAAATTCGCGCCGCGCCGGATGCAATTGCCGCCCGTAACGCAAAGCTGCTACTGCTGGGGCAGGCAGCGGAAATCCTTGCACCGATGGCGTTGCATCGGGATTGATAGAAGGCCCGATCGACCTATTCACCGCAGGCACAAACACCGTTTTCCCCAACGGCCTGCACCCGTTCGCCTCAAATAGCAAATCTGCGGGCACTTTGTAAGCTTCTGCCAGTTTTTGCCAATTCGAGCCTGCAGGCACTTCTACCTCGATGCCACTGTACGGAGGAATGATGATCGCACTTCCAGCAGATACTCCACCGCCCCGCAACGTCGGATTTATCCCGATCAGCGCCGCAGGAATCACATTGTACTGCCGCGCGATGCTTTCTATTGTCTCGCCCTGGGCCACAGTGTGGCGACGCAACCGAGACATAGCCGGACTCGGGCAATCGCGGGCGGGGTCGGGGTTTTCTACAGGTGTACCTAAAGGAAGATTTGCAGGTGGGATTTCGGTATTTGCCGCCGTTTTCTCAACGGGTGCGATCGACCAAATTAGTGCAAAAATCAGCGGAAATAAGCGTTTAAAAGTCATTATGTACATAAAAAAGTATTCATTTCGGACAGTTGACAATTTTAAAATCCTGTAAAATTGCATATTTACAAGCTCTAGCCACCCCCCAGACTGTAAATCCCAGGCTAAGCCAAGTTAGGATGAGAATTATTAGTTTGATTCGCTCTTGGCAAATCCGGCAAAATTGCCTGTGATGCCGATGGGCGCCTGCCTGTTAACAGCTATGTTCTTGAGGAAGCGGTACGCCCCGCCCCGCTTCCTTCCCGTCGCCAAGACAAAAATGCTTGATTCGGAACCTGTCTGCGGGGATGAGGTATTTAGCGGGAGTTATTAAATGAGTTTATCTTTTAAGCAAGCGACCCTTTATGTGACTCTGCTGTCAATCGGCGGAGGTATGGGATGGTTGGGAAATCGCTATCTGCAAGGCTCAAACAATCTGGAAACCGGATTGGTTTTGCCAGTAGTACGCCAGCAAATCCCCCCGTATCCCTCTCCTTCAGTTCAGGAAAATCGGGCAGTCGATCGCAGCAATCCCAATTTTATTGCTGAAGCAGCGGAAAAAGTCGGCCCGGCTGTAGTGCGGATTGACGCATCAAGCAAGGTGGCGAATCAAGTGCCGGAAGCATTCAAAAATCCTTTGTTTCGTCGGTTTTTTGGGGAGAATTTGCCACAGCCGGAAGAACGAGTCAAGAGAGGTACCGGTTCCGGGTTTATTCTCACTTCTGACGGCCGCATCGTTACTAATGCTCACGTTGTCTCCGGGACTGATACTGTTAAGGTGACGCTCAAAGACGGCCGCGAGTTTGAGGGTAAGGTGCAGGGAGTCGATCCGCTGACGGATGTGGCTGTGGTTAAGATTAATGCTAAGGAACTGCCGCAGGTGGCTTTGGGTCGATCGGACAATATTGTACCGGGACAGTGGGCGATCGCGATCGGCAATCCTTTAGGTCTCGACAATACCGTGACTGTGGGCATTATCAGCGCTACGGGTCGATCGAGTTCCCAAGTCGGCATCCCCGACAAGCGAGTCCGCTTCATCCAAACCGATGCTGCCATCAACCCCGGCAATTCTGGTGGCCCGCTGCTGAATGACCAAGGCGAAGTAATTGGCATCAATACCGCTATCCGCGCGGACGCTCAAGGCTTGGGATTTGCAATTCCGATCGAAACCGCCAAACGAGTTTCCGATCAGCTATTCGCCAAAGGTAAAGCCGAACATCCCTATCTCGGCATTCAAATGGTCAGCTTGACTGCCGCCACCAAGGCAGAACTCAACAAACAGCTCGATAATAATAAAATTACCCTCGATCAAGGCGTAGCCGTGGCGCGAGTCGTGGAAAATTCCCCCGCTCAAAAAGCAGACTTGCGTCCCGGAGATGTCATTCAAAAAGTTGACGGAATTGCGGTTAACACTCCCGGTGACGTGCAAGAACGGGTGGAAAACACGGTTGTGGGCAAAGAACTCGAACTGGAAATTAACCGTTTGGGTCAAGTTCAGAATATTAAAGTACGTCCGGGTGCTTTTCCCCTATCGGGTAGCTCCGCCGGTGGGTAATACCATTTTCGATTTTCGATTTTCGATTTTCGATTTTCGATTAAATAATTAAGAATGACTTACTGCATAAGGATTTGGAGCTTATCAGCAGTTGCATTCTTTTTTTAAATTGGTATTAGTTGCAAGGGTGGAGGATGGAAGATGAATCTGATGCTTTATAGTCCTAGAAGCAGTAACCGGGTTTTTTTACCAAAATCCTCGGTGTAGCGCGAGGGATAGCCGGTTAACAGCCCGGTTTCTTAATTCCCTGTGCCTCCATGATTCAGGATTATGGATTTTTCTGAACAACTTTCATCTTTCTTGCTTCCCCAACCCGTTGATTTTTTTACTTGTCTTTGGGTGAGTTTGGTTTAATCGAGCTGGTGCTTGCTAAATTTTCTTCTAGGTGCATCCTTTGCTCCATTTGCCTCAAAAAATAGCCTGTCATCATCGCTGAAGCTAGCAAACCTGCTAAGTTTTCGCGATCCGTGGTAATTTCGACGTTAAAATTTTCGGAAGGCAAAACGCCGACAAGTCCTTGAACGTTATGAGAGATTATTTCTCTGATGTCGGGGCTCACAGACTTGGCGACGCGGGCTAGAACCTCCGGGGATTGGTGTTGGAGGTACTTCAGCAGTGGATTGACTGCGGTTTGTTGGGCATTGGATGTGTCAAAGTCAGGGTGAAAAACCATTTGGCGATTCTTAATTTCTGGCTGGTTACATTCTACTTCAAACTACTCGTCATTGCTTGGGTACAAATTTGCCTGAAAGTCAAGTTGCAATTGTTTTGGCAGTTGGTCTACTTGAAAGTACCGATGAAATTTCTCGGTAACTTGTAACCAATATGACCGCCCCTCACTCGGTCGCCGTTTGCGGACGAAACCCATCTCTACAAGTTCCTGCACTTGTTGGTAAGCGCCTGAACCTCGCAAGTTAACTAAGTCTGGCTGAGCGATGCCGCCTTTGAGGGCGATCGCAGCCAGCGTTCGCAAAGCTCCCACACCTAATTCTGGAGGTATTAAAGTTTGCATTAAACTGGCAAACTCTTCTCTGAGTTGCAGGCTGTATCCTGTGGGGGTTTCGACGACTTCTAATGCACTGTCGCGGTGGGACGAGTCAGACATGAGTTCGATGATGGCGTCTTCGGCTTCGGCTCGATCGCACTTGGCAATCTCGGCAATTTCTGCGATCGACACTGGCTGACCTTTTAGGTAAAGTATGGCTTCTATTGTTGTGGCTAAGCGAGTCATTTGGGAATTAGTAACGAGGAATTGGGAGGTTGAAAGAAGAAGGAATAAGCAAAAAAGAAGAAGGAATCAGGAAAACAACAGTTATCCGTATTTCCGTAACTTCCGTGTCGTGAAGAATGAGAGTTAGGAATAAACATTCCCCTTACACAAATTATTAATAGTGTAGGTTAGGTTGAGAAACAAAACCTACACTATTAATTTTCTTTTTTTATATCAATCCGAGACGCAGGAATATATAACGTTTCTAGCTCTCCTGAGCTTATGGTAAAATATATCAACCAATACAGATGACGGGGCTAGAACCGATTTTTGGTAAAAAAATATGGGGTCAGTCTTGTTAAGAAGCCCCATCAGTTAAAAATGTTACCTCAATCATACCAAATTTGTTTCCAACAGCAGCTCAAAAACACCGAATACTTGACTGTGACTATTTGAGTTTTTCTGCTCCCAACCCATAAACAAGTGAGTATGGAGTTATTGGCGAAATTGATGCCATACCCAATCATGTTTGAGAGCCGACGACGTTCTATTCAACGGTTTCTCAAGCTACCTATCCTCAAGATTGAAAAGCTTTGGTTTCCTGTGCTTAAATATATCTGGAGAACTCAATTTAAAAAGAAACAAGAGTTGAATGTCGCCATTGATAGAACGCAGTGGCGAGATAAAATATGTTGATGATTAGCCTGATTGGGGACAAGAGAGCTTTACCGTTGTAGTAGCAGATATTGCCTTCGCTGTGGCTGTAGCAACATCCGAGAACAACAAAGCTTAATCTGCCCCATTCTTGGTCTGCTAAAAAAATATAAAATGGTCCTTTTAGGAAACGCCTGAATTTGCGATCGTTAAGCTGGCAAGTGGGCTGTGTGAAAAGAACATAAGGTGTGTTTTGAGAGTAAAACAGGGACGCTATATTCAAGAAGAAGGAGAAGAATTTAAGCGGTTGAGTGAGGGTGGTTTAGTCGCAGGTACGAGCTTTTATGTGACAGGAGTTAAAATCAGCAGCAAGGATTGGGCTGTTTTGATGTCGCTGGTTATGGGCAACGAAAATATCGAAATAGTGGCGAAGATGAAGACTGGTATTGACTCACCAATATCGCCAAATTGAAACAAGCTGTAACAGCGTTTAAATGTCGCAGTGGTATCGAAGCAATGTTTAAGGACTGTAAAACAGGAGGCTATAATCTTGAAAAAAGTTACCCTTGTGACGACCGCCTCAAAACTTTCTCAAAACTTTAATATTATAAAACTTTAATATTTTTAATAGCTTTAGCTTAGAGTTGCTGATAGTTGTGCGATTTTACAAGGACACAAGCTCAAGCTTATGGGAATTCCGAAATAGATCGGTAGCCTTACGGTCGTCGAGGCGATCGCAACGCCGTCATAGTAGCTTTTGAATGATTATACGGTAAATCGTGGGCGCAGCGAAGCGGAGGGAGTAGGGAGGGAGCTTTGCCATGCACCTATTGCGGAATTGATGAAAATTAGACGCAATCAGCTCCTATTCCCTCAGATTAGCAACCCGGAGTTTTAACAACGGAAAAAGGAATAGTATCCCAGTGATCCCACTGCGTCTTTGTAGAGACGGAAAAAAAATAAGGGTAAAAAACCCTGAAGACTGCAGAGAATTAAGTCATCATCATCACCATGTAGAAAGAGAGGTCAAGCCCTCGGTCTATTA
>NZ_JAUBTG010000055.1:22662-40828 GCF_036702395.1 Microcoleus sp. D3_18_C2 | reverse complement strand
AGGATCGCGAATTAAATAACTTACAATTTTAATTGTTATTGTGGGATGGGCGTCCCGCCCGTCCTTTTTGGACGGGCGGGACGCCCATCCCAATTTCAAGAGTGGAAGTTATTTAATTCTCATTCCTAAGCGGCGTATAATTAATAAAAAATCGGCGACAATTTTGTCGGCATTTTCTTCTGTCAAAATTGGTACGTGTACGAAAATACATTTAGCGGGTATTTGAGAATCGCAAATATGTTTTAAAACCGCATAATATAGGGCTTCACATACAAATTTTCCGGCTTCGTGGCTGATTTCTGTTGCAGCTAAATCAGCGACTAGCGGTTCGAGATTAACTGCTGTTTTCAGAATGTCGCGATCGCAGCAAGCGCAAGATTCTACGGTTAATTTTTGCCGACTTTCGGCCATGCCGCAGCAGATAATAGTGTCGGGTTGGAGTTGGTTGATTTGGGCGATCGCCAAATTCGGTGCTAGCTGGAAATCTACTGGCAGTTTCCTCAAAAAAGTCAGGGAATCAGGCAAAGATTTGATTTGGGAAATCTTGGCTAATAAGTCGTCCGAAGAGTTGGATTTCTGATGGGGAAGCCAAGTATCAAATGAGGTTAGCAGGATTTTCGTAGTCATATTTGTGCAATAATACTGATATTGATCATATAAGGCAAGTAAGTCAATGTCTGTCATTGCAGTAGTGGACTATGACATGGGCAATCTGCACTCGGTCTGTAAAGGCTTGGAAAATGTGGGTGCAGTGCCAAAAATTACAGATTCTCCTGCTATAATCGAGCAGGCTGATGCGGTGGTTTTGCCGGGAGTTGGTTCGTTTGACCCGGCAATGCAGAATTTACGATCGCGCAATTTGATAGAACCGATAAAAAGGGCGATCGCCTCGGGAAAACCTTTTTTAGGCATTTGTTTGGGTTTGCAAATTCTGTTTGAAAGTTCCGAAGAAGGTGTAGAACCGGGATTGGGCGTAATTGCCGGAAAAGTGCGCCGATTTCGGTCGGAACCGGGTTTGACAATTCCCCACATGGGATGGAATCAATTGCAATTAACTCAAGCGGATTTGCCGCTGTGGCAAAATTTACCGTCCGATCCTTGGGTGTATTTCGTGCATTCTTTTTATGTCGATCCAGTTGAGTCGGAAGTGCGATCGGCAATTGTGACTCACGGCAGTCAAAACGTGACGGCGGCTATCGCTAAAGACAATTTGATGGCCGTGCAATTTCACCCGGAAAAGTCTTCGAGTACGGGATTGCAAATGCTGTCAAATTTTGTCAGTCTGGTGAGGGAAAAAGTAGCGGCTTAGGGGATTTGTGCAAAACCCGGTTTGTTGTATAAACCGGGTGTTTATAGTTTTAAATGATATTAGTTTCAATAAATAATGCAACTGTAAGTCTGCACCAAATTCATATTTAGTCAGTCATCCCCAATCTAAAATCTAAAATCTAAAATCTAAAATTGTATGAGCCTGAGAATCAGTGGCAATCGCCAAATCAAAACCCTGCCGGGACTCGCAACTCGCCCTACACCTTCGCGAGTTAGAGAAGCTTTATTTAATATTTGGCAAGGGACGATCGCAGATTGCAGATGGCTTGACATTTGTACCGGCAGTGGTTCGATGGGTGCAGAAGCTTTGTGTCGGCAAGCCGCGAGTGTCACTGGCATCGAACAGTCGGCGAAAGCTTGTGCGATTATCCGCCAAAACTGGGAGCAAGTAGCAGACTCATCCCAAACCTTCCAAATATTGCGGGGAAACGCGACGGCGAAGTTGGCGGCACTAGCGGGGCAGCAGTTCGATCGCATTTACTTCGATCCGCCCTACGCCAGCGACTTGTACGAACCGGTGTTAAACGCGATCGCCAGCCAAGAAATGCTAGCACTCCTCGGCGAAATCGCGATCGAACACAGCCCGGAGCGATCGACACAAGCGATTTCCGGCCTAGAAATTTGCCGCCACAAAGTATACGGCAATACAGCATTAACCTTCTATACCCGCAGTGGCTGACAGGCTCAAACAGCAGCAGCGTCAATCGATTTTAGATTTTAGATTTTAGATTTTAGATTGACTTGCGCGAGACAAATGCTCTTTGTTGAGGATTTTCGAGTTGAGATTTTGGATTGATTCCACGGATAAATCACGTGGCGGGTATCATCAACTCACATCTTGCACCATTCTCAAGAACAGGCTTTCCGGCCTGTTGCACAAAGAGTCGATTTTCTTGTGGAACAGGCCGGAAAGCCTGTTCATAAAAGCTTATTGAGAATGGTGCAAGATATAAGATCGAGAAATTCGCGGTCACGCCTGGAGGCAGAAAGAAACCGGGTTTCCGGGCGTGGGCGCCCCCAGGACTAAAAGTTTTTCCCTTGGATACAATACAAATTTTTCCGATGAAGTTAAGCTTTGTGCGTAGGTTGTCAGAGCAAGTTGCCTCAGCAATTGACGAAATAAATGAAGTTTAGGCTGAAAATAAAGACTTTCAGTTGTAACATGAACCCAAAGTGTGAGTGTGAATATTCCTAAAGGAGTGAATATGGTTCAGACACCTTCGCGCCCTCGTGGCAGCGAGTTTCCGGCTGCTAACTCGGTACAGCCAGTCAAACGCGATACGATTCTGCTGGGAGATAGCCTCCCCCTGCCCAATACCAAACTCTTCGGCACAGACGGCATTCGCGGGAAAGTTGGAGAATTGCTGAATGCACCCCTAGCCCTGCAAGTGGGCTTCTGGGCTGGACAAGTTCTACGCCAAAATTCCCCCAACCAGGGCCCTGTGATTTTGGGACAAGACAGCAGGAATTCCAGCGATATGCTGGCAATGGCACTGTCAGCGGGTTTGACGGCCGCCGGTTTGGAAGTGTGGAATTTGGGATTGTGTCCCACTCCCTGCGTTGCTTATCTGGCAAGCGTTTCGGAGTCGGTCGGCGGAGTGATGATTTCGGCTTCTCACAATCCCCCAGAAGACAACGGCATTAAATTTTTCGGCTCAAACGGATCGAAGCTGTCGCAGCAGTTGCAGGAACAAATCGAAGCGGGAATCCGAGGGGCAAAGGTTCCAATTTCTAGCTTGGGTTGGGGACACCACTACCATCGGTCTGAGTTGGTTAAAGATTATGCCACTTCGCTCTGTGATTCGCTGCAACAGATGAATTTGGAGGGAATGCGGATAGTTTTGGATTTGGCTTGGGGGGCCGCTGCGGGTTTGGCGCCGGCGGTGTTCGCGCAAATGGGGGCGGATGTGATCTGTTTGCACGACTCTCCTGATGGATCTCGCATTAATGTTAACTGCGGTTCTACTCATCTCGACAGTTTGCAAGCGGCGGTTTTGGAACACAATGCCGATTTGGGCTTTGCTTTTGACGGCGATGCCGATCGAGTTTTGGGTGTTGACAACAAAGGTCGAACGATTGACGGCGATTACATTCTTTATCTGTGGGGCCGGCAGTTGCGCGACTCCCAACAGTTACCATCCAATTTAATTATTTCTACTGTAATGGCTAACCTCGGCTTCGAGCGAGCTTGGGAAGAATTGGGGGGCAAACTAACTAGAACCAACGTCGGAGATCAGTACGTTCACGCTGAAATGCAGCGCACTGGTGCGATGTTGGGCGGCGAACAGTCGGGACACATTCTTTGTCCGCATTACGGTATCAGCGGCGACGGTTTGCTGACGGCTTTGCATTTGGCTTCGCTGGTGCGCCAGTCCGGGGAATCTTTGGCACAATTGGTAAGTGGCAGTTTCCAAACTTATCCGCAGTTGTTGCGAAATATTCGGGTGGACGATCGCGAAAAACGCCTGAAATGGCACGAGTGCGAGGCAATGCAAAGTGCGATCGATCGTGCTACAACAGCAATGGGCGAACAGGGACGGGTTTTGGTTCGCGCTTCTGGCACTGAACCGCTAATCCGAGTTATGGTGGAAGCTGCCAGCGCCGAATTGGCTAATTTCTGGACTGAAAATTTAGTTTTAGCCGTTCAGCAACACATCGCTATCTGATGGAAGTGGGGAAGTGCTAAAACTTGGGAATTGTGAGTTTTGACTTTTGAGTTTTGAGTTGAAATCTTTTCATTCAAAATTCCTAAATCAAAATTTATAACTATTAATTTCGAGTTTTAATTAACTTCTCCAAAAATAACGAGTGGGGCAGGCATCCTGCCTACCCTTAACTTTATTTTCACTCAATTGTGTGATGATGATTGATGATGATTTCTGTTGTTATACCTACCTACAACCGCGAGCAACCTCTGCGAGAGACATTGGCTGATGCGATTGGGCAAAATTACCCAAATTTTGAAGTGCTAGTAATCGATCAAACTCGCACCCACGAATTGGAAACTCAAGTTTATTTAGAGGAATTGTCAAATGCTGGCAAAATTCGCTGGTTTCGGGTAGATTGGGCGAGTTTGCCTGGTGCTCGAAATTATGCAGTGCGACGCGCAGTTGGAGAGATTATTTTATTTATTGATGATGATGTACAATTGCCAGATGGTTTTTTGGCTGCTCACGCTGACAATTATTTAGAAAAACCCGATGTGGGATGTGTGGCGGGCAGGGTTTTTGACAGAATGAAACTGGATAATTCTGGAGGCGATTTGGCGATCGAATATTTGCCCTCAGAAGCTATGGATGCGGGCATTGCCTGGTATTTTATCGATTTGGTGCATACAGTAAAACCGCAGCAGGTGCTCTCGGCTAGAGGCTGCAATATGTCATTTCGCCGGCAGGTTTTTGCCGAATGGGGGCTGAGGTTTGATGAGCGGTTTGCAGGGAGTGCGGTGCGGGAGGAGTCGGATTTTTGTTTGAGATTGCGATCGACTGGCATGAAAATTTGGTACGATCCCAATGCCTGTTTAGTTCACTTGGGGGAAGAGATCGGGGGCTGTCACGATGTCAGCACGCGATCGATCGAGTATCAAGTCACATTTTATCACAACCATTTCCTCATGGGATTGAAAAATTTAACAGCCTTTCAATGCCTGCGATTTTTTGCCAAACTCTTTGACTGCCACGTTTTGGGAAATCCACCTTGTTATAAAAGCACCTCGCCCCTTAAAATTATAACTAGATTTGCTTTTTATATCCTGGGTTTTCTCAGTGCTATAAATACACTAATTCAATCTCTGTGGAATGATGGACAAAGTTATAGCCATCAAGACAAGATTAACGAGAATACCAATTTAATGTGAAGTTGCATCTATTTCGAGCCCCCTAAATCCCCCTTAATAAGGGGAGTAGGGGTTGACTTTGACCAAGCTCTTGTCCCCCCCTTATTAAGGGGGGTTAGGGGGGATCAGATTCTATGCAGCCTCATATAAAATTGGTAGAAATAATTACCTATTCTCCATTCGCCTTTCCCAATAAATGAGAATTCTCGTGGCTAGTCACACCTATATTGTGGACATTAATCGGGAAAAATTCAAGATATTAGCCAACCTAGAACCCGATATTGAAGTAACAGTTGTAGTGCCGCAGCGTTGGAAACCGGGAGGCGTACAAAATAAAATTATAGAAACGCAATTTTATCAAAAAGGCTCATTTAAAGTAGTCCCCGTCTCCAACTTTAGTCAAAATAATCAAGGCTTGCTAACTTTTGGTACAGATTTAATTGAAGTTCTGCAGAAAATTAAACCGCAGATAATTCAAGTTGAACAAGGTTCAAAATCTATTGCTTGCGCTCAGTTGATTCTACTAAACAAACTGCTCAAAATGCAAGCCAAAAATATATTATTTACTTGGTGGAATTTGCCTTATCAATTGAATTGGCCGATTTCAGTCTTAGAAAATTACAATCTTCAGCACACCGACGGAATTATTGCAGGCAACCTAGATGGAGCTAAAATTTTGCGGCAGCGGGGCTATCAAGGTGCGGTAAAAGTAATGCCACAACTCGGAGTAGATGAAACTTTGTTTCGCCGCACTGGTAAAGACGCTGATTTATCGCGCAGGTTCGGTATTAAACCGACCGATTTTGTGGTAGGATTTGTAGGGCGATTTGTCGAAGAAAAAGGATTGTTGACTTTAGCTGAAGCCTTGGCAGGGTTGAAAAAAAGCTCTTGGAAGTGGCTGTTAGTTGGACAAGGAAAATTGCGGACGCACCTCGCCGAAAAATGTATTGAATGGGGAATCAGCGACAGAATAATTTGGGTAGAAAGCGTTTCCCACGAAGAAATCCCCCCCTACATTAACTTAATGAACTGTTTGGTATTGCCTTCGCAAACCAGCTATAAATTCAAAACTTTGACCACTGTGGGCTGGAAAGAACAATTCGGTCACGTTTTAATTGAAGCGATGGCCTGTCACATTCCGGTTATTGGTTCCGACTGCGGGGAAATTCCCCACGTCATCGGCGATGCGGGCTTATTATTCCCAGAAGGAAATGCAGGGGTTTTGCGAGAGTGTTTGCAGAAATTGATGGAGCGGCGGGACTTGGCGGCCGATTTGGGCGATCGGGGTTATCATAGAGCGATGAGCAATTATACTAATCAAGCTTTAGCTGAGCAGTTATTGGAATTCTACAAAGAATTGTTGTAACTTTTAGCTATAATGCAAGTGTTAAATAAAAACTGTAGTAAATGTCTATTCCTCCCGACATACGCTCTTTGATTAACGAACTCTACCAGGTATTAGACGATAGCGAGCGCCAAGCAACGCAGGGACTTTTTGCACTTAGAAGAGCCATGTCTCTTTTTCCCCAGAATGAAATACTGATGCAATACTTTTCTTCCATCACCAATTTTCAATTCAACGTAGCAGGTACTCGCTTACAAGCAGAGCACATTGTGGGCAATGTATTGATGGCTGGTGTGCCCGATGAAGATGTTCAAAAAGCAGGAGATTATTTAGCAGCCTTGCTAAAGATGGCTCCCGAATCGAGAATTATGATTGACAAAGTAGTGGAGAGATTAGAAGCATTGCCATGAAACAATTACCAGATGAAAGCCTACTCCAGGAAATCCTGGAAATTGTGAAAGCTGCGGAAGCCAAAGCCAGTGAAATGTATGAATTTTCCAAGACAATGGCTCACAATACCCAAATTACAGCCACAAAAAGAGAGGAAGCTGAACAGCTAGACGGGCAGCCTTTTGCAGATAGATAATTAAATTTGTAATGGGAGATGTTGGTATGTTGATTTAAATAACTATCCCTGATGCGGATTCTCCAAATTATCCCCTCAATTTCTCTCGTCTACGAAAGTTGCAGGGCTTACGCATGGGGCGGCTAGAAACCCGGTTTCTACGACTTTCTCCCTCATCAATCAGGAATAAAACTGTTAAGTTCTTCGACTAGCAAATGTACTGTTGTTGAAGGATTGTCCGTTTCAGGGTTGGGGCGATCGTATTCCTGTAAAAGCCGTTTTGCGTGTTTAATTGCATCCTGCTGTCTGTCTTTTAGTTCCTCATAAATCGTCTCGCTGTTTTTCTTATACTCGTGTCCCAATAACTTGGTTAGCATATTTTGATAATCCTGGCGAGAAATTCCCGTATTATAAAAATGGAAGTGCAGCAAATACCACAATTCAAAAGCATCATTTGAATAAGCTACGTCAATGCCGTTATTTCTTGCAAGAGTTATGGCTGAATTAAAATTTTGCGAGTCGTTAGGATTTTTAGGGTTTTTATCGCGATCGAACACGCACCAAAATCGGTCTTTTTCGTCGGATTCTGTGTCGTTTTTTAACTCAATAGCTTTTTCTACTAAACTCTTCGTATTTTTTCCTTCTCCTTTGATATCCAGCTTAATTACATTTGTGTCTACCGGGAAACTTCTAAAATAGTTGGGTTCTGTTTTCTCACCTTCGCACACGATTAAAAACCATCTTCTAGTTTTAACCTTTCTATTGTAGTAATCAATATTTGTTCTTCTAGACGAACTTTTTTTATTCATGAAGTTCACCTATTAGTTCTTTAAAATTACCAATAAAAGGGATAGCGCCATACTTGCCGATAATGTAATCGCGCTCGAATGAGGCATCTTTTCCGACTTTATACTCTACCAAAGAGTACAAATCAGTAGCGCCTTTGTTGTCTTTTTCGGTAAACCATATTTGATCTTTGCGAAAACTTTTACTACTGAGCAAGTTTGTGTCGTGTGTAGTGAATATAAGCTGTGCGTTGTGCGGATTAGTCTCGTTAGAATTGAATAAGCAGATTAATTCGCGAGTAATCAGCGGATGTAGTCTGGCATCAAGTTCATCAATTAATAAAATTTTTCCTGTTCTTAAAGTATCCAGGAGAATGCCTGCTAATGCAAATAGTTTGTTTGTCCCCTCGGATTCGTGCGTTTCGATATCAAATAATTCTATAGCAGCCTGTTTCCCATCAGCATCATATTTCCGGTGAACTGTTTTCACGCCTACTTCATATATACCGAACATAGCGGTTTTCTGGGAAATATACTTTTTGATTTGAATATCAGCAATCCCTAAGTCTAATTTCTTGATAAATTCAATAATATCATGTCTGTGGCGATCGTTCTCAAAAGACTCTAAAGTTTCCTCGCGGTATTGCCTATCTTGCAAGCCTGATATCAATTGCAAAGTTTTACTGAACCACAGCAATATTTTGCCAGAAATTTTACCATTAAATTGTGCGACTACAGAAAGAAATAAAGCATTACTTCGGGTTTTATCGCTAATGCCTTGTCCCTCTGGGAAATCATCTAATATATAATTATCAAAATCCCGTTCAAAAAGCATTTTTTCTTGACTGTCATCAGCTTGAAATAGCCACTCAGAAACAACTTCCCGCGCGTTCACATCAAAACCGTACCTAAAAGTTTTGTCTTCTAGTAGAAAAACGATTTCAAAGAAAGACGGCTCTTTTTCTGTCTCCGTACTTAGCCTGAATGCTTCAATATCGATCGCGTCTGAAACTTGCGTTTCTTTGGATGAGTTTAGGACAAACCATTTCATAAAGTTAATAGCAGCAACAATGTTGCTCTTACCACTGGCGTTAGCTCCATAAATAGCAGCACTTTTGAGTAAGCTTAACTTATCATTAATTTGGAATACATTATTTTCATCCAGCTCTTTGTCTTCCTCAGTAATTGACGAGGCTACCATGCTGAGGGTGACAGTTTCTTTAAAAGATTTGTAGTTGCCGACGCTGAATCCAATCAGCATAACTTGCCTCCGATCGCCTAAATTAGTATAACGTGCAAATTTTGCAATTCTTTCTATGATAACACAACCAGCTACCTCAGCTAACACCAAGTGCTAACCATGCGGATTCTCCAAATTATCCCCTCAATTTCCCTCGTCTACGGCGGGCCAAGTCAAATGGTACTCGGACTTTCTGCAGCCCTGGCTTCTCGAGGTATTGATGTCACAATTATCACCACAGATTCTAACGGAGATATCGGTCAAATTCCCTTAGATGTTCCTCTGAATGAACCAATACAACAAAACGGCTATCAGATTATTTATTTCCGCTGTTATCCCTGGCGCAGATATAAATTTTCTCTCTCGTTATTGCAGTGGTTAAATGAAAACGCGCGACAATTTGACCTCGCCCACATTCACGCTCTTTTTTCGCCAGTAACTACCTTTGCGGCCACAATTGCTAGATATCACAAGTTGCCATATATTATGCGTCCCTGCGGTATGCTTGACCCTGCCGATTTGCAGAAAAAAAAGCGCTTGAAACAGATTTATGCAGCAGTTTTAGAACGCCCTAATTTAGCAGGGGCAGCCGCAATTCATTTCACAAGTAAAGAAGAGGCTAAAATCTCAGAAAGATTTGGTTTGGGTAGCACAGGCAAGATGCCTGTGCCACGGGATTTGGTGATTCCATTGGGGGTGACAGCAGGTTTGTTTCCTAAGAGATTGCGGGAATCTGAAGTGCCAATTATCTTATTTATGTCGCGGATTGAACCTAAAAAAGGGCTTGATTTGTTAATTCCAGCATTAGAAAGTATTTTGGCATTGGGCATAGAGTTTCACTTTATTTTAGCTGGATCAAATCCCCAAGATGCTGAGTATGAAACACAAATTAAAGTACAAATTCAGAATTCAAGCTTAGCAAAATACACAACAATAACTGGCTTTGTGAGCGGTGATTTAAAAGTTGAACTATTGACAAAAGCCGACTTATTTGTATTGCCTTCTTATTACGAAAACTTTGGCATTGCTGTAGCAGAAGCAATGACCGCGGGTGTACCTGTCGCCATTTCCGATCGCATACATATTGCGGAAGACATACAGCAAGCAGAAGCTGGTTGGGTAGAACCTTTGGAAATAGGGGCGATCGCCCATTCAATCAAATCAGCACTTCTCAATCCACAGGAACGTCAACGCCGGGGATTGAACGGCCAAGAGTACGCAAGAAAGCATTATAACTGGGAGGCGATCGCCCAACAAACTATCGATGCTTACCAGCAAATTTTGTCATCTATTAACTAATGCAACAGCCGTTTACCTTTTACTTTTTCTCCTGCTGCGAGTTCTTGTGCTGCTGCTATCAGAATATGCAGGCGAGATTTTTTCATCGCTGCTATTTTAGCTGCAATACTTATCAACAAAACTCTGCAATCCTGCCTGATATCCTGCTCCTACAGCCTGAAATCTCCACTCTCCATTCTTTCTATACAAACGACCAAATTCTACAGCAGTCTCTCGCGAAAAATTCTCTTTTAATTCATACCGAACAAGTTCGCTTCCCGTATCCAAATTGGTAATTTTGATAAAAGCATTTTTGATATTGCTAAAATTTGCCTTAATTTTATCTGCTTCGTGAATAGTGACCACAAAAGTTATTTCCTCAATTTCAAGATTAACTCTTTCTAAGATAACGCCGTAAATAGTCTTATTTTCTTGACTTCGGTTGTTTTTTTCAGGAATCGATTGCAGTAACGAACTGTCATACGATTGCAGATTATTGTAAAAGATAAAATATTTATCGTTAGGTATTTTGCCGTCAGCACCTAGCATAAACGCCGAGACATCAATATCGTAGCTTTGTCCTGCCTCTGTCACCTGCCAACCGAGGGCGATCGCCATTTTTTTTATACCGGGCGCTTCTTTAGAAATATTAAATCTCTCACCCTTACTTAATTGCATTGCCATCTGCTTATTTGTTAAACATCAAACTTTATAGCGTTAATGTTAATATTAAGTGGGACAATAACTTTTCTTCTTTAAGAAAACTTAATATTTGGTCTCTAATAGTTGGCATCATTAAAAATATGTGCTATTGCTCTCCGAATTTATTGAGATTTACTGAGAGAGAATTACGTAAGCAAAAACCGGGCTTTCTAAAAAACCCGGTTTCGGCAATTGAACTTAATTTGACTCTACTTTTGAGCATTTTCTGAACTAGGTGGCAGCGTCACAAAATTACCAAAAGCTCCAACCGTTTGATAGCTTTTTTTGCCTAGTTCAGTTGTGTAAATACTGACCACACCTAAATTTTGACGCTGCGTTGTATTGTCGAGCAAGCTTTCGATCGTGCCCCGCTGCGAAGTCAGTAAATTCTTGCAACTGCCGATCAAAGTATCTGTAATGCCGCCCAAAGCTTTCGGCACGCGAGAATCTTTGCACACAGTGTTTTCCAACTCGGTTTGGAGTACGCCGGAAGCATAAGTTAGGTATTGATCTCTCGCAGGATTTGTAAATGCCATGCCGGCGGCTAGAAGAGTAAGGGCGATCGCGACTTTTCCCACATTGCCGAAAAAATTAGAAGTTGGTTTGTTAGTATTCATTGCGTTATCAATATTCATTTTTTTTAGCCCCGTTGATTTATAAGCTTCTCTTGATTTAAACTACACCTCCTCAGAAACAGATTTCCGAAAGGAGGGGACAGTTTTTAGATT
Source organism: Microcoleus sp. D3_18_C2 (assembly GCF_036702395.1). Taxonomy (NCBI): domain Bacteria; kingdom Bacillati; phylum Cyanobacteriota; class Cyanophyceae; order Oscillatoriales; family Microcoleaceae; genus Microcoleus; species Microcoleus sp. D3_18_C2. The sequence goes on along the minus strand of NZ_JAUBTG010000055.1, from coordinate 29,021 downwards.
GGAGGCCAGTTGCGAGTAAGGAATGAGAATTAAATAACTTCCACTCTTGAAAGTGGGATGGGCGTCCCGCCCATCCGTTTTGGACGGGCGGGACGCCCATCCCACAATAACAATTAAAATTGTAAGTTATTTAATTCGCGATCCTAAGTCTCTCACTGGTTTACCTTCCTTTTACGTTTCCCCCTCCCTCAAATCCGGTAAATCTTCCACAAAACATTAGCTTGTCCCCAGGCTCTGCCTGGGGACGAGGAATTTAAACTTAGTTTCGCTTTGATTTTTGCCGATCGATCTCCCGCTGCAACTCTTCAATCTGACGGCGCAAAGCCTCCGTCTCGCTGTTAGGCGCTTGGGACTTGACATCAACCGCACCCTCAGCTACAGCCCGCTTGTAGTTCCCCAGCTTAATTTGGCGGTATTCCTCGGAACTTGCCCAGTCTCGCAAATACCGCAGGCGTTCCACGGGGAAAGGGTGACTCAGCATCACGCCCTGACCGCCGTTGTAAAGTAAAAACTTATACACTTGGTTGAGATTGTCTCGATCGAGCTCTTGATAGTTGTCAGACTGGCGGATAAATTCTTGCAAACTGCATTGGTCAGCATATTTACTGCTAACTCCCGCAAGTTTCATCATCGTCTTCATCACACTGTTCAAGTCATCCGTTACCAACAAAGCCGCCCGGTCTCCCGACAATTCAGCCTTGCGGCGCCACTCGTAAAAAGCGAAAATTAAACCGCTACCGACCATATTTCCCAGCCCGAAAGTCATCTCCCCAATTGTCGATGCGACGCTCATCGCCCACATCGCCATTTGATTTAAAGTTGGATGACCGCATTTAATGTGTCCCAACTCGTGAGCCAAGACTACCCGCAGTTCCGCCTCGTCCAACAAGTCTAAAAGACCAGTGTTTAATACTACATAAGGTTGGTTTTTTCCCAGGGCATAGCTGTTAACTGAGGGATTCTGAGAAACAAACAAACCCGGTTCTGGAAAAACATCTAAAGCCTGCACGCACTCCCGAAATATATGATAAATGCTGGCATATTGGCGAGGCCCGACTTGAATGCTATTTCCCATTAGGTAAACGAATTGCGGTCGTTCGTAGACAAATTCTACAAATTTGCCGGCAATTAAGTCAAATCCAGGCACGCTGCGTAACGCTTCCTCAGCTTGGCGATCGAGGGGATGCTGAAATGCTTCGCTAGAAATTCCCGTATAAGTAGGCATAGTTGTTGCAAAAGTTACATTTAAGATATCAGTAATGCCATCGCTGCTGGTGCTAGCTAGCGCCTGACTTATCAATGTTATCGCGACAAATATTGAACTGTTGTGGAACAGGGCGGAAAGCCTGTTCAAATTAGCGTTAAAATTGTGAATCTGGTACAGGCGCGATCGACAAACATCTTTCACAGTGCCTGTGTATCGCCTCACCCAAAAATTGGAACGTGCAAAAATGGCTATCCTGCAACTCGAAAACGGTACAACCTACACTCAACAAAGCGACATTACCCGAGAACTCGCTTCCTTAAACATTCAACTCAACCGCTGGCCCGTGGGTGACAGCGCTGAAATTCAAAATTTGTTAGCTAAAGATGCTCTTGACGACAATCAAAAAGAGCAAGTGTTGCAAGCCCTCGACAGTTACTTTCAACAGTTGTCGGAAAGTGCAGGCTATCAGGATCGCGACTTAATTGTACTGCACCCAGACATTCCCAACCTCGACACCTTGCTGTCCAAATTCAACAAGTGCCACATCCACGCCGATGATGAAGTCCGCTATATCGTAGCAGGGGAAGGCATTTTCGGCTTCGTCCGGCCCGACGGCAGCCAAGTCGAACTCACAGTGCAGCCAGAAGAATTTATCAACGTGCCGGCGAATACAGAACACTGGTTTTATTTGACAGCATCCCGGAAAATTAAAGCGGTTCGCTATTTTACCACCAAAGAAGGCTGGACGCCGGAGTATACCGATACGGAAATTCGATCGCGTTTAGCTGCTGTTTGAACTGAGATGTTGCACCATTCTCAATAAGCTTTTTATGAACAGGCTTTCCGGCCTGTTCCACAAAGAGTGAATTTTATTGTGGAACAGGCCGGAAAGCCTGTTCTTGAGAATGATGCAAGATGTGAGTTTCGATGCGTAAGTCCCGCAGTTGACGGTTGACAGTTGACGGTTGACGGCAATCTTCAAATCATCTAAAAATCCTCAAATCCCGCATCAAACTTTGTGATTTACAGATCGCAATATGCTCAAAGCAACCGCCTCCGCCACCTTAATCCCATCAATCCCCGCCGACAGGATTCCACCCGCATATCCTGCACCTTCCCCAGCAGGATAAAGGCCTTCTGTATTCAAACTCTGATAATCTTCCCTGCGTTTAATCCGAATTGGTGAAGAAGTGCGCGTTTCCACCCCAGTCAAAACCGCCTCATCCATCGCAAATCCTTTAATCTGTTTGTCAAAAGCCGGAAGTGCTTCGCGGATAGCTGCGATCGCATAATCTGGCAAACTTTCGCTCAAATCAGTCATCACAACTCCCGGCGTATAAGACGGCTGCACACTGCCTAGCGCCGTGGAAGGGCGATTCGCCAAAAAATCACCCACAAGCTGCCCAGGGGCGTTGTAAGTGCCACCTCCTAACTCAAATGCCCGTTCTTCTAGGCGACGTTGAAACTCAATTCCTGCTAAGGGATGACCCGGATAATCCTCCGGCGTGATACCCACCACAATCCCGCTGTTAGCATTGCGTTCATTGCGAGAATATTGACTCATCCCATTAGTAACCAGTCGCCCCGGTTCTGACGCAGCCGCCACTACCAAACCACCGGGACACATACAGAAACTATATACAGAACGATTGTTTTGGCAATGGTGAACCAGTTTGTAATCTGCGGCGCCCAAAAGCTTATGGCCTGCCCGATCGCCAAAACGACAGCGATCGATGATAGTTTGGGGATGTTCGACCCGAAAACCAATGGAAAAAGGTTTTGCTTCGATGTAAACCCCGCGCGAAAACAACATTTCAAAAGTATCGCGGGCGCTGTGTCCCACCGCCAAAACTATATAATTACTAGCAATATATTCTCCACTGGCGAGGGTAAGTCCCTGCACTTTTCCATTTTCGATGTGGATATCTTCCACACGACCTTGAAACCGAATTTCTCCGCCTAATGATTCAATTTGGGCGCGAAGACTTTGGACAATTCCCACCAGTTTGAACGTGCCAATATGCGGTTTATTAATATATAAAATTTCCGGTGAAGCTCCCGCATTTACAAGTTCCGTCAGCACCTTCCGCCCATAATGCTGAGGATCTTTAACTTGGCTGTAGAGTTTGCCATCGGAAAAAGTACCCGCGCCACCTTCGCCAAACTGGGCGTTAGATTCGGGGTTAAATTCTGCTTTTTTCTTCCAAAATCCAAAGGTATCAACTGTGCGATCGCGCACAGCTTTTCCGCGTTCTAAAAGGATGGGGCGAAACCCCATTTGTGCCAGCATCAGACCGGCAAACATACCGCACGGCCCTGTACCAATCACAATGGGGCGAATCGTCAAATTGCTGGGGGCTTTGGCTACATAGCGATAACTCGTGTCTGGTGTTACCATCACATGAGGATCTTTTTTGAAGCGCGCCAAAAGTTGCTTTTCCTGTGTCGTCTCTACATCCACAATATAGACAAGGAGGATTTCTGCTTTTTTACGAGCATCGTAGCTGCGCTTGAAGATGGAATAGCCGAGCAATTCTTCGGGGGGAATTTGCAGCTTTTTGAGGATTGCACTGGCGATCGCATCTTGAGGATGATCTAGGGGGAGTTTTATTTCGGTTATTCTTAACATATAGCAGAGGGAAGTTCGGCAACGGATTATATAACGGATGTCACGGATGTCACGGATGTCAGGAAGAAGGAAGAAGGAAGAAGGAAGAATAAAAATCCCGAACAGAAGTATTATAACTATTTCACTGGACATCCTATGGGCGATCGTCCTCGGTCGAGCAATTTTTGATTTTTGAGTGGATAATTGAAGAAGCGTTATAATAAACAAAAAATTAAGTTTTGTAAAGACCCTTGACTGCAACATTTACACCCAAAAACAGCCGCACCTGGCACGCTCTCAACCCCCTCTGGCAAGGAGCCGAAGACGCAGTACAGAAGGGTTTGCCCCACACCAAGCTCGCACCGGCATGGCAAATACTGCTCCTAGGCGACGGTTCCCCCACCCGTCACCTGCAACTGCTGACAGGGGAACCCACAGAAGTTGATGTGATCGATATGTCTTTAGTGGGTGAAGACGCAGACGGCGCGCCCCAGCAAATTGTCGCGGTTCCGGGGCCGCGCCTGCGCCGCCAGGTGTGGCTGCGGACTGCTTCGGGACAGCGCTTAGCCTATGCGACTTCTTGGTGGGAAGCGAGCCATGTAGACGAATATTTACAAAATAAATCTTTGCCAATTTGGGCTAGTTTAGCGAGGCTGCGGACAGAATTGTATCGCGATGTGCAGGGCATTTATTGCGGTGATTCGGTGGCTTTGGAGTCAGCTTTTGAACAGTCGGGGCCTTTTTGGGGGCGACACTATTTGTTTTGGCATCACGGGAAGCCATTGACTCTGATTTATGAGGTTTTTTCTCCTTATTTAACTAAGTATTTGGGGCCGATGCAATTGGATGTTGATTGAGACTGAGATATTGCACCATTATCAAGAACAGGCTTTCCGGCCTGTTCCACAAGAAAATTCACTCTTTGTGGAACAGGCCGGAAAGCCTGTTCATAAAAAGCTTATTGAGAATGGTGCAAGATATCAATCTCAACTGAAATGTTGCACCATTCTCAATAAGGCTTTCAGGGCGGGCTAGAAGCCCAACCCCTACTCCCCACAAGAAAATTCACCCGATTATGGAACAGGCATCTTGTGGCTTTCAGGGCGTTGCTCAGAGCAACCCCCCACAAGAAAATTTACCCGATTGTGGAACAGGCCGAAAAGCCTGTTCTTAAGAATAGTTCCGACGAAATTTTACTTGCAAACCGTCGCCGGGATGCGGAGTCGGTACTCTGATTAAATTCAAATCTTGATCCGGTAAAAGTTCCCATTCAAACTCCCGAACAATCTTTGCCGCAAACAACTTCATCTCTAACCGGGCAAATTCTTTGCCCAAACATTCTCGCAAACCGCCGCCAAAGGGTACGTAGCTGAACGGTTTAGGCGATCGATCCGAGCTAAATCGATCGGGGTCGAATCGATCGGGTTCGGGATAAACTGCGCTATCCTGATGCGTCTGATTGATTTGATAAAGTACCATCCAACCCTTGGGAATTTCGTAGCCATCGAACTCGCAATCATTAATTACCTGCCGAAAACCGCCTCCCACTGGTGGAACCAACCGCAGCACTTCTCGCATAACCTGCTCTAAATAAGTCATTTGTTTGAGTTCTTCCAAGGTTAGCGGTTCAGTTGCGGGGAACTGCTGCTGTTCGGCCCGTACTTTTGCCATCACATCGGGATTTTGAGCCAGGAGAAGGCAAAAAGAGGCGATCGCCGAAGTTAAAGTTTCGTGTCCCGCAAACAGCAGCAACAGCACTTGATCTTTTAACTCCTCCAAACTCAAACTATTTCCCTCTTCATCGCGGGCCGAAATCAGCAAACTCAAAGCATCATTGCCGCTAGGGGTTCCTTGCTGGCGATCTATAATAATCTTTTCAAGTTCTGCCAACAGCAGCTTTCGGCACTTTTTCGCCTTGCCAAACTGACTCCAAGGCACATCTAAAGGAATCGAAAATAAACCATTGCACCACGTTTCAAAATAATGTCCTAGCGCCGTTTCCGAACCATTATCAATCCCTACTAACAACTTACCCGCAACATCAAAAGTATAATTTCTCAGTTCGGGATACCAAGTCAGCGTTTCCATTTTTGCCCATTTTTCCAAATAGCGCTGAGTGATATCTTCCATCGCGCCGATGTAGCCTGCTAAAGCTCGCGACCCAAACGCTTGGTACAGCAACTTGCGCCGATTTTGGTGGTTAGCACCCGTTTGCAACGCCAAAGAAAGCGGCCCTAAAAGCGCTTTCGTGCTGGCAGGCCAAGTCACAGCAAAATATTGGTTTTCATTGCTTAAAACAAACAAATTAGCCTCTTGGCCACACACAAACACGGTAGGCTGTCCGAAAATGCTGGTTTTGAAAAGGGGCCCGTACTGCTGGTGGCGTTTTTTGGCAAATTGGGAATCTTGCAAAAAGTTGATAGTATCGCCAATTAGGGGTAAACCAAAACTGCCGGGAGGTAATGCCATTTTAGATTTTAGATTTTAGATTTTAGATTTTTAATATCATATCAATTTTAGTTGGAGGGTGGGCAATACGCAGCA